>NZ_CP011372.1:625212-937819 GCF_001017575.1 Campylobacter lari | reverse complement strand
AGCATAAGGATCAAAACTTTGTTGTTGGTTAAAATTTTGATTATAACCATAATTTTGATTGTCAAAATTGTTTTGTTGGTTATTTTGTACAGTTGAACCTAACATTTCTAAATTCTCAACTTGAATACTGTGTTTTGATCTATTTTGTCCATTTTGATCGCTCCATTGCTCAAATCTTAAACGACCTTCAATTAAAACTTTACTACCTTTGTTAAGGTATTGATTAGCAATCTCTGCTGTTCTACCAAAAAAACTAATGTCGATAAAGCAGGTTTCTTCTCTTTTTTCTCCTGTATTTGTACTAAATCTTCTTGTTACAGCTATAGCAGAAGAGCCTATTGCGCTACCTGATGGAGCATAGCGCATCTCTATATCCCTTGTAAGATTACCTACTAAAACGACTTTATTAAACATTAATTAGCCTTCTGTACTTTCGCTAGCTTTGATTTCTTTTTTATTTTGTTTGATACCTTTGCTTAGTTTTTCCCAAGCCGCAATTTCTTTTTTATTTTCATATTTTACGATTAAAAATCTAATTACTTCTTCAGTGATTCTTAATACCCTTTCAAGCTCTGCTATTAAATTTGTAGGAGCTTTGAAATAAATCACAAAATAAGTTCCTCTTTCGTATTTTTTAATTTTGTACGCAAGTTTTCTTGTTCCCATTGGAACTACGCTTTCAATTTCTGCGCCATTTTTTGTAAGGACTTCTTTTACGAATTCCAACTTAGCACTTACCTCTTCTTCTGTAAGTGTCGGTTTTAATATGAATAAAACTTCATAATGTCTCATTTAATTTCTCCTTATGGATATAAAGCCTAAAATTTTTAGGCAAGGATTTGCATAAAATGCAAATTTTATTTTACCATAAGTTTTCTTAATTTAACTTTTCAATATGGAGCTAAGTTGTAAAAGTGTTGCGATTAAAAACTCTTTTTTTTCTATTTTAGAATTCTTTTTTAATTCATATTCGCAATTACAAAGTGTCAAAAAGATATGTTTATATTGTGATATTTTGATCATAAGAGCTTGTTTTTGAAGATTTTGTGCCACAGAAATAGGCGGGGCATAGCCTAAAATTTCTTTTAAATCTAAATTTCCATAAATTTTAACATGTAATGCAATTTTAAAAAGTCTAGAAAAATTTGCATATAAGGCATTAATCAATGCTATTTCATTATAATTTTCTAAAATATTTTCAAGTTCGTTTCTTAAATCTTGTTTTTGCATTAATTTATCAAAAAAACTTTCAAAACTAATAGTACTTAAACTATAACAATGCTCTTGAATGATTTTTTCATCAATATTTAAACCATTAAATTTATTTAACTCATTAGCTGCTAAATATAAATTTTCATTAAAATTATAAAAAAGAGTATAAAGGGCATTTTGAGTGATGTTAATATTTAACTCTTTAGCTTTTAAAGCTAGTAATTCCATACCTTCTTTGGCTGAATTTACTTTATAAAATCTACAAAAATTATTAGCAAAAATTTTCTCCGCTTCACTTTGTTTAGAGTTTTCATCATAAATTTCAAGTAAAAAATAATTATCTTGTGAATTTTGACAAAGCTGTAAAAGTTGTTTGAGTTCTTTACTTGGGATTTTCTTTTGGGTTTTGATTTCTAGTAGTTTTCTTTCGCTAAATAAGGAAGCACTAGATAAATAATCATAAGCTTGCTTAAAATCATATTCTTCAAAATAAAATCTTAAACTCTCATCAAAAGAGTATTTATCTTTAATAAATTTAGCATAAAGCTCTATTTGGAAATTATCCGCTCCATAAAGCAAGAAATAATTAGGAAAACTATTGCTATTAAGTAAGCTTTGGAGTTGATTTTTATACATTTTGGTTTCTTTCTAAACTAAAATGCTTGGTGATTTTGCCAAAAATTTTAGCACTAACAATATCCACTTCAGTGATTTCTACTTCTACATTTTCTAATAAATTTGCCCTTGAACCTATAATGGTAATCAAAGCTCCCTTAATTTCATCATTTAATTTTACTTGCAATGAACTTTGATTTTCTACCACTAAAGCTTTAAATCTTTTTCCTATATTTTCCTTTGCCCATCTTGCAAATTTTCTATCCATGAAATGCCAAGCAACTTTATCTGCCTCTCTTTCTAGTAAGCTTAATTCCTCACAAGTGCTTTGTATATTTAAAAGCAAATAATTAAACATTTTTTCATCATTGTTAATTTTAGCTTTTAAAAGTCTATGTAAAATAAGATCAGAATACCTTCTAATAGGGCTTGTAAAATGGGTATATTTATCAAAGCCTAAGCCAAAATGTCCTGCATTTTCACTAGAATATTCCGCCTTTTTTTGCGCTTTGATGATGAGCTTATCTACTTCTTCTCTTATATTTAGCTCATTTGCTAAGACTTGAATGTCTTTAAATAATTCTATGACATTATTTTTAGGATTAATATCTATACTAAGTGTTGAAAGATCAGCTAGCAATTGATCTATTTTTTTATAATCAGGACTTAAGTGATTTCTAAAAACTCCTATATCAATGAGTTTTGCTGCAGCTTTATTGGCTAAAAGCATGCAATCTTCGATTAAATTATGTGAGGCTGTGTCATTTTCAAGGCGTGTTTTTATGAGTTTGTTATTTTCATCTAAAGTCATTCTTAGCTCTTGGGTTTTAAACTCACAAGCATTTTTTAGACGTTTTTTACGTAAATTTTGAGTGATTTTAAAAACTTCATAAAGCCAATTAATCGCACCTAAATCTTCTTGCGTTTGTAAATACTCATCAACTTCATCATAATTAAAACGGCGTTTTGAGTTGATAATAGCCTCAAAAAGCTCTTCTTTAATCACTTCATTGTTTTGATCTAAACTTATTTTAAAACAAAATGCTAACCTATCTTCATTAGGTTTTAGTGAGCAAATATTTTCACTCAAAGCTCTTGGCAACATAGGTATGGCAATATGAGGAAAATAAATCGAAAAGCCTCTTGATCTTGCTTCTTTGTCAATAGCACTATAAGCATGCACATAAGCACTTACATCAGCTATGGCTATATAAATGGCATGTTCATTTTTATCATAATAAATTGCATCATCAAAATCTTTTGCATCAATTGGATCAATGGTGCAAAAATTTAAATTTCTAAGATCTTTTCTTGATGGATACATGCTTACATCAACTTTATCTCCATAAGCTTTTGCTTCATTTTCACATAAATTATCAAAAATTGCATTTTTATTAAAAAGTGCTAAGGAAATTTTTTCATCTACAAAATCATCATCAATATGCCCTATCACTTCGGTGATATTATTATCATGATTTTCTATTTTTAAAATAGTTCCTAAAGGCAGAGCTTTTAAAGATTTTTGAGAGGCTTTTAAGGCACATGTAAGCCCTGTTTGAATATTTACTCCAAGGACTGCTTCTCCGTATTTTTTAGTCATAACCAAAGAAGTTTCGTGGGCTCTTTTAAGTATTAAAATAACTTTAGCGCTTGGACGCTTTTTTTTAAGAGGGAGTAATTTTGCCACAACTATATCAGCATAATTTGCTCCTTTTAAATTTTTATTTTCTATGAGTAAATCACGCTTAAAAGCAGGATCAAAACTTTCTAAAAATCCCGTTCCATTAACAGAAATATCAATCTTACCAAAAGTAAAGCCATCTTTTAAATAGTATTTATTTTTATAAAATTTAATAATATCACAAGTTAATAATTCTCTAATGATTTGCTTGTTTTTATTGGTAATTTCATTGGCATTTAGACCATAACTTAGTTGATTAAATAATTCTTTCATAAGACTCTTTATAGTAATTTTTCAAAACTTAAATTTTATCATAAAAGGATTAAATTTATATTTTTTAGTTATAATCTTTGCTTTAATTTTAATTTTTAGGAGTGCATAATGGCTGTATCAATTTATTATGATAAAGATTGTGATATTAATTTAATAAAATCAAAAAAAGTAGCTATTATAGGTTTTGGCTCTCAAGGTCATGCTCATGCTATGAATTTAAGAGATAGTGGCGTAGAAGTGATCATAGGCTTAAAAGAGGGCGGACAAAGTTGGGCAAAAGCTCAAAAAGCAAATTTTATAGTAAAAAGCGTAAAAGAGGCTACTAAAGAAGCAGATTTGATTATGATTTTAGCTCCTGATGAAATTCAAAGTGAAATTTTTAATGAAGAAATTAAACCTGAATTAAAGGCAGGTAAAACTCTAGCATTTGCACATGGATTTAATATCCATTATGGACAAATTGTTGCTCCAAAAGGCATAGATGTGATTATGATAGCTCCTAAAGCTCCTGGTCATACTGTAAGACATGAATTTAGTATAGGTGGGGGTACTCCTTGTTTAATTGCTATTCACCAAGATGAAAGTAAAAATGCTAAAAATTTAGCTTTAAGTTATGCTAGTGCTATAGGTGGTGGTAGAACAGGTATTATAGAAACGACTTTTAAAGCTGAAACTGAAACAGATTTATTTGGTGAGCAAGCAGTGCTTTGTGGAGGACTTAGTGCTTTAATCCAAGCTGGTTTTGAAACCTTAGTTGAAGCAGGATATGAGCCTGAAATGGCGTATTTTGAGTGTTTACATGAAATGAAATTAATTGTAGATTTGATTTATCAAGGCGGTATTGCTGATATGAGATATTCTGTTTCTAATACAGCTGAATATGGAGATTATATCACAGGGCCTAAGATTATTACCAAAGAAACTAAAGAGGCTATGAAAGGTGTTTTAAAAGACATACAAAATGGAAGTTTTGCTAAAGATTTTATCTTAGAAAGAAGAGCAAATTTTGCAAGAATGCACGCAGAGCGTAAATTAATGAATGATTCTTTGATAGAAAAAACAGGACGCGAACTTCGCGCTATGATGCCTTGGATTAGTGCTAAAAAATTAGTTGATAAAGATAAAAACTAATTTGAAAACTATAAATAAAAAATACAAAGTGCTTTTAGCACTTTGTCTTGTTATAATTGGAATTTTTCTTTTTGCATTTGGAGCTTTGTTTTTAAAAAAAGAAGAAAATAAAACCTTAGACTATAATCAAACCATAGTTAAAAAAGAACCATTACCACCTACAAAAGAACAAGAAAATAATTTTAGTTTTAATGATATAAATTTGACTTTAGAAAATGAAAAATTAGAATTTTTAGATAAAAATATTAGTGAAATTTTAAATTTAAACCCTGTAAATACAGAGTTAAATCAAACTAAAGAGGATAATCAAACTTTAATTTTAGAAGTAATAGATCAAAATACAAGCAAAGAATTAATCAATAAAGAGCAAAATATATCAGATAAAAATGAGGATAATAAAACTCAAATCCTAGTGCAAAAAAATAGCAAACCTCGTCTAGCAATTATTATAGATGATATGGCAAGTCACACTCATGTAGATATGCTTAAAAAAACAAATTTAAAATTAATCCCATCTTTTTTTCCACCTGATAAACGCCATCCTTATACAGCTGAGTTTACAAAGGATTTTGACTTTTTTATGGTGCATTTGCCCCTTGCTGCTATAAAATATGACAAGGCAGAATTAAATACCTTGCACCCTAGTGATGATATACAAAAAATAAGCAAACGCATAGCTTTTGTAAAAGAGCAATTTCCAAAAGTAAAATTTATTAACAACCATACAGGAAGTTTATTTACTGCAAATAAACAGGCTATGGAAAAATTATTTAGTGCCTTTAAGCAAAATGATTTTATTTTTGTTGATTCAAGAACCATAGGAAATTCTAAAGCCAAAAACTTAGCAAGTCAGTTTAATCAGCCTTATATAGCTAGAGATGTTTTTTTAGATAATGAAGATGATATAACATATATTAAAAATCAACTCAAACAAGCAGTAGAAGAGGCAAAAAAGAAAGGTTTTGCTATTGCTATTGGTCATCCAAGAGAAAAGACTTTTAAGGCCTTGGTGCAAAGTAAAGATTTGTTAAATTCAGTTGAGCTTGTGTATTTAAATGAAATTTATTGAGAATATTGAAGATTTTAAAAATCTTTTAAATCCGCCTTCAAAGATTTATTATAAAGGCAATTTAGAGCTTTTAAATGCTAGAAAAGTGGCTATTATAGGTTCTAGAAAAATGAGTGTTTATACTAAAAATTGTCTTGTTGAATTGGTGACTTTGTTAAAAAAAACTAAGGTTTGTGTAGTAAGTGGCGGGGCTTTAGGGGTGGATATCCAAGCAGCTAAAATAGCCTATCCTCAAACTATAGCTATATTTGCTAATGGGCTTGATGAGATTTATCCAAAAGCAAACACAAATGAAATTTTAAATATTTATGAAAATGCTTTGGCTTTAAGTGAAAATGAAGGAAATTATAAGGCAAAGCCTTATGATTTTTTATTAAGAAATAGACTTATTATTGCTTTAAGTGAGGTTGTTGTAATAGCCCAGGCTGATTTAAAAAGTGGTTCTATGCAAAGTGCAAGACTTGCTTTAGGTATGAATAAATCTATATATGTATTACCTCATAGGAAAAATGAAAGCGAAGGAACAAATTTGCTTTTAGCCACAAAAAAGGCAAATTTAATTCATGATTTTGATGAATTTGTAAAAATGTTTGGAGAGTTTCATCAAGAGCAAAGCGAAGATGATTTATTAAGTTTTTTAAAACATGAAGATGATTTAGAAAAAGTTTTAAAAAAATTTGGTGATAGAGTTTATGAATATGAACTTGAGGGTTTGGTAGAAATATCTGGAGTGAAAATAAGAGCTTGCTTATGAAAACTTTAGCATTAGATATAGGCTTAAAGCGTATTGGTGTTGCTTTGTGTATTAATAAAAGTATAGCTATGCCACTTGAAGCTATTATTAGAAAAAATCGCAACCAAGCAGCAAATGAGGTAAAAAAGTACATCAAAGAGTATGATGTAAATACTTTGGTGGTAGGAGTTCCTTTAGGTGGATCTAGTGAAGATGAAATGCGAAAAAGGGTAGAACATTTCGTATCTTTACTTGATTTTGACAAAGAAGTTTTTTTTGTCGATGAGAGTTTTAGTTCTAAAAATGCACAAGAACTTGGCATGGTGAATTTAAAGAAAAAAGATGGCAAACTTGATTCTTTAGCTGCGTATTTGTTTTTAAAGGATTTTTATGGCCTTACTTGATTTAAATACAGCTTTAGATGAAATTTATACAAAAGAGCAAAAAGAACAAATCCTTCAAAGTTTTAATCAAGAAAAATATATTAATATTTTTAGAAATTCTTTACTTGTTGATAATGAAAAACTAGAAGAAATTTTAAATAATGAAAATATAGAATTTGAAAAAATTGATCTGAATTGTTATAAAATTCCAAGTATCTTCAAAAGCAAACTAAGCTCAATGAAAGCTTTTAATGAGGGTAAGTTTTATATACAAAATTACTCTTCGTACTTGTGTGCTAAAACTTTGGGTGTTAAAGCTGGTGAGAGTGTATTGGATATGTGTGCAGCTCCTGGTGGAAAAAGCTTAAATTTAGCTAATTTCATGCAAAATGAGGGTTATTTAGCAAGTTGTGAATTATCTAAAACACGTTTTTTTACCTTAAAAAAAACTATGGAAAATTATCAAGTTAAAATTGTAAAATGCTTCTTAAAAGATGCACGTACTATAGGTAAAGCTTGTCCTTTGAAATTTGATAAAATTTTACTTGATGCGCCTTGCTCAACTTTTGCAAAAATGGGTTTTGAAATACAAAAAAATACAAAGGAAATTAAGCAAATTGCAAATTTACAAAAAAAACTTTTACACTCAGCATTGCTAGCTTTAAAACATGGTGGAGAATTAGTGTATAGTACTTGTACATTTTTAAGAGAAGAAAATGAAGCGGTTTTAGAAAATGCATTAAGAAATGAAAATTTTAAATTAGAATTGCTTGATTTTAATCTAGCTAATGTTGATTTTATATATGCAAAGAGTGATGAATTTGATTTATCATTTGCCAAAAGAGTTTTACCGGATGACTATGCGGACGGTTTTTTTATAGCAAAAGTGAAAAAACTTTAAAAATCAATAAAATTAAATGTGAAAAATATTTTTATTCACAAAACTTAAAGTGCTATTTTTAAGTGCTTAGAAGCTAAAATCACATTGTGAAACTCTTGTGAATAAAATATCAAAATTTTGAAAACTTAAATTAAAATAGTAGTAAATAAATATAATAAAAAATATATAAAGAAGATAAATAAGCACGAGGCTTATTTATCTCTTAGGTTTAATTCGTTGATTAATTTAGTGTAAGCTTGATAATCTTTTCTTTTTAGATAAGATAAAAGTCTTTTTCTTTGACCAACAAGCTTTAAAAGACCTAAACGAGAAGAGAAATCTTTTTTGTAGATTTTTAAGTGTTCTGTTAAATCTGAAATTCTTGCACTTAAAAGTGCGATTTGAACTTCTGGAGAACCCGTATCTCCTTCTTTTCTAGCAAATTTTGCAACTATTTCTGCTTTTTTAGCCGAATCTAAAGCCATAATAGACCTCCTGAGCGGTATTTAAATTAAAAGATGTAATTATAACTAAAAAACCAAAAAGAATGCTGAAATTTAAAAAATATGAAATTTAATATTTATCGATACTTATTTTTGATATAATAAAAATTTTTATTAATAACCAAAAATAATATTATATTTATAACTTGAAAGGAACAAATGTTATTTACTAAAGCTAGCGAATATGCTTTATTGTCTTTAATTCATATAGCAAAATCTCAAGAACCACAAGATGTAGATACCATGTCAAATGTCTTAGATATACCTAAAAGTTTTTTAGCAAAAATTTTACAAGCTCTTGCTAAAGACGCACTTTTGAAATCTTATAAGGGTGCTAAAGGTGGATTTATGCTTGTTAAAAAGCCAAGTGAATACACCTTAAAAGAAATTATTAATAGCGTAGAGAAAAAATCCATTAATGTCTTTGAATGTAGTAATGGAATTTGTCCTTCTCAAAAAGAGGATAATTGCAAAATTATGCCAGTTTTGGTGAAACTTCAAAACAAAATCGATGATTTTTTAGTTTCTATCACTTTAGAGGATATTATTCAAAATAATGGCTAAAAGAGATATTTTTAGCTTAGTGTTGCCTTGGGTTGCTCCACTTGTTGCACCTATTTTAAAGGCAAAAAGTTTAACCATAGTAGCTGTAATTATTGCAATTTTAGCAATTATTATAGTACCTTTACCAAGTATAGTTTTAGACTTTTTTCTTGCTTTAAGTATTGCAATTTCAGTTTTAATTATTTTAATTTCTTTGTATATACCAAAGCCTACGGATTTAACGACTTTTCCAACGTTGATTTTGATCATCACACTTTTTAGGCTTTCACTTAATATTGCTACAACGCGTATGATTTTGAGTGAGGGTCATCAAGGTCCAACTGCTGTTAGTGATATAGTGGCAAGTTTTGGAGAATTTGTTGTTGGTGGTAATTATGTTATAGGTATGGTTGTTTTTTGTATTTTGGTTTTGATTAATTTTATGGTTGTAACCAAAGGTAGTACAAGGGTTTCTGAGGTTCAAGCAAGATTTACTCTTGATGCAATGCCAGGTAAGCAAATGGCTATTGATGCGGATTTAAATGCGGGTTTGATTGATGAAAAAACTGCACGCGCAAGACGCCAAGAAATCATAGCTGAAGCAAATTTTTATGGAGCGATGGATGGTTCTTCTAAATTTATAAAAGGGGATGCTGTTGCTGGGATTATTATCACCATTGTAAATTTAATTGGTGGGTTTATGATAGGTTATTTTCAGCATGATATGGAGCTTGGAGAATGTGCTTCAACTTATACTATATTAACAATAGGTGATGGACTTGTTTCTCAAATTCCTGGACTTATAACTTCAACAGCAACTGCAATTATCATCACGCGTGCTAGTAAAGATGAGGATAATTTTGCTGAAGGTTCTATTAATCAGCTTTTAGGGGAATATAAAACCTTATTAATTGTAGGTTTTGTTTTATTTATTTTTGCTTTAGTTCCAGGTTTACCACACTTTTCTTTGGGTTTTATGGCTTTAGTGTTTTTGGGACTTGGTTATATGATAAAACAAGTACAAGAGGGTAAAATTCAAATCAATACAATTTCGGCTAAAAAATCCCAAGAAGCTGATGAACAAGAGCAAGCTAAGCCTCAAAAACGCAGTGAGGAAGAAATTTTAAAAGAAGAAGAAAACAAAATCACAGACATTTTAAAATTAGAAATTTTAGAACTAGAATTAGGCTATGGACTTATTAAATTAGCAGAAAGTGAATTAACAGAGCGTATTAGATCAACAAGACGCAATATAGCTCAAAGCTTAGGCTTTTTAATGCCAAAAATTAGAATTAGAGATAATTTGCAATTAAAGCCTAATGAATATACTTTTAAACTCAAAGGTGTGGGTATAGCTAGTGCTGAAATTTATCCTGATAAATATCTGGCTATGGATAGTGGTTTTATCACTGAACCTATTGAAGGTATAGCTACTAAAGAACCTGCTTTTAATTCTGATGCTTTGTGGATAGAATCATCTTTAAAAGATGAGGCAACACTGAATGGTTATATTGTAATTGATCCAGCAAGTGTGATATCAACCCATATGAGTGAGCTTATAAAAGCTAATGCTTCAGAACTTTTAACTAAACAAGAGGTTCAAAATCTATTAGATAAAATCAAAAATGATTATCCTATCGTAGTAGATGATTGTTTAAGAGTTGCTAGTATAGGTTTAATCCAAAAAGTTTTAAAAGCTTTACTTAAAGAGCATATTCCTATTAAAGATATGCTTACAATTTTAGAATCAATTAGTGATATAGCTGAAGTAAGTAAGAGTTTGGATATGATTATTGAGCATGTAAGGGCCTCTTTAGCAAGAGCAATTACAAATTTATATGTGGATGAAAAAGGGCAAATTAGCTTTTATATTTTTGATGCAGCTGCGGCTGCAAAATTAATGGAGCATGTGCAGTTTAAAGATGGTTCGTATCATTTAATGATAAATGTAGCTCAAACTGGTGCTTTAGTAGAAGCTTTAAAAGCTGAACTTGCAAGTGTGGCAAATACAAGAATTAAACCTTTCTTGCTTTGTGTTGAGCCACAACTTAGAAAATTTATTGCTGATATTTGTTCTAATTTTGGTATTAATATTACAGTTTTAAGTTTTGCTGAGATTGCAGAAAATACCAAATTTGAAACAGAAGGTATCATAAAAGTTGATAATTTATAAAGGAAAAATATGAAAATTTATCATCTTTCACATACAGATTTAGATGGCTATGCTTGTCAGTATGTGCTAGATTTTTATTTTAAGAATTGTTATTTTTATAATTCTAATTATGGTAAAGAGATTAATGAAAATTTTAATGTGATTTTTAAAAATATAGAGGAAGATTTAAAGCAAAATCCTAATGAAGAATTTGTGATTTTAATCACAGATTTAAATTTAACTTTAAGTCAATGTGAAGATTTTCAAAAAGCTATAGAAGGTAAAAAAATCAAACTTTTACTTTTAGATCATCATCAAAGTGGCTTAGAATGTATGCAAAAATATCCTTGGTATTTTTTAGATGATAAAAGATGTGCTACTAAGATTGTTTATGATTTTTTTAGTAAATGTTATGGCGAAAATAAAGCTTTGTCAGAATTTGTAGATGTGGTAAATGCAGTAGATATTTGGTTAAGTGAAGATGAGAATTTTGAACTTGGAAAAGTATTGCTTGGTATGGTTTCTGGAGCAAAAGAAATCAATAGAGTAATGTTTGCACAAGAAAATATTAAATATCTTTTTTATCTTTTTGATGTTTGTAGAAAATACATTCACCAAAAAAATGCTCATATTAATTTAGATGATGATTTGCATGGTTTAAAAAAATCTTTTTTTAAAAAAGAAAATGATGACACCTTAAGCAATTTAATTTCTAAATTTGTGGTAGAAAGACTAAGTGTAAATAAGGAAAAATTTAGTGTATTTTATAAAGGAAGTAAAGGTTTATTAACTTCAAATATAGGCAATACTTCTGTAATTGGAAATGATTTTTTAATGCAAAATCCTGATTTTGATTTTTTTGTTGATCTTAGTTCAAGAAAAACCTTAAGTTTTAGAGCAAACAATAAAATCGATGTGAGTTTGATGGCTAAAAGCTTGGTTAATGGGGGAGGGCATAAAAATGCTAGCGGTGGATTATTTGCTGCGTATAAAGATAGCTCTAATTATGATTTCATAAAAGCACAATTTGTAGATTTGATTAAAAGCAAAGAATTAAAGGAAAATAATGAAAACAAATCATGAATTTAAAGAAGAAATAGAAAATTTACAATATGAATTAAGCATAGTTTTAGAGGCAATGCTTTTGTTTGCTGGGGTAAAAAGAGCAAAATTAGAAAAAGCAATTGGACTTTATATTGATTGTATTGATGAGGTTTGTCAAAATACTCAAAAAGAAGGAGTTGATGAGATCTTAGAAGTAGTAGAGTACTTAAAAAATCATCATAAAGATTTATTTGAATGAAAATTTTATTATTGCTTTTTATGGGAATTTTTTCTTATGCAAATATCTATGAAGATTTAAGTGATTTTGCTTACAATAAACAAAACACGCTAAATTTAAGCTCAAGTCAAGCTTTATTTTTAGAATACAAACAAAACAAACAAGCTTGTGTGGATATAGTGCTTGCTAAAAATAAGGCTTTCGTGGTTAAAATTTATCCATTGTGTGAAAATTTAAACGAAAAAAGTCTAAATGAATACTTAAATACGCAATTTATAAGTTTATACGCTAAAGATTTATCAAAACTAAGAAAAGAAATTGCTGATATTAAAAATATTATGCGTGATTTTATGATTTATTATACCTTACATCAATCTTTTGCAAAAGAAATTAAGAAAATGAGTAAAAATGATAAACTTCAAGCGTATGAACTAGATGAGAAAAAAGGTGGAAAAATTCTTTACAAGGTTAATAATCAAGCTTGTGTAATTTTTGATTTATATTTAGATGAAAATTTGCAAGCTAGTATGCAAGTAAGCGGAATGGAAAATTTGGATAAAACTTGTATGGAGTTAATCTCATCCCCTGATTTTAAAGACTTATCTTTCACAAAAGAGGGTATGAGAAAATATAAATTAAAAAACTAATCTAAAAAATCTTAAATAATACAACTTTAAAATTCTACTTAAAGCCATTTTTTTTCTTTCTATATTGGAAAACACATAAGCTTCAAGATCTTGCTTTTCTCTTAAAGTAAGATTTTTCATTATTGTAAACCTTTTAAAAAATATTGCTAGACGCAATTATATTATCTTTTCTTTTAAAAAAACTGAAAAATAAGTTTTTATATATTATATATAAATGGCTAAATAAACTTTAGTTATATAGACTAAATAATTTTAAATATTTTTATTTAAAAATAACTTGACATTATTATACTAAAGTTGTATAATTATTTTGTCACTTAAAAACATTGAGTGCTAAAATAAATAACTAAGGTTTTATGTGAAGTCTTATAGTAAAAAAGATTTAATTTTAAAAACCATCATTGAGACCTATTTAGAGGGTAATAATCCTGTGGGTTCTAATGAGTTAAATCATAAAGTTAGCATACCTGCTTCTACTATAAGAGTTTATTTTAAAAAATTAAGTGATGAAGGTGTATTAACGCAACTTCATATTAGCAGTGGTCGCATACCAACTTTTAGTGCTATGAAGGCTTATTGGTATGAGCAACTTTGCGAAAATGAGATTGTGATTAATGATCTTGCCTTGTTAGAGTTTTTGCTTGATAAGTTTGAAATTTATACCTTAGTTTATGGTGGCGATGAGCTTATTTTGCAAGATATTACTAAGGTTAATGATAAATTTATCATACTTGATTTTGGACAAAATGAGTTGGTTTTAAGATTTAGTCAAGATAGTTTTATTTTTTTGCAAAGACTTGTAGGACTTGATCTAAAAAGTATTGAAAATTTAGCTTTTAGAGTTGAGTTTAAAGAGTTGTTGGAGAAGATAGCTATGCTAAAAGAAGCTATGGTTTATTATAGATATAATGAGAGCAAGGCTTATCAAATTTATCAAAATGATGAATTTGCTAAGCTTTTATCTCCTCAAATTGGATTTTATTTTAATGATAAATTGCAATTTGATCCTTTGTTTGAAGAGGGTTTTATGGGATTAAAGCTTAAGGGTACATTTTTAGGTAAAGAATCTAATGTAGTTTTTGCCGGTAGTGTGTATTCTGATTTTAAAACAATGTTAAATATTATAAAGGAGGCTGCGTGAGCGAAGAAAAGCAAAATGAGCAAATGCAAGAAGAAGCAGTGGAAAATTCAGAAAATCAAAACAATGAATTAGAAAAACTTCAAGCAGAGTATAATGAGTTAAAAGATACTTATTTAAGAGCAAATGCTGAATTTGAAAATATTAAAAAAAGAATGGAAAAAGAAAAAATTTCAGCAACAATTTATGCAAATGAAAGTTTTGCTAAAGATTTGCTTGATGTAGTTGATGCATTAGAGGCGGCTATTAATGTAGAAGCTAATGATGAATTAAGTTTAAAAATCAAAGAAGGGGTTCAAAACACTTTAGACTTGCTTTTGAAAAAACTTGAAAAACATATGGTTAAAGTTATAGAAGCAAATGGTGAGTTTGATCCAAATTTACATGAAGCGATGTTTCATGTTGAAAGCGCTGATCATGAAAGCAATCATATCGTCCAAATTTTACAAAAGGGCTATATGATGAATGATAGAGTGATTAGATCAGCAAAAGTTAGTGTTGCAAAATAAAATTTAATAAAAAGGATTAAAAATGGCAAAAGTTATAGGTATAGATTTAGGTACAACAAATTCTTGTGTGAGTGTGTATGAAAGAGGTGAGAGTAAAGTTATCCCAAATAAAGAAGGTAAAAATACTACTCCTTCGGTAGTTGCTTTTACAGATAAGGGAGAAGTTTTAGTTGGAGATAGCGCTAAGCGTCAAGCTGTGACTAATCCTGAAAAAACTATTTATTCTATAAAAAGAATTATGGGTTTAATGATCAATGAAGAAGCAGCAAAAGAAGCTAAAAATCGCTTACCTTATCATATTACAGAAAGAAATGGAGCTTGTGCGATTGAAATAGCAGGTAAAATTTATACTCCACAAGAAATTTCAGCAAAAGTTTTAATGAAATTAAAAGAAGATGCAGAGGCTTTCTTGGGTGAAAAAGTAGAAGATGCGGTTATTACTGTTCCTGCGTATTTTAATGATGCACAAAGAAAAGCTACAAAAGAAGCAGGGCAAATTGCAGGATTGAATGTATTAAGAATTATCAACGAACCAACTGCAGCAGCTTTGGCTTACGGACTTGATAAAAAAGAAAGTGAAAAAATTGTAGTTTATGATTTAGGTGGTGGTACATTTGATGTTACTGTGCTTGAAACAGGTGATAATGTTGTAGAAGTTTTAGCAACTGGTGGTAATGCATTTTTAGGTGGTGATGATTTTGATAATAAATTAATCGACTTTTTAGCAAATGAGTTTAAAGATGAAACAGGTATTGATCTTAAAAACGATGTAATGGCTTTACAAAGATTAAAAGAAGCAGCTGAAAATGCTAAAAAAGAATTAAGTTCAGCTAATGAAACTAATATTAACTTACCATTTATCACAGCTGATGCAAGTGGTCCAAAACACTTAACTAAAACTCTAACAAGAGCTAAATTTGAAAGTATGATTGATGGTTTAGTTGCTGAAACTATTAGTAAAATTAACGAAGTAGTAAAAGATGCAGGGCTTGACAAAAATGAAGTAAAAGAAATCGTTATGGTGGGCGGTTCTACTCGTGTTCCACTGGTACAAGAAGAAGTTAAAAAAGCTTTTGGAAAAGAGCTTAATAAATCAGTAAATCCTGATGAAGTTGTTGCAATAGGTGCGGCAATTCAAGGTGCGGTTATTAAAGGTGATGTTAAAGATGTATTATTGCTTGATGTTACTCCACTTTCTTTGGGTATTGAAACTTTAGGTGGGGTGATGACTAAAATCATCGAAAAAGGTACAACTATACCAACTAAAAAAGAGCAAGTTTTCTCAACTGCTGAAGATAACCAAAGCGCAGTTACTATCAATGTTTTACAAGGTGAGAGAGAATTTAGCCGTGATAATAAATCTTTAGGAAATTTCAATCTTGAAGGAATTCCACCAGCACCTCGCGGTATGCCACAAATTGAAGTAACTTTTGATATTGATGCAAATGGTATTTTAACAGTTAGTGCAAAAGATAAAGCTACAGGTAAAGCTCAAGAGATTAAAATCACAGGCTCAAGTGGATTAAGTGAAGAAGAAATCAACAACATGGTAAAAGATGCAGAGCTTCACAAAGAAGAAGATAGAAAACGCAAAGAAGCGGTAGAAGCTAGAAATGCTGCTGATAGCTTAGTACATCAAGTAGAAAAATCTTTAAGTGAGCTTGGAGATAAAGTAGGTGATGATGATAAAGCAAATATTCAAAAAGCTTTAGATGAGTTAAAAGAGACATTGAAAAATGCCAATGCTTCTAAAGAAGAAATTGAAAGCAAAATGAAAGCTTTAAGTGAAGTTTCTCATAAATTAGCAGAAAATATGTACAAAAAAGAAGAACCAAACGCTCAAAAGAAAAAAGACGATGATGTAATCGATGCTGAAGTTGAGTAAAAACTAAACTAGAAGCCTTGTTGCTTCTAGTTTAATCAATATATTTTTTACAATCTTCCTTAAAATAATTTCTATCAAATCTTGCAAAATTATCATTATTTGGCACTTTATAACATTCGCTGAAATTTTTAGCCTTAAGAATTTTGACATAAAAACTAGGAATGGCTATGTTGTTTTTAATGCGTTTTGGCTTATCATCATAAAGTACTAAATTTAAGACTTCTAATTCTTTATTTTTCTTTGCTAAATATCTTTCTCTTTGTTCGATTTCATTCCAAATTTCTGCATTAATATCTTTTTTTTGTGGAGTTATGTTGCTCATTAAAAAAGTGCTAAGTTGGGCTTGTGGGGTCGCATTCATGGATTGATTTGGCACGACATGCCCTCTTGTATAACCACTTCTTAGATAATCCTCCCAATAAGTTCTATATTTTTTAGGTATATTGGTATCTTCTTGAAATCTTGGGCGTTTTTTGATGTGTCCTTGATTTAAAATTTTAGCCTCTAGTTTATAAGCAATAGCCTTAGTACCTTTATAATTATAATCATAACAATTAATATAATAATATTTATCCATCAATAAAGAACAGTCTTTAAAATAAGCTTTAAAGCTAGGATGTAATTCATATTGAGTATAAGCAAAAGAGCTTAAAGCTAAGGCGCAAAGTGTTAAAACTTTTTTCATACTAAAAGCTTTCTTACCATTTCATTAAGTCTTTTACCATCAACGCTTGCGCCAAAAGCTGCTTTAGCTTCTTTCATCAAAATACCTTGTTCTTTTAAAGAGCTAATTTGTAATTTATCTATAAGTTTTTTTAGCTCGCTTTCTAATTCCTCATCGCTAAGTTGTTTTGGCAAATAAGCACTTAAAATAGCTACTTCTTGGAGTTCTTTTTGTGCTAAATCTTCTCTAGAGCCTTTAGAAAAAGCCAAAGCTGCTTCATTTCGTTTTTTAATCTCACTCGCAATGATTTTGTATATTCTTTCATCACTAAGCGCAATTCTCTCATCAACTTCTATTTGTTTAAAGCTAGCATTAAGCGTTCTTAAAGTGTTTCTTTTAAAATCATCTTTATTACGCATAGCTTCTTTGATATCTTCTAAAATTTGATCTTTTAAACTCATTTTTTCTCCTTTAAAATTTGATATTTTTAAAATGTGCTATACACACACCTTCTCTAACACCATCATCAATCACAATGAGCTTTTGCTTATTAAATAAAGCAAAAAGTATCATTGAGCCTGCTATGAGGTATTTTTTTCTATTTTCTCCAAGATAAATTTTAGCTTTTTCTTGTTCTAAATTCCAAATTTTTAATGCAAAATCAAAAAAATCTTTGCGTTTGAGTATTTTACCATTTACACTTTCTTCTAGGTAATCTTTGTATTTTATGTTTTGTTTATAAGCACAAAGTGTGGTGGGTACTCCTGAATTTAGTATGAAAAAATTCCCTTTTAATTTTATATTTTTACTAAGATTAAAAGCTTTTAAGGCAAGTTGTTTTAAATGCGTAGGATAGGGGCTTAGATGAATTTTTAATTTTTCATCTTTAATACGCATAAGATTTTGTGGATATTTTTTAAAAAATCTTACATAAGCACTTGGTTTTATAGCTTTAAAATGCATTCTTTCATAAAAACTAATAATTCCAAAATCATAACTTTTGCTAAACTTTTCATTTGAAATTTCACAAGAAGCACCACCTAAATCACAATAGTTTAGGTCTTTTCTAAAAAGCTTAAGGGCTTTAAGACGCTCTTGCATACCTAAAATACTTAGTTTTGCTTCTGTTTTTGCATCGATTAATTTTACATCAAGTTTAAATTCTTTTTGAATTTTTTCAAAAATAAACTCAGTATTTTTTGCTTTTCTAAAAGCAGCTGTGGCGACTGCTTTGGCTTGACTTAAGTCATAATTTTTTTCTTTTAAGATTTTTAAAGCGCTAAAAATTCTTTCTATGGCTTCATCACTAATGATATCATTTTGCATATTTTTAGCTGCCCCTATGATAAATTCTTCGCTTTTTAATTTATTAAAATTCTCATCCATTAAAACAGCTCTTAATGTATTTGAACCCATATCAATACCTAACACTAGCTCTCCTTAAAAAAATTAAAGTATAATAGCAAAAAACTTATAAGGAAAACTTATGCTTTTAGGGGTTAATATCGATCATATAGCGGTTTTAAGAGAAGCTAGAAAAGTAAATGATCCTGATTTGCTTGAAGCTGCGTTTTTGAGTGCAAATTTAGCTGATCAAATCACTATCCATGTGAGAGAAGATCGTCGCCATGCTAATGAGTTTGATTTAGAAAATATCTTAAAATATTGCAAGTGTGTAGTGAATTTAGAATGCTCTATTGATATGATAGAATATGCTTTAAAATACAAACCCTCGCGCGTTACTTTAGTGCCTGAAAAAAGACAAGAACTTACAACAGAAGGTGGTTTAAATTTAGATAATGAAAAACTACAAGAAGCTATTAATGCTTTAAAGCAAGAGCAAATCGAAGTTTCTTTATTTATTGATCCAAATTTAGAAGATATTAAAAAATCATCTTCTCTAAATGCTGATTTTATAGAGCTTCATACAGGCTTGTATGCTAATATTTATAATGCATTATATACTAATATCAATCAAACTTCTTATGCATTACCTGAATTAATTTTAAGTAAAAATAAACTCAAAAAGCTTTTAGAAAATGAACTCCAAAGACTAAAACAAAGTGCAAGTTTGGCTAAGAGTTTAAATTTAAGAGTGGCAGCTGGACATGGACTTAATTATAAAAATGTAAAAAATATTGTAGATATTTTAGAAATAGAAGAGTTAAATATAGGCCAAAGTATAGTAGCAAGATCGGTTTTTGTAGGCTTGGAAAAAGCTATATTGCAAATGAAAGCTTTGATTAAAAGATGAAAAAAATTGCTATTAGCATAGGGGATTTAAATGGCATAGGTATGCAAATTTTATTAGCTTGTCATGATGAGCTAGTAAAAATTTGCGAGCCATATTATTTTGTACATTATGAATTATTTCAAAAAGCAAGTAAGCTTTTGAAAATAAATCCTAAATCTAAAATCAATTTAGTTGAAATTTCTAATGCTTCAAAACCACAATTTAGTTTTAAAGAAGAAAAAGAAAATTTTTTAATTTATGAGTTTTCATATCAAGCTAGTAAAAGTATTGATTTTGATTTTGAGTTAAATCCTGCAAATTTAGACGCTAAAAGTGGGGTTTATTCTTTTTTAAGTTTTGAAGGGGCTAGTTATTGCACGCATTTGTTTTTAGATGCTTTGGTAACTTTACCGATTAATAAAAAGACTTGGCAAATGGGGGGAGTGAGCTATAAAGGTCATACTGAGGCACTAAGAGATTTTTTCAAACAAGATGCTATTATGATGTTAGGGTGTGATGAGCTTTTTGTGGCTTTATATACTGAGCATATGGCTTTAAGAGATGTTTTTAAAGAGATTAAGGCTTTCAAACTTGCGCAATTTTTAATTAATTTTTATCAATGCACTTTATTTGAGAAAATTGGAGTTTTGAGTTTTAACCCTCATGCAAGTGATAATGGCGTAATAGGCGGAGAAGAAGAGCGGGAAATAAAAAAAGCTATAAGAATGGCAAATGTATTTTTAAAAGATTACACGTTAAATTTGCAAAATTTAGAAAATGAAGATTTTTTAAGTCAAAAAGAAAAAGAACTTTCTTATAAGGAAAATATTTATTTAAGTGAGCCTTTAGTGGCTGATAGTGCTTTTACTCCTTTTGCACTAAGTAAATGTAAGTATTTAGTGAGTATGTACCATGATGTAGGCTTAGCACCTTTAAAGGCTTTGTATTTTGAAAAAAGTATTAATGTGAGTTTAAATTTACCTATAATTCGCACTAGCGTTGATCATGGTACAGCTTATGATAGGGCTTATAAAAATGAAAAAATAAACTTACAAAGTTATATGCAAGCAGTGAAATCTGCTTTGCAATTTTTAAAGATCAAAGAAAAAACTAAGTAAAAGTTACTAAAATTAATTCATTAAAATAAATTCTTAAGGAGAATGCTTGAGTAAAGATAATGCTATTGCATTTTTTATTTTTATTGTGAGTGTTTTATGCTTTTTTGTTTGGGGGTATAATTATATTCCTAATAATTCCATGATATTATTTATCCTTGCTAGCGTATTTGGTATTTTCATGGCCTTTAATGTCGGTGGTAATGATGTTGCAAATTCATTTGGTACTAGCGTGGGTGCTAAAACAGTTACTATAAAACAAGCTTTGATTATTGCAGCGGTATTTGAATTAAGTGGGGCTGTATTTGCAGGAGGAGAAGTAACAAATACTATAAGAAGTGGTATAGTAGTTTTACCTGATGGGATTAATCCTATGGTATTTGTATGCGTAATGCTCTCAGCTTTGCTAAGTTCAGGAATTTGGCTTTTTGTAGCAACTAAAAAAGGACTTCCAGTTTCTACTACTCATAGTATTATAGGAGGTATTGTAGGTTCAAGTATTGCTATGGGCTTTGTATTTTTTGATCAAGATCAAGCATTATCTATGGTAAATTGGAATGGTATTTATAAAATAGCTATGAGTTGGGTTATTTCGCCTTTGCTTGGCGGGCTTGTAGCGTATTTAATTTATGCTTATATTTATAAAAAAATCCTAAAGCCATCAGAAGAAATAACTCTTGTGGTAAAAGAAATCAAAAAAGAAAAAAAAGCATTTAAAGAAGAATATTTTAAAAATTTAAAAAACAAAAGCCAAGAAGAGCAAATCAAAGAACTTAGTGCTATTGTTTTAGATGATGATGAAAAAAGAAGTGAATATAAGTTAAAAATCAAAGAGTTAAAAGAAAAAGAAAAAAACATAGATGTTTTCTCAAGAATGAAATTTCATGTTCCTTTAATAGCAGGTGTAGGTGCATTGACTATTGCTTCTATGTTTTTATTTAAGGGTTTAAATAATGTTTCTACTTTAGATGTAATGCAAAATTTATGGATAGTTTCGATTATTTCTATTTTTGCTTATATTGTTACTTTAGCAGTCGTGAGGTTGATGAAAAAAACTCAGGTTAATAAGACCATAGAAAAGATTTTTTCATGGTTTCAAATTTTTACTGCTTCAAGTTTTGCTTTTTCACATGGAGCTAATGATATAGCTAACGCTCTTGGGCCATTTGCTGCTATTTTAGATGTACTTAAAAATAACACCATTAATCCTAGCTCACCAGTGCCTTTTGCTGTAATGCTTATGTTTGGTATAGCTTTAGTTATTGGGCTTTGGTTTTTAGGTAAAGAAGTTATTCAAACTGTGGGTTCAAAACTTGCTGAAATTAAACCAACAACAGGCTTTAGCGCTGAACTTGGTGCAAGTATTGTTATACTTTTAGCTACCCAGCTTGGAATCCCAGTTAGCTCAACCCATATTTTAATTGGTGCAATTTTAGGTATAGGGGTATTTAATAAAGATGCTAAATGGGCTATGATGAAACCTATTGGTTTAGCATGGGTGATTACCTTACCAGTTGCTGGAATTCTTTCAAGTATTATTTTTATTATCTTTGTAAATACAATCTTATGAGTTTAAACTCATAAGATATTTTTTAGCCTCATTTAAATTAGAACTATTGATAAAATAATCAATTTTTACGGGTTTTTTATATACTTTATCATAATATTCAAAAAGCATTTTTACACAAAGTTCTAAATTATTTTCTTCATAATTTTGACAAAGTCTTAATTTAAAATCCTTGCTGATATAAGGTGATATTTTTTCAACACATTGATAAAATACTTTTTTATCCATTGGAGTATAGTTTTTCAAAACTCTTTGAATGCGTAAATTCATATCACACTCACACCAAATTTTCTTAGCTTTTTGCATGCTATTGTATAAATTTAGCGGGATAGTTAAATTTCCAATTTGTCTGCTTTCAGCTTCTATAAAACAAGTTTTATAAGTATAATCTTTTAAAAAATAAAACAATTCATCTTCAAAAGCTTTTTGACTCGGTTGTTCTCCATAAATTTTACCAAAACTTGATCCTTGGTGGTTGGCTAGTTTTTCTAAATTTAAAGCATTATCTAAAGTTTGGATTAAATCACTTTTGCCACTTGCTGTATTACCACAAAGACATAAAAACTCAATATTTAAATCTTTTCTAAAAAACTCACTCACATAACTTCTATAAGCTTTGTATCCACCTTCTAATCTTACAACCCTATAACCAAGTTCAGCTAAGATTAAAGCAATGGCTTTTGATCTTTTACCACCTCTTGCGCAATAAATTCCCACCAAAGAGCCTATTTTATAATTTTGATAAATTTTATTAATATGCTCACTCATATTTTTACAAATATAACTTGCGCCTTTTGCTTTAGCTAAGCCTTTATTTTTCTTATAAAGTGTGCCTATTTCTTCAAATTCATTATCATTGAGTGCGTAGTAATTTTGTGCAGATTTTATATGAGCAAGTTTGTATTCTTTGGGGCTTCTTGCATCAATTAAAAGATCAAAATTAAATTTTAAAAAATTTTCAAAATCAACTTCTTTATACATAGTCTTTAAAAGCTTTACATAAGGTGGTATAAACTTTTTCTAAATCACTCCCACAAACTCTAGTTTGTCCTATGGTAGTGATAAAATTTGTATCGCCTTGCCATCTTGGGATTAAATGATAATGACAATGCGGTGCTATGCCAGCTCCTGCTGCACTGCCTAAATTCATACCTATATTAACACCCTTAGCATGAAAGTTTTCTTTTAAAATTTTAACTCCAATACGTACAAAATGGCTAATTTCTAGCCATGTATCAGCGCTTAAATCTTCTATATTTTCTAAATGCTCATAAGGGATAATCATAAAATGACCCGGACTATAAGGGTATTTATTCATAATGCCAAAACATTCTTTAGCTCTAAAAATCACCCCAAGTTTTTCATCTTCATTAAGTTCATGCTTACAATGACAAAAAGGGCAAAAATTTTTATCTTTATTGTTAAAATATACATCCCTCCAAGGTGCGTATAAATACTCCATCAACTCTCCTTTATGCAAGCATGTAGATTTTTAATATTTTTACTTATAAGAGCTTTATTTTTTGGTATCAAAGGTAATAGCTTTTCATCTTCTAGTAAAAAAATTCTAGCTCCAGCTAAAATAGCATTATTAAGATCACTTTTGCTTTCAAGGTAAAAAATGGCTTCTAAACCAAGGTGTATTGCAAAATTATAAAGTTTTTTTAGTTGCATGGTTTTTAGCATTTTAGGAAATACAATAAATGCATCAGCCCCATATACTAAGCTTTCTAAAATTTGATATTCATCAAAAATAAAATCAAATTGCACAATAGGTTTTTCATGATAACGCCTAAAAAGGCTTAAATTTTGTATGTCTTGGTTAAGCAAAGGGCTTGTTGGTAAGATGATGGCATCAAAATTTTCATGATCAAAATTTAAATCTTTAGAATATAAAAAATGCGAAAGTTTTCCTTCAAGTAAAAGTGTGTAAATATCTTTAGGATAAAAGGCATTAGAAGCTAGACTTCTGCCTAACATATCATAAGGAAAAATTTCTTTTTTACTTTCAAGAATTTTTTGTGTTTTTGAAAAATGATTTTTTAAATCTATTGCTTTAAACATTTTTCGATGGCCTTTAAATGTTCTTTACTTTCATCTGAGCTTGAAAATTCTTTATCATGCAGTGTTTTTTGCAAAATTTCATAAGCCTTTTTGCAATCTTTAAGTTTATAATACCCCCAAGCCAAAGAATCAAGATAGTAAAGATTTTGTGGTTCTTGTTCAAGCGCCCAGCCTACTAACTCTATACCTTTGGCTATATCAATATCATATTCAATTAAAGCATAGCCATAGTAGTTTTGATATAAAGCATCACTGCGCACATCTACGCTTTGTTCAAATTTTTTCATGATAGAGGCTAGAATTTTTGGGTCCGTGACTTTTTTACTTTTAGGATCCATATGAATTTCAAATTCTAAAACACCTGCCATAGAAAGATATTTTTTATCTTTGCTAAGTTCATAATGTTTTAAAGCTATTTCATAAGCTTTTTCATAATCTTTTGTTTGTGTGTATAAGAAAATTTTAGTATCAGGATCTATGTTATATTTTTGGGTTAAATTTAGAGCCTGAGTATAATTTTTTTCTTGTATTAGTAATTCTATCATAGCATATATATATTTAATATCATTGTTGAGTTTATATAGCTTTTCAAGGGTTTGGATGCTTGCTTTATAATCTTTTTGTTCTTGATAAATTTTTAAAAGTAGGGTGCACGTTTTAAGGGTACAGTGTGAGTTTTTTACAAATTCTTCTAAAGCTTTTTTGGCTTGGTTGATATTTTTATTTTTGATATTAACTTCAACTATTTTAAGCAATAAATTTTCATGTTCAAAAAGTTTATAAGCAAGATTATATTGCTCTAAAGCTTTAGTATATAAAGCTTTTTTAGCAAAAATATCGCCTAATATTTCATAATTTCTATAATCTTGTTCTTCTTTAATGAGTTTATAAAGTATAGCTTCAGCTTGTTTATAATCTCCTATTTCAAAAAAATATAAAGCATTTAATCTTGCAATAGCTGTGTGTTCTAAAAAGTCTTTAGAAGCTTTTAAAAGCTCGTCTTTTTGTTTTAAATTAGCACTTAAAGCTAAAAGTAAAGCCTTTTGCAAATAAATACTTTCATTATTTTCATGAAATAAATTTGTATAAATATCACATGCTTTTTGAAATTGTCCATGCTCTTCATAAATAAGTGCTTGTAGGATTTTATCTTCACCTTTAGCTAAAGCAAGGCTTGTTAAGATAAAAACTATAATTAGTGAAAGCAAACCCCTATACATTCTTTTTTTAACTCCTCTTTGTGTGTTTTAAAATACTCCCAAAATGGAAAAGTTCTACATTGTTTTGGTCTATGCTTGTAAATTAAACATTTTTTATACATTGTATCAAAAAAAATACAACGATAGCCATTTTCATACTTTGCTTCTTTAAAGCTATATTTAAACCCAACTTTGATGAGGTATTGCTCTTTAAATACTTCAAAGCTTAAATTTAAAAAACTAGCAATAGCTTCTAGTTCTTCTTTGCTAGCATAGATATACCCACTTTCTCCAGTGCAACACTTCCCGCCGCATTTTTCACAAGCACTTTCATCAAAAGAATAATCAAAACCTTTTTCACACATCATAGCTTACAGTTCCTGTATTTTCATAAATTTCACTAATTTTTGGATTTAAAACATCATTTTCATACATAAAAAGTGTAGGCATTATCGCGCAAGGACTTTTGCTATTTTTTTTAATATGCATTAAAACAAGTCTTGCGTTAGTTTGTGCATTAGTATGAACACATTGAAGTGAAACTAGTTTTAATTTAAATTGTTTTAAATAAGCGCAAATTTCATCCAAAAAACTTGCCTCATAACACATAAAAAAACTACCATTTGGTTTGATTAAAGTATTTATTTTAGCAAGCATCTTCTCAAGTGGCATAAATTCTTGATATCTTGATATACATAAATGCAAATCTTGGCTTTTTTGTGTATTTTTTTTATAAAATGGAGGATTAGAGATCAAAAAATCAAATTTTATATCAATTTTATAGTTTAAAAAATCTTCGCAAATGCCTTGAATTTCAAGTTTATTTTCTTTGGCATTTTTATAACTTAGTTTGATATTTTGCTCTTGGATATCTAGTAGATAAACTTTTGAATTTGGAAATTTTTGCTTTATCAAAAGTCCTAAAATTCCACATCCGCATCCTATATCAAGGATATTTCCTTTTAAATTATATTTAGATAAAAAGTCAAAAAGTAAAAGACTATCGTTATTATAGCGATAGCCTTTTGAATATTGAAAGAGTTTTAGCATTTATAAAGATGATCGCAGATTTTAAATGAATCATTTAAACCTACTACAATAGAAGCTCCGTTTTTACTCGCTATATCGCCTGCTACAAATAATCCTTTTACATTGCTTTCTTTATTTTCATCAAAGCTTGGCACGCCTTTTTCATCAACTTCTATAGAGCATTTTTGTAAGAAATCAAGTGGAGTTGAACCCCCAATAGCATAAATAATACGATCATAAATTTCATTTGTGTCGTTAGTGAAATTTACTTTAGCTTTACCGCCTTCATCTTCAATATTAGTTATATCTATGCCAAGTTTTGCTTTTACACTACCTTGTTCAAAAGCTTTTTGAATATCTTCTAGATTAATATCGTTTAATCTTGAGAAGGTTTCTCTTCTATAGCAAAGCGTCACATCGTTATTTTTAGCTAAATCTATAGCGTATTCTGCTGCTGAATTTCCACCACCTACAACTAAGATTTTTTCACCTTGGCTTGCTGAATTTGCATTAAAATTGATGATTTTAGTTAAAGTTATAGGTAAAGTATAGCTTGGCTTATTTGGCTTACCCATTCTACCTATGGCAATAACTGCATTTTTACAAATATAATTTTCATTTGCAGTGCTAACGATGAAATTTTCTCCATCTTTTTTAACACTTTCAACTTCACTAGAAAGCTTTACTTCAAGATTGTGCTCTTTAATGGCATTTTGGAAAGTTTCTATCGTACTTTCTCTAGTTCCATCTTCAAAATTTATATGTCCGTGATTTGTGCTATCACAACCTTTATAAGCTTTGTCTACTCTTTTACCTTCTTTGTAAAATTTTACTAAGGTTTGACAAATCGCATCAGCTTTTTCTAAAACAATAACTTCTTTATTTTTTATTTTAGCTTCTACTCCTGCTGCAATACCTGCAGGACCAGCACCAATAACTACCATATCAAAAATTTTCATTATTTCCCTTTTTAATATTTTTAATGTGTAAATGTATCAAAAAAATGATAATGAAATATAAAAATTATGGATAATTTTTATATTTCATAGAATTTTTATCACAATTATATTTTATTTGATTAATAATTTTTTATAAAAAATATCTTAAATGTGTAAAAAAATATATCAATTTTTATTTTTTGTCTAAAAATATTTATTTTTGAATAAAAAAATAAAAAAATCATATATAGTATAAAAAAGGAGGTTGATTGATGTATCAAAATGAAAAGCAAAGTTTAAAAAATAACTTTTTTACACTTTTACTGTTATCTTTTTGTGGATCTATTATTTACGGTTTGCCTTATTTTAGAAAATATTATTATGATGATTATATGAGTCTTTATCATTTAAATAATTTTGAAATGGGGCTTTTGGGTAGTGCTTATGGATTGCTTGGTTTGTTTTCTTATGCCTTAGGAGGGTATTTAGCAGATCGTTTTGCGCCAAAAAAATTATTGATTTTTTCTTTAATTGCTACAGGGCTTGGTGGTTTGTTGCACTTATATTTTACTTCTTTAAATGCACTTTTGATTATTTATGGAA
Source organism: Campylobacter lari (assembly GCF_001017575.1). NCBI lineage: Bacteria > Pseudomonadati > Campylobacterota > Epsilonproteobacteria > Campylobacterales > Campylobacteraceae > Campylobacter > Campylobacter lari. Next base: position 909,771 of record NZ_CP011372.1, on the reverse strand, counting down.
TTTGGGGGATTACTTCATTATTAACTTTTTGGCCTTCTTTGATGAAAATAGTAAGAAGCTTGGCAAATTCTAAAGAGCAAGCAAAAGCTTATGGAATTTTTGAAGGTGGTAGAGGTGTTGTTGGTGCTGCGCATTTGGCTATAGCTACAAGTATTTTTGGATATTTTCAAACAAAAGCTTTAGCCGCACAAGGTATAGAAATGGTTATTATTTTTTATTCTATAGCTCCTATTGCAAGTGCTGTTTTATTATTTTTTCTTTTAAAAGATGAGGTTAATGAACAAAGTGAGAAGATTAAAATCAAAGATTTAGTTTTTCTTTTAAAAAATTCTGCTCTTTGGCTTGTGGTTGCTATTACTTTTTGTACCTATTTTTTTAATATGAGCTTTTATTATTTTACTCCTTATGCAAGTAATGTGATAGGAGCTTCTGCTGTTTTTGCAGCTATTTTAACAGTATTAGCTCAATACATTCGTCCTGTTTCTTCTGTGGTAGGTGGGTTTATAGCAGATGGATATGGAAAGGCTAAAATAATGATGATAGGCTTTATTTTAATGGGAATTGGTGTTATTTTTTTAATGCTTAGTTCAAAATTAAATGGATTTTTGCAAATGAGTGTTTTAACTTCTGCTTGTGTGGTAATTTATGTAGCTATGTATTCTAATTTTGGAATTTATTATTCTTTACTTAGTGAGGGAAAAATTCCTATTCATTTAGCAGGTATGGCCATAGGTATTGTATCTACTTTTGGATATTTACCTGAGGTTTTTGCACCTTTGCTTGCTGGAGATTTATTAGATAGATATCCAGGTGTAAAAGGTTTTCATATATATTTTACTATTATGGTAGCTATGGCTATTTTGGGTGTAATGTTTTGTTTGATTTGGATTAAAAAATACAATAAAAAGGAGATGAAATGAAAGAAATTATTCTTGATTTTAAAAACAAGGTTAAAGTGATAGAAAATGAATGGATAGTTTTAAAAGATGGCACCAAGCTTTCATCACGAATTTGGCTTCCTCAGGTAAAAGAAAAAGTTCCTGCTATATTAGAATACATTCCTTATAGAAAAAATGATGGAACAAGAGGTAGAGATGAGCCTATGCATGGATATTTTAGCGGTAATGGCTATGCGGTTGTTAGAGTTGATATTAGAGGAAGTGGGGAATCTGATGGTTTATTAGAAGATGAATATTTAAAGCAAGAACAAGATGATGCATTAGAAGTTATTGAGTGGATAGCAAAGCAAGAATGGTGTGATGGGAATATTGGTATGATGGGTAAATCTTGGGGTGGATTTAATTCTTTACAAGTTGCAGCAAGAAAACCTAAAAATTTAAAAGCTATTATAGTAGTAGGTTTTACTGATGATAGATTTAATGAAGATATTCATTATAAAGGTGGATGTTTGCTTAATGATAATTTTTGGTGGGGTAATATCATGCTTGCATATCAATCACGTTTTGTTGATCCAAAAATTGATCCAAATGGTAGAAATAAATGGCTCAATAGGCTTGAGAATATGCCTTTATGGCCCATATTATGGCTTGAGCATACTTTAAAAGATGATTATTGGAAGCATGGATCTGTTGGAGAAAATTATGATGATATACAAGTTCCTGTTTTTGCATTAGATGGGTGGGCTGATTCTTATACTAATCCTGTTTTTACTCTAATGAATGCTTTGAAAGTTCCAAAAAAAGCTATTGTTGGTCCTTGGGCTCATGTTTATCCTCATGATGGATCTCCTTTACCTGCAATGGGCTTTTTACAAGAAGCACTTAAATGGTGGGACAAATGGCTTAAAAATGAAGAAAATGATGTGCTTGAAGCTCCTATGATACAAGCATATATTGAAAATAGTTCTAAGCCAAATTCAAAAACAGAGAAAGTAGAAGGTCGTTTTGTTGCTTTAAATGATTTTAAAAATGATATTAACTATAAAAAATACTATTTAAATCCGTATAAACTAACATGCAAAAAATCAAGTGAATTTATCAAAATTAACACTCCATTAAATCATGGGCTTTTATCAGGAGAGTGGATGGGAGCTGGTGTTTTAGGAGAAAGTCCTAGCGACCAAAGGCTAGATGATGGGATGGCGGTTGTTTTTGAAAGTGATTTTTTAGAACAAGATTTAGATATTTTGGGTTTTCCAGTTTTAAATGTAAAAATTGCAAGTGATCAAGAAAAAGCTATGCTCTTTGCTCAGCTTAGTGAAGTTAGAGCTGATGGTTTTGTAAAAAGAGTAAGTTATGGAGTGATCAATCTTGCATTAAGTGATGATAAAGAGCAATTTGTACCTTTAAAAAAAGATGAATTTATCCAAAAGCAAATCAAACTTGATGCTTGTGGATATAGATTTGCTAAGGGTTCTAAGATAAGATTATCATTAGCTAATTCTTTTTGGCCTATGTTTTGGCCTATGCCAAAAATTTCAACATTAACTTTAGATCTAAATGAGTGTGAATTTAATTTACCATGTTTTAGTGGTCAAGATAGCGATAAAATCAATATGCAACCACAAAGTGCTCCTTTAACTCCAATAACACTTTTAGAAGAAGGTAGGGTAGATAGAAGCATTTCTTATGATATTTTAAATGATACTTGGACTTGTATTACAGATGGTGTTGGTGGAGTTTTTGGAGAAGGTGTTTATAGATTTGATGAGGTTGATGTTTTAGTAAAGCACAATTTAAAAAGAGAATTAAAACTTCAAAATGAAAACCCATTAAGCGCAGAGTATACTATTACTCAAACAATGCAAATAGGACGCGAGGGTTGTATGATGGAGGCTGATATAATCTTAACACAAACTAGTGATTTGGAGTATTTTTATATTAAAGGAAAAATAGCAGTCAAAGAAAACGACAAGCTTGTTTTTGATAAAAAATATAATTATAAAACTAAAAGAAATAGTTTGTAAAATTTCCCAAAGTAAAATTACTTTGGGAATTAATTTTCTTGTAAGATTTTAGCTAAATCTTTAGCGCCTTTTAAATCTACTTTACCAGAGCCTAAAAGTGGAATTTGTTCTACTTTAAAATATTTACTTGGTTTAAAAATAGCAGGCATAGTAGAGTTTTTAATCGCTTCGCAAATTCCATCAAAGTCTTGCTCTTGACATTCTACTAATAAGCATACCATTTCACCTTTTTTATCATCATCTAGCGCAACTGCGCAAAATTTTACTATATCTGTATTGATAAATTTAGCAATTTCTTCTTCTAAAGCTCCTAAAGATATCATTTCTCCACCAATTTTTGCAAAACGAGAATAACGATCTACTATATATAAAAAGCCATCCTCATCTACATGACCTTTATCGCCGGTATTATACCAACGTATACCATCGATTTCTTTGATAACTTCATCGGTTTTTTCTTTATTGTTTAAATAACCTACCATAACCTGATGACCACCAATGAGTATTAATCCATCTTCTCCATGATTTAAACTTTCATAAGTAGATGGATCTACTATGCGTATAGCACTTCCTGGTAAAGGCATACCTACGCTACCTTCTTTATTTGCACGATGTAAAATCCAATAATCAGGATCAAATTTATTTGGTAAATTCACACTTGCAACCGGAGTGGTTTCAGTAGCTCCATAACCTTCAAAAATAGGTTTTTTAAATTTCATTTCAAAGGCGCTTCTTACTTCACTTTTGAGTTTTTCAGCACCTGAGACGATAATCCTTAAGCTTTCAAACATAATCGCATCAAGTTTTTTATTTCTTGCATAAATACCTAGAAAAGTTGAAGTAGCACACATAATGCTAACATTATTTTTTACTATAGCTTTTGCTACACCTAGCGCATCAGTTGGATCAGCATGTGTTATGCTTTTAATCCCTTCTAATAAAGGCATAAAAGTAGTTACAGTTAATCCAAAAGCATGAAAAGGCGGTAAAGAAGATAAGACAACATCTTCATTTTTTGCACATAATACATCTGAAATTTGAGCTATATTGCTTAAAATATTGCGATTATTTAGCATTACTCCTTTAGGTGTTCCCTCGCTACCACTACTAAATAATATAGCAGCTATGGCAAGGTTTTGTTTGTTAGGTGCAAATAATGCTTTTATTAAACAAGTAGGTAAAATACTTACTAAAGCAAGCATAGAAAAGATTTTGAGTTTTTGTTTTTTAAAGCTTGTAATAATATCTTCCATAAAAATGATTCTAACATGCTCTTCAAATTCTAGTTTTATACCTTTATTTTCTAATTTTTCCATAAATTTTCTAGAAGTATAAATTTGTTGAATTTGAGAACTTTGAATGGCTTGATTAATCGCTTTTGCACCTGCTGTGAAGTTTAAATTTACTACGATTTTATTTGCAAGCAATACAGCTAGATTACAAAGAGAGCTAGCCATAGAAGCTGGGAGTAAAATTCCAACGCATTCTTCTTTTGGAGCATAGCTTCCTTGGGTAGGTTGTATATTTAGCTCATATGATCTATTTTTTATGAAAGAGCTAAAAACTAAACTTAAAGCAAGCATTTTTCTATAGGTAATACCACCTATTAAAGGATCAACAATAGCTATTTGACTTAAATTTCTTTTAGCGCTATCTATCCAAGCTCTAGCTATAGTATGCATACTTTCACATTGAGATTTCCAAGCAATAAAAGAAAGTTCAAAAACTTTTGTTTTAACCACTTCTTTTTTAGTGTGTATTGGCAAGCTTTTTCCAAAAGCAATGGCGATTTTTCTTTTGCTTATTTTGCGGTTTCTTGCTGAAAATTCTTCATCACTTCTTGAAAAAGCACTTCCCCAAAGTCCTCTAATATAAAAAGGCAAAATCACTCCATCTTGTTCTTCTAATTTTGAGCAAACTAGCTCAAATCCACCTTTAAATTCATTAAGCTGCCCATGGCGTGAAAGTACTCCTTCTGGGAAAAGGCAAACTAAATTTCCGTTTTTAATATGCATAGCAATAAGCTCTAAGCTTGATTTGCTAGAAGCACTTGAAACAGGAATAACTCCAAATTTATCAAGAAAAATTTTAATATACCACTTAGAATAAATGCTTTTTTCCATAACAAAATAAATTTTTCTTGGTATAGCCATTTGCACAATAGCCCAATCTATAAAAGATATATGATTACCAAGTAATAACGCTCCACCTTTTTCAGGAATATTCTCAAAACCTTCTACTAATAAACGATAGCGTTGAAAAAACGCTATACTCATTAATAAACGCACTAAAGAAAAAGGTAGTTTACTTAGTACATAAATGCTTCCAAAAAATGCTACAGCGATGATAAAATAAAATAAATTTATCACTTCAAATTCAGCATATGCAGCAAAAGTAGCTAGTGCCAAAAAGCCTAACATAAAAATATTTTGTATGAAATTATTTCCTGCTAAGACTTTTCCTAGTTCATTTTCTTTTGAATGAAATTGTATGAGAGAATTTAAAGGTATGATAAAAAATGCCCCGCTTAAACCAAAAATAAAAAACACCACACTATAGCTTAGTAAGTTTTCTAAAAATGGCATTAAAATACTCATTAGAAAAATCCCTAAAGCACCTAGTGGTATAAGACCTAATTCAATGTAATTTTTAGAGAATTTACCACTAATAAGCGATCCTATGATCACTCCTATACCAGAAAAAGCTAAAGAGCATTGTACATAAAAGGTATTTTCTATGAAAAGATCATTTTTTGCATATACAGGAAAACTTACTAAGTAAAGTTGTGATATGGCCCAAAAAAGTGAAATTCCTACAATGCAAAGCCAAATGATTTTATGAGAAAATATTGTTTTTAAATTAGAGGCTAAAAGCTTTCCTTGGAAATATTGTTTTTTATCAAAACTTAAACTTTTATCTTCTTCTTTTAAACAAGGAAGTTTATAAGCTAAAAAAAGTTCTAATAAAGCAAAAGCTATTAATACAAAACCCAAAGGTGCAATTTGTATTAAAATATCTGAAGGAGTGTTAAAATTTGGATTAAAAAGCATTTCAAAGCTTAGAGAAAATACTGCCATACCCGCTAAAATAGCCACAATACTTACTGCGTTTACAGCTCCATTTCCCATAGCTAAAAGCTCTTTTCCTACTAATTCTTTTATAAAACCATATTTTGCAGGAGAGTATAAGGCAGATTGTACTCCCATGATAAAAGTCATTACAAAAGCAAGCCAAAATGCTCCAAGATAATAACACAAACAAATAATACAAGTTAATATTACTGAAAATAATGCAGATATTTTCATGATTTTATTTTTAGGAAATTTATCTGCTAAAAATCCAGAAGGTGAAAGCATAAGGATAAAAGGTAAAAGCATCAAAGCATTAACAATAGCAGTCAGAAAAAGTTGAGTGCTATCTTCATAAAATTTATAAATGGTATTTTGTATGATGATCTTGTGTCCTAAATCCACAAAAGCGTTAATAAAAGCTACTGCTAAAAATGGCAATACGCCAAAAATCTTTAAGAAATTTCCTTGCATTTAAAACTCCATTTTATTTTAAAAATATTATTTTATTATATAAAATTTAAATGGAGTTTTGATATTTGATTAATCTTTAAATTCTACCACTTCATCAAATGCAAAACGAGCTTTTTCTACGCTAGTATTTTCTTGGGTATGTCCTAAAGTAATGAGCATAGAAACTCTTTGTTTAGTGGTGTCTAAATTTAAATATTGATTGATTTTATCTTTATCAAAGCCACCGATAATACATGAGCCTAAATTTAAACTATAAGCAGCATTGATAATATTTGCAATAGCAAGATAGCTTTGTTCTTTAGCATAAATAAAACTTTGTTCTAAATTCATTGCATCTAAAAACGGCTTATAAGTTTGCAAGCGTTTGTTTAATTCTTCTTGGTTTAAACCTCTTTTTTTTAGTTTTTCTTCAAAATAATCTTTAAAATCAGCCCTTGAAATTACAACTATAATAACAGCACAATTTGCTACATGGCTTTGATTATTAGCTATTTTAGCAATTTCTTTTTTATGTTCATCTTTTTGAAAAACTAAGAATTTCCAAGGTTCAAGTCCTAAGGAGCTAGGAGATAATCTAGCACATTCTAAGATATATTCTAAATTCTCTTTAGAAATTTTTTCTTGGGTGTAAGCTCTAATAGAAGAGCGATTTTGCATTAAATTTAAATAATCTTGCATTATTTTTCCTTTTTTTGATTTATCTTATATCTTATAAGCTTTAAAATTGTTAAAATTATATTTTATTGTTACAATTTTATTTTTACTTCATACAAATGTTTTATTATATGATTTTTAAAGGATTAAAATGAAAAAAATAATTTATTTAAGCATATTTTTGATTATACTCATTATAGGGGTGTATTTTTTCTTTTTTGCAAATAAGGAAGAATATAATTATCTAACTTATGAAGTTAAAAAACAAGATATTACTCAAAGTATAGAAGCAATAGGCGAAGTTTATGCAAAAACACAAGTTGATGTTGGTGCGCAAGTTAGTGGGCAAATTACTAAACTTTATGTAAAATTAGGTGATCATGTTAATGAGGGTGATTTAATCGCACAAATTGATAAAGATAAGCAACAAAATGATTTAGATATTACCAAAGCTCAGCTTGAAAGTGCAAAGGCAAATTTAGAAAGTAAAAAAATCGCTCTTGATATAGCTACTAAACAATACCAAAGAGAACAAAAGCTTTATGCTAAAAAGGCTACTTCCTTAGAAAATCTTGAAAATCTTAAAAATACTTTTTATGCTCTAAGGGCAAATGTGGCTGATTTAAAAGCTCAAACTACTCAACTTGAAATTTCTTTAAAAAATGCTCAAAAAGATTTAGCTTACACTACTATAACTGCACCTAGTAAGGGTGAGATTATTAATGTAGCAGTTGAAGAAGGTCAAACTGTAAATGCAAACCAAAATACACCAAGTATAGTGCGTTTGGCTGATTTAAGTGAAATGGAAATTCGTATGCAAATAGCTGAAGCTGATATTAATAAAATTAGTGTTGGAAAAAAGGTTAAATTTAGTATTTTAAATGAGCCTGATAAAAAATACGAAGCAATTATTTCAAGTATAGATCCAGCAAATACTACCATAAGTGATGCAACAAGCAATACAAATTTAAACTCAAACTCAAGTACTAGCGCTAGTGCTGTGTATTATTATGCAAGGGTTTTTGTAAAAAATGATAATAATTTTTTACGCATAGGTATGAGTACAGAAAATGAAATTGCTATTAAAACAGAAAATAATACCTTAGTTATACCAACTTTGGCTATAAAAAGTGATGCAAGTGGTTATTATGTAGAAATTTTAAAAGCAAATAATATAAGTGTGAAAACACCTATTAAATTAGGTATTAAAGATAGTTTAAATACTCAAATTTTAGATGGTATTAATGAGGGTGATTTAGTTATCATAGGTAAAAATAAAAAATGATACGCTTAGAAAATATACAAAAAAAGATTAATAATACAACTATTTTAGAAAATATTAATCTTTATATTCAAAAGGGAGAATTTGTAGCCATTATAGGGCAATCAGGTAGTGGAAAAACCTCTCTTTTAAATATTATAGGAACACTTGATGAACCAAGTAGTGGAAAATATTTTTTAGATGCATATGAAGTAACTAATTTAAGTAAAGATGAAAAAGCAAGGATTAGACGTGAAAAAATAGGTTTTATATTCCAAAGATATAATTTACTTAGTCTTTTAAATGCTAAAGATAATGTAGCCTTGCCTGCTGTTTATGCAGGCAAAAACAAACAAGAAAGATCGCAAAAGGCTAAAGAATTACTTTCTTTTTTAGAGCTTGATCATAAAGAATTATCAAAGCCAAATGAGCTAAGCGGGGGACAACAGCAAAGAGTTTCCATAGCAAGAGCTTTGATGAATGGTGGTGAGCTTATTTTAGCAGATGAGCCAACGGGTGCGCTTGATTCTAAAAGCGGTAAGATAGTTTTAGAAATTTTAAATAAACTAAATGAGCAAGGACACACCGTAGTTTTAGTCACTCATGATAGGGAAATAGCTGCTAGAGCAAAAAGAGTTATAGAAATTAAAGATGGTAAGATTATAAGCGATAATGGTGCAAAAAAAGCAGATGAAATAAAAGCTAAGTTAATGCCAAAAGAGAAAAAAAGCTTTAATTTGCTTAAAAATCAGCTTTTTGAAAGTTTAAAAATGTCCATAGCTTCCATTGTAGCACACAAACTACGTTCTTTGCTTACTATGCTTGGTATTATCATAGGCATAGCTTCAGTAGTTTGCGTGGTTGCTTTAGGACTTGGAGCTCAACAAAATATACTTGCTTCTATTAGCTCTATTGGAACTAATACCATAGAAGTTGTTTCAGGGCGTGGTTTGGGGGATATTCGATCAGGTAGAACAAGGTTAAATTTAAGTGATTTAAAAACCTTAAGTTCTTTGCCTTATTTAGAAGCAGTAGAAGCAGATATGGGTAAAGTAGGGGTAGTAACTTATAAGAATAATTCTTTGCAAGCTAGAATTCATGGAGTAGGGCCAAATCATCTAAGACTTAGAGGTTTTGTAATGGTAGATGGTAGGTTTATTAATAATGAAGATATAAAAGATAATACTAATATTTGTATAGTTGATGAAAATGCTCTGAGATTTTTATTTGATAATGATGGTGCTAAAAATATTTTAGGTAAAAGTATTATCTTTAACAAGCAACCTTTAACTATAGTCGGTGTTTTGAAAAAAGAAAGAGATAATAAAGACTTTAAACCAGATGAAAATACTATTAAAATTTATACTCCTTATTCTACTTTGATGAATAAAATCACAGGGGATAAGCAAATAAGAGCTATAGTAACTAAGGTAAAAGATGAGATAAATCCTGCTTTAGCTGAAGAGGCTATGGTAAAAATTTTAGAGATTAAACGCGGAAAAAAAGATTTTTTCACTATAAATTCTGATGCAATTAAAAATGCTATTGAGGAAAATACTGCTACTTTGACTTTACTTATTTCTTCTATTGCGGTAGTGTCTTTAATAGTAGGTGGTATTGGTGTGATGAATATCATGCTTGTTTCAGTAAGTGAGCGTACAAGGGAAATTGGAGTTAGAATGGCTATTGGAGCTAGAAAAGAAGATATTTTGATGCAGTTTTTAATCGAAGCTGTGTTGATTTGTTCTTTAGGGGCTATTTTTGGAGTAATGCTTTCTTTTATTATCATTGAAGTATTTAATTCTTTAAATTTTGGTTTTACGATGATACTTTCATTGAATTCGGTATTTTTAGGGCTTTTAAGTTCGGTTTTAATCGGAGTGGTTTTTGGATTTTTCCCAGCAAAAAATGCAGCAAATTTAAATCCTATTAGTGCTTTATCAAAGGAATGAGATGAGAATATTTTTATTATTTTTTATAGCCTTTTTTTTAAATGCTTGTGTAGGAGTAAAATTAGAGCAAGTGTCTCAAGAGCAAATAAAAAAAGAATATTTTGAAGATTTTAATGCAAGTAAGGCTTGGTGGGAAAAATATAATAATCAAGATTTAAACAATATCTTAAAAGCTATTATTGACAATAACAAAGATCTAAATATAGCAAGAGTTAATTTTTTAAGCACTTTAGCTAGATATAAGCTTTTAAATTTAGATCTTTATCCTGCTTTGAGTGGAAATTTAGGTGCAAATATAAGAAAAAATTTAAACAATGACACAGAAATGCATAGCTTTTCAAATGGTATTATGTTAAATTATGAGCTTGATATATATGGCAAAATTTCAGATCAAGTTGCTAGTTCTGAATTTTTAGCAAAAGCAAGTGAATATGAGTTGCGCTCTTTGGAGCTTGATACGATTAATTTAGCAATTAATAGTATTTTTGAATTGATTTATTTTAACGATGTAGATCACTTGCTAAACAATCATTTAAAAAATCTTGAGCAAATGCTAGAAATTTATACTACTAAATTTGATTATGGCAAGGTTGAGTATATTGATCTTTTAAATATCAAAAAGTCTTTATTAAATACTAAACAAAATATCATCACAAATTTGCAAAATAAAGACTTAACACTTAAAAATATAAAAGATTTACTAGGTAAAGATGATGAGCGTTTGATTAATAAAATGCTAAATTATACACTTGAAGATTTTTCATTGCAAAAAATTAATTTTGATATAGAGTTAAAAATGCTTGCTTATAAACCACAAGTTCAAGCAAAACTAAATCAACTTATGGCTTCTTATAAGGATTATGCAAGTGTGCAAAAAAGCATTTTACCTAGTATAAAAATATTAGGAAATTTAGATGGGAGTGATAAAAATTTTGATGAGAGTTTTAAATTTTTAATCTTAGGTGGAAATGTTGTTATTGACTTACCATTTTTGGACTTTTATAGAGTAAGACAAAATGTAAAAATTTCTGAATTTGCATACCAAGCACGCTTATATGAGTATAAAGATGCATTGCAAAGAGCCATTCATGAGTTTAAACTTTGTTATGAGAACGATAAATACTACAATGATTTGTTAAATTTGGTAAAAGACATTAATACTAATCAAGCAAAAATTACACAATTATATTTTGAAAAATATGAATTAGGGCGTAATGAGCTAAAAGATTATCTTGATGCGGATGCTTTGCTTATTAATTCACTTCAAGAACTTAGTAGAGCGAAACTATCTTTGCTTAAAAATGTTAATTTATATCATAATATAGTATTGATTTCAGAGTAAAATAGACTTAAAAATGTTTCATTTTGTAATATTTTAGTAAAGAGTAGTGTTTATTTGCGTTGTTTTTAAAGTCATTTAGATTACAATTGATAAGTAAATCAAACAAAGGAGAGGTATGAAATTTGATTTTTATGCAACGCTAGTTACTATGGTTATAGTACTGCTTTTGGGCGTTTTTGTCATTAAAAGGGTAAAATTTCTTCGTGATTATAATATCCCTGAGCCAGTTGTTGGTGGTGGAATAGCTGCGATTATTCTTTTAATCTTACATAGTTCTTTTTCACTAGACATTAAATTTGATGAATCTATGAAAGATCCGTTAATGCTTGCATTCTTTTCAAGTATTGGTTTGTTAGCTGATTTTGCTTCATTAAAAAAAGGTGGTAGAAAATTAGCAGTTTTTTTAGTTGTAGTTGTAGCTTTACTATTTGCGCAAAATATAGTTGGTATAGGTGTAGCAACTGCCATGGGACAAAATCCACTTATGGGGCTTATAGCAGGTTCTGTTACAATGAGTGGTGGTCATGGTACAGGTGCAGCTTGGGCGGCTGAATTTATTAAAGAGCCTTATTTGTATTCTAGTGCAACTACTGTTGCTATTGCTTGTGCGACTTTTGGACTTATTTCAGGTGGTATCATAGGTGGTCCTGTTGCAAGATATTTGGTTAATAAGCATAAATTAGTGGTTCCAAAACAAAATGATGATAAAGATGCAATTTTAAATTTCCAATCTCCAGAAAAAGAAAGATTGATCACCCCTTCTTCTTTTATAGAGTCTTTAGCATTGATTGCTTTGTGTTTATTAATAGGTAGTGCTTTATCTACTTATATTAAAACAAATACAGGTTTTACTTTACCAACTTTTGTGTATTGTCTTTTTGTGGGTGTTGTTTTAAGAAATGTTTTATCAGCTACAAAAATTCACCATGTGTTTGATAGAGAAGTATCAGTTTTAGGTAATGTAAGCTTGTCTTTATTCTTGGCTTTAGCGTTAATGACTATTAATCTTTGGGATCTAGTTACCCTTGCTCTACCGATGTTGGTAATTTTAGTAGTGCAAGTTGCTATGATGGCTGCTTTTGCTATATTTGTAACCTTTAGGGTATGTGGAAAAGACTATGATGCAGCGGTTTTAGCAGCAGGTCATTGTGGTTTTGGTTTAGGTGCTACTCCAACAGCTATGGTAAATATGCAAACTGTAACAAATCACTATGGCATGAGTCATATGGCATTTATTATTGTGCCTTTAGTAGGTGCGTTTTTCATAGATATAGTAAATGCCTTAGTGATTAATGCTTTCTTATATCTACCATTCTTTCATTAAAATCATCTAGCACTAATTTAGTGCTAGATTAACTTTTTATCTTTACTCTTACATAAATGATTTAAAAAACACTCTTTACATAAAGGATTTTTAGCCTTGCATGTATAACGTCCAAAAAGCACCATAGCTTGATGAAGATAGTTTAGATTATCTTTAAAAATTTTAGTTAAGTCTTTTTCAGTTTCTTCAGGTGTTTTGGCTTTGCTAAGATTAAGTCTGTGTGAAACTCTAAATACATGAGTATCTACAGCCATGCAATTAGTCCCACACCATTCTATCATCACTACATGTGCAGTTTTTTGTCCTACTCCTGCTAGAGTTTTTAAATCTTGCTCATTCATAGGGATTTCACCATTAAATTGCTCGCAAACTGCTTGAGCCATTTTGATTAAATTTTGTGCTTTATTATTGTAAAATGAGCAAGAATTGATCAAAAGCTTCAAAGATGATAAGTTTGCCTTAGCCAAATCTTGCACACTAGGATAAGCTTCAAATAAAGCCGGTGTGATGAGATTAACCCTTTTATCAGTACATTGAGCTGAAAGCATAACACAAACTATAAGTTCATAAGCATTACTAAAAACTAATTCTGTTTTTGCTTGTCCAAAATGCTCTAAAAATAATTTTTTAATTTCTAAATTTCTTTTCATAAACTTATTGTATGTTAATCGGCTTTAAATAAAGTTTAGATATAATAAAATCAACAAAACTATTTCAAAAGGAAAAACAATGAAAAAAATTTCTTTAGTTGCTGCGGCTTTATTAACAGGTTTGAGTTTAAATGCTGCGGTGGTTGCAACCCTTGATGGAAACAATATCAGCGATACAGAAGTGAATGAGTTTTTTGCTCCTATGCTAAGAGGTGCTAAAATCACTGATTTACCAGCTGAGCAAAAAAAAGCAATTATTGATCAATATATCGTTCAACAACTTGTATTAAAAGATGCTAAAGCTCAAAAAATAGAAAACGATCCTTCATATAAAGAAGAATTAGAGCGTGCTAAAGAAGCTATTTTAGTAAATATCTATCAAAAGAAAATTTTTGATTCAATTAAAAATAACGATGCTAAAGCTAAAAAATTCTATGAAGCAAATAAAGATAAATTCACCAAACCAGCTCAGGTAAAAGCTAAGCATATTTTGGTAACTAGCGAAAAAGAAGCTAAAGATATTATTGCCGAGCTTAGTAAGCTAAGTGGAAAAGCTTTAAATGATAAATTTGCTCAACTTGCAAAAGAAAAATCAATCGACAAAGGTTCTTCAGCTCAAGGTGGTGATCTTGGTTGGTTTGCTGAATCAACTATGGTAAAACCATTTGCTGATGCAGCTTTTTCTATGAAAAAAGGTACTATTTCTAAAACACCTATAAAGAGTGATTTTGGATATCATGTTATCTTAAAAGAAGATGCTAGAGCAAAAAGTACTATGAGCTATAATGAAGTAAAAGCAGGTATTGAAAGCAATATTAAAATGGAAGAATTTAAAGAACTTATGAATAAAAAAGCTCAAGAACTTCTTCAAAAAGCAAAAGTGGAATACAAATAATGGGTGTATTAGATCTTGTTAAACCAGGTGTTTTAAGTGGTGATGATCTAAATATCGTATATAATCATGCAAAAAAAGAAGGATTTGCTATCCCTGCGGTGAATGTCGTAGGGACAAATTCTATCAATGCGGTTTTAGAAAGCGCTAAAAAAGTTAATTCGCCTGTGATTATTCAATTTTCAAATGGTGGAGCTAAATTTGTAGCGGGAAAAGCTTGTCCAAAAGCTGATGTACTTGGTGCAATAAGTGGTGCAAGACATGTGCATTTAATGGCAAAAGCTTATGGCGTGCCTGTGATTTTACATACAGATCATGCTGCTAGAAAATTACTTCCTTGGATTGATGCTTTGATTGAAGCAAATATTGAGTTTAAAAAAGAAACAGGTAAGCCTTTGTTTAGCTCTCATATGATTGACTTAAGTGAAGAGGATTTAGAAAGTAATCTAAGCACTTGCGAAAATTATCTAAAACAAATGTCTGAGCTTGGGATTTCTTTGGAGCTTGAGTTAGGGTGTACAGGTGGAGAAGAAGATGGAGTGGATAATACCAACATCGATAATGCAAAATTATACACTCAGCCTGAAGATGTAGCTTTAGCTTATGAAAGACTTTCTAAGATTAGTGATAGGTTTTCGATCGCGGCAAGTTTTGGTAATGTGCATGGAGTGTATAAACCAGGCAATGTAATTTTAAGACCTGAAATTCTTAAAAATTCTCAAAATTATGTAAAAGAAAAATTTGGCTTAAGTGAAGAAAAACCGATCAATTTTGTCTTTCATGGCGGTAGTGGAAGTGATATAGAAGATATCAAAGCAGCGCTTAGCTATGGCGTGATTAAGATGAATATAGACACAGATACTCAATGGGCTTTTTGGGATGGTGTTAGAGAGTATGAGTTTAAAAATAAAGCTTATTTACAAGGGCAAATTGGCAATCCCGAGGGCGATGATAAGCCAAATAAAAAATACTACGATCCAAGAGTATGGCTTAGAGCGGGCGAAGAAAGTATGATCAAACGCTTAGAGTGTGCTTTTAGCGATTTAAATTGTATCGATAGAAACTAAGAGTTTTATAACTCTTAGTTGATTTTCCTGTGAAGATTTTCAATTTTTAGAGTAAAATTAACAAAGGTTTATAAAATGGAAGTTAAAACAACTGATGATTTTTCTGATCTTGTATTGCCTGAAGGAAAAGGTAGTACAGGGATTGTTGCGTATTTAAAGATTATATTTATCCCTGCTATGTTGTATATTTTGGTTCTTTTGGGGTATTTTGGTAAGATTGATTTTAAAGTAGAATTACATAGTGTTGTAATGATAGGGATTATCTTTTTAGTGGCTTTGATTTTTGCAAGACATAGTGCTGATTATGCTTCGAGTATTTTCGAGCAGCAAAAAGATGAATTTAAGCTTATTTTAAAACGCTACATTATGAAGCATTTTTTAGTTATAGGTAAAGAGACAAAATCTAACGCGAGTTTTGATGATTTTGCTTATGCTTATGTGAAAGATCTAAGAAATGAAAATTTTGCTTCTGTAGGCGCAGCTATTTTTCCTATGCTTGGTATTTTGGGGACTTTTATAAGTATAGCAATATCTATGCCTAATTTTAATTCAAGTGATACAGCAGGCTTAGAGCAAGAAATTTCAGTTTTACTCAATGGAGTAGGAACTGCCTTTTATGTTTCAATCTATGGAATTTTTTTAGCACTTTGGTGGATATTTTTCGAAAAATATGGCAGTAGTAAATTTCAAAAACTCTTAAATCGTCAAAAAAATGCAACAAGTGATTTTTTCTGGTCTAAAGAAGAAATTGATAGAAAGTATCTTCAAGAAAGTTTGCAACACTTTGAAAAAATTGGCACGATTTTTGAGCATGTTAGCAATGAAGAGTTTTTCAAAGAATTAGATCATACAATAGATAGAAAATTTAAGGTTTTTCAAGAACTTGTAAATGCTGAAGAAAAGGCTGTAAGATTAAGTAGTGAGCATGTGAAACAAACTATGAGCGATTTATCTAAAACCCAAAGAGAACAAAAAGATATAGTTAAAACTTACAGCGAGATTGCAAATGCGGTAAATATGTTAAATTCAAACATAAAAGATTTAACTTTAAGAATTTCAGAGCAATATAATAGACTTTTAGATGTGAGTTCGGATAAAATTGTGCATTTAGATAAAAGCGTGAGTGCTTTAGATGAGAAGGTGAATAATTTTTCAAACAATATTGAAAAATATCAAAATCTTATGCTTGATAATCAAACTAAACTTTTCGAGGGCTTTAGGGCAAGTATTATAGAAGGTATGCATACTTTTAAAGAAGCTTATGAAGATGAAAAAAATATCGATGAAAAAATTTCACTGATGCAAGAATTTAAAGAAGAAAGTAAAGAATTAGATGAGCAAACCACACAAGTTATTGCAAAGCTTGAAAATCAAAAAGAAGATGAAAAAATAGATGATAAAAAATAATTCTAACAATGAAGAAAATAATTTTTGGATAGCTTATGCAGATTTAATGGCGGGCTTGCTTTTTGTATTTATTTTGCTTATTGGAGCTATAGTTGTTAAGTATGTTTTAACTCAAAGTGATTTGCAAATCATAAAAGAAAATCTACAAAAACAAGAAGAGCGCTTAAGAGAGAATAAAGAAGAATTAAACCAAAAAGAAGATATTTTAAAAAATCTTAGCCAAAAACTAAATAATACTTCAAGCACGCTTGATGATGTTAATAAGCAAAAACAGGCTTTAGAGGCTAATATTACTAAACTCAATCAAGATTTAAATTCAAGTTTAGATGAAAAAGATCAGCAAATTTTTGCTTTGCTTGAGAGATTAAACAAAAAAGATGAAGAAATCAAAGAATTAGAGCGTAATTTTGATGAGGCAAAAAGTAAGATCAAAGAACTAGGTTTAATCAAAGAAAATACCATCAAAAATCTTCAAGCAAAATTTGATACTAACATTACTCTAGATTCTAATACAGGGGCGATAGTATTGCCTTCTGAAGTGCTTTTTGATACAAATTCTTTTACGCTAAAAGCTCAAGCAAAAGAGAATTTGAAAACGATTTTAACGCAGTATTTTGACAATATTTTAAAAGATGAAAATATCTTAAACAGTATAGAAAATATAGTCATAGAAGGCCATACAGATAGTGCAGGCTCTTATATATATAATCTTGATTTATCACAAAAAAGAGCTTATGCTGTGATGAGTTTTATACACTCATTTTATAAAGATCCAAGATTGCAAAAACTTTTAATGGCAAGTGGTAGGTCTTATTCTGATGTAATTATGAAAGATGGCAAAGAAGATAAAGAAGCAAGTCGTAGAATAGAGATTAAGTTTAATATCAATACAAATAATGCTTTAGAAAAGGTTGAAAAATACCTTGATAGCAAGTAAAATTGATGTTTTAAAATACAAAGATTTTGAATTTTTACTCAAAAGAGATGATTTACTAGGTTATATCAATGGTAATAAGGCTAGAAAACTAGCCTTTTTTGAAAAAAACAAACATTTATTTAAAAAAGGACAAAGATTTATTTCTTTTGGTTCTTCTCAAAGTAATGCTTTAGTTGCTTTAGCAAAGTTTTGTTATGAAAATGATTTTTTGCTCATTTTTGTTTGTGAAAAAATGAGTTCTTTTTTAAAAGAAAATCCCCATGGAAATTTAGAATTTGCATTAAAACACAATGTTGAGTTGATAGAAAATATAAATTATCCCACAAGAAGACTGCAAGCTTTAGCCTTGAAAAAAGATGATGATGTTTTTATAGAAGAGGGTGTGGCTATAAAAGAAGCTGAATTTGGATACCAACAACTGGCTTTAGAGCTTAGTGAGCAATTGAATGAAAATGTAAGTATTTTCTTACCCTCAGGCACAGGAACTTCTGCGGCTTTTTTGGCTAAACATAGCAAATTTAAAGTTTTTACATGTGCTTGTGTGGGAGATAGTGCGTATTTAAAAGAGCAAATTTTAAGCTTAGAACCAAATTATGATTTTGATAATTTAACCATATTAAATCCGCCAAAAAAATATCATTTTGCTAAGCCTTATTTGGAATTTTATGAGCTTTATCAAGATCTAAAAAAAGAATGTGGAGTAGAGTTTGATTTGCTTTATGATATGGTGGGTTTTAAAACTTTATTAGCTCATAAAGAGCAATTTGGTGGAAAAATCTTATATATCCATCAAGGAGGCCTTGAAGGAAATATAAGCATGTTAAAGCGTTATGAGTATAAATTAAAAAATACCAAAATAAAAAATCACTAAGATAATCAAAGGTATGATAAACTTAACATAGTAATACCATAGTTTAAAAATACTTCCTTTTAGGGTATTTTGATTAGAAAGCTCATAAATTGCATCTTTTTTAAGCACCCAACCTACATATATACAACAAAAAAATGCGGTTAAAACAAAGAATATGTTTCCACTAATAAAATCAAAGCTATCAAAAATATTTTTTCCCTTGATGATAGTAATATCTTTTAAAGGGCCATAAGTAAGTATGCATGGTAAATTTCCCAAGACAAAGATACTTCCAAGCGTTAGATTGATAGCAGTATTTTTAGCTAGTTTAAATTTTTCTTCTAAAACACTGATAATTACTTGATAAATTGGCAAGCTTGTAGTAAGTGCAGCGATGATTAAAAGCAAAAAGAAAAACACGCAAATTATACTTCCAAAAGGTATATGTGAAAATGCAACAGGTAAGGTTTTAAAAACCAAAGATGGCCCACTATCAGGGGTTAAACCTACGCTAAATAAAGCCGGGAAAATCATAAAACCAGCAAGTACTGCTATGAGGGTATTTAAAATTCCTGTATAAACAGAAGTTTTGATTAAATTCTCATTTTTTTTAAGGTGAGATGATAAGGTTATCATTACCCCAAAGCCTAAAGATAGGGCAAAAAATACTTGTCCTAAAACATCTATAAACAATTTAGGAGTGATTTTGGAAAGATCAGGGGTAAGGTAAAATTTCACGCCCTCACTTGCTCCTTCAAGTGTTAAATTGCGTGCAACAACAACCAAAAGGCAGATAAATAAAAATGGCATAAGGTATTTTACTGACTTTTCTATGCCATCAATCACACCTTTTTTTAAGATAATCCAGTTAATTATTACAAATATAGTAGTAAAAATTCCTATTAATAAAGGATTATTTTCTATAGTAGAGCTATAAAATTCGCTTGTATATTGAGCATTAATGGGACTTGAAAGATTAAAATCACCTATGATGATTTTAAAAATATAAGCTAAAACCCATCCGCCTATTACCATATAATAAGCCATGATTCCAAAACTACCTAAAAGTCCCATGTAGCCAACACCTTGCCAAGAATTAGATATTTTAACTCCATCACTTGTTTTTCCACCAAAAGCATCAACTGAATTTAGCATTCTGCGTCTTCCTATAACATTTTCAACCAAAATCACAGGAATTCCTATAAAAATCATAGCTATACAAAAGGCTAAAACATAAGCACCACCCCCATTTTCACCTACTAAGTATGGAAAACGCCAAGTGGCTCCAAAACCAATAGTCGCTCCTGCTACTGTAAGGATATAAGTTAGCGTATTGCTCCAAGTTTGTCTTTGCATGCTTTTTCCTTGCTAAATTTAAATAAAAAATATTTTAAGATAAAAAATAATACCATTATGCCAAATTTTTATTTATTTTTTTATCAAATTAAAGGAAAATCCATGCAAAAAAAGAAAATTTTATTTTTAGGTGCAGGATATGCTACTTTATCGGCTATAAAAGCCTTATCTGATGAGTTTTTTGAAAAAGCACAAGTGAGTTTGATTAATAACAATTCTTATCATTATCATACTATTTTACTACACAAAGTAGCTTCAAATGAAGATATTTATAGCTCAAAATATGATCTTTTACCTTTATTAAATCCAAAAATTAACTTTATCCAAGATGAAGTTTTAAAAATTTCTAAAGATAAAGTTTTTACTAAAAATAATGAATTTGACTTTGATATTTTAGTATGTGGGCTTGGTTTTGCTAAAGAAACTTTTGGTATTAAAGGTATGCAAGAATATGCTTTGAGTATAGACAATTATGAAAATGCTTTAAAAATTAATGAAATTATATATGAGAAAATAAAAAATTATAAAACCGCCCAAAATGAAGATGATTTAAAAATCACAGTTTGTGGTGGGGGTTTAAGCGGGGTTGAATTTGTAGCTTCTTTAGCTAAAGAGCTTAAATTCTTTTGCCAAAAAGAGCAAATTGCTTATGAGAAATTAGAACTTTCTATTATTGAAGCTATGGATCAAATTTTACCTATGTTTGATAAAAGTTTGGCTTTAAAAGCAAGGCAAAGGTTAGAGACACTTGGTGTGAAAGTATATGAAAAATCTAAAATCATAGAATGTAAAAAAAATGGTATAAGACTTGATGGGGGAGAATTTGTTAAAGCTAATACTATCATTTGGACTGCAGGGGTTAGAGGTAATAGTGTTATAGAAAATAGCTCAGATTTTCCAAGTGCAAGATCGCGTATAGAAGTAGATGCTTTTATGCATCCTTTAAATGTTGAAAATGCGTCAAGATATTTTTTTATAGGTGATAATAGTTTATTTAAAAATCCTAAAACCAATACCCCTTATCCTCCAACAGCCCAGCTTGCATTAAGAGAAGGAGCTTATGTAGCCAAAGCTTTAATGGCTATGATTGATGAGAAAGATTTTAAACAAGAATTTTCTTTTGTGAGTGGAAATACTGTTTGTTCTATCGGAAAGGATTATGCAGTTGGCACGGTTTTACATAAACCAATTAGTGGTTTTTTAGCAATAAAACTTAAAATTTTTATAGAAAAACTATGGCAGTATCAACTTGAAGGTTTTGGGGGGTTTTTGAAGTAAAATTAATTTTAAATAGAGTTTTTAAGGAACTCTATTTAAAAACTCATTTGCATCTACATAGCCTATAATACGTCCTTTTTCCTCGCCTTTGTTAAAAAATATCATTACAGGAGGCCCAAAAACTCCAAATTCTTTCATAAGAGCTAAATCTTCTTGGCTATTGTGTGTTACATCTGCTTTTAAAAGTGTGTAATTAGCAAGCAAATTTTGTACTTTTGTATCTGTAAAAGTATATTCTTCTAAGAGTTTGCAGTTTTCACACCAAGCGGCTGTAAATTCAAGCATGACTGGTTTGGTAGAATTTTGTAATTCTTGCTCAAGCTCTTTTAAATTTTTGATGGTTTTAAAACTTAAACTAGAGCTATTTTCTTTTGAAGCAAGGTTAAGTTCAAGAGGTTTTAGCAAGCTTTTTGAGTCCATTGAGCCGCCTAAAATCAGACTTAAACTATAAGCTAAAATTAAAATCATACTTGCTTTTTTAAATTTACCAAAATTAGTTTTTGCTTCATCAAATAACCCCATAAAGCTAGTAAAAAATACCCCTATAACCCCATAAAGTATTAAAATGATGTTTGCATTAAGTATTCTTTCTAGCATCCAAACTGCCATGATGAGCATGATAAAGCCAAAGAAAATCTTTATCTTAAGCATCCAAGCTCCGCTTTTTAAAAAACTTCCTCCAAGTCCTATTAAAAGTAAAGGCATACCCATACCAAAACTCATCACAAATAAAGAAAGCCCTCCTAAAAATACATCGCCACTATTAGTAATATAAAGCAAAGCCCCTGCTAAAGGTGCAGCTACGCAAGGTCCTACAATAAGAGCCGATAAAAAGCCCATAATAGCTATACCAAAAACTCCGTTTTTGCCTTCTATTTTTTTATTGATAAAATTTTGAAATTTAAGTGGCAGTTGTAATTCATAAAGGCCAAACATAGAAAGTGAGAGCAATACAAAAATACCCGCAAAAGTAATGATAATCCAAGGTTGTTGTAATAAACCTTGCACATTAGCTCCTGCAAGGCCTACTAAAGCACCTGCTATAGCATAAGCTAAAGACATAAAAAAGACATAGATAAAAGATAAATAAAAGCTATGTTTTTTAGATGGTTTATCTTTGAGTTTCATTGCAATTAATGAAGAAAGAATAGGTATCATTGGTAAAATACAAGGAGTAAGTGCTAATAATAAGCCATAACCAAAAAAAGTTAAAAGTGTGATAAATATATTTTGTGTGCTTAAATCATTGGCAATTTGCTCATCTTCATTTTGCTTTTTAAATTGATCTTTGGTTGATTTTATAGTATAAATTCCATTTTGTCTATCAAGTTCATAATTTACATATACAGGACGATAGCATAAACCTTCTTCTGAGCAACCCTGATAAGCTAGGGAAAGTTTTGCTTTGTTATTTTTAATAAAATCATCTAATAATAATTGAGGTATAAAAAGTTCAAGTTGGTTAAAGATTACTTCTTTGTTTTCTCTCGTTTGAGTTTGTGGGAAATTTAATAAAGAAGTAATATCATTAGAGTCTAATTCTACTTTGATTTGATCTTTGTAAAGATAAATTCTATCTGCGAGATTGATTTTTAAAAAAATTCCTTGATTGTTGCTATGGGTATTGAGTTTAAAAGCTTCATTGAGTGATAATATTCCATTATTAGCAAAAGCTAAATTGAAAAAAATAAAAAATACCGCTAAAAAACGCATTTTTCTCCTTGAAATTGAAAATTAAATTTGTTTTATTTTACTTATTTGTGGTAAATTTAAGTTAATAATTATCCTAAATTAAGGAGCCTGTTATGGACAAGGACAAATTTACTCTCATTAAGGTAAAAAAATCAACGCTTGAGTATGAAAGCGAGCTTAAAAGATTGCAAATTGAGCTTTTGAAATTTCAAAATCATGTTAAAGATAAGGGTTTAAAGGTTTTGATTTTAATCGAAGGACGCGATGCGGCAGGAAAGGGTGGTGCTATTAAAAGATTAATTGAGCATTTAAACCCTAGAGGTTGTCGTGTAGTAGCGCTTGAAAAACCAAGTGATGTAGAGAAAACTCAGTGGTATTTTCAACGTTATGTAACACATTTACCTGCAGCAGGAGAAATAGTGATTTTTGATCGATCATGGTATAATAGAGCAGGTGTTGAACCTGTGATGGGTTTTTGTACTCCAAATGAGCATAAAAAATTCTTGCGCGAGGTGTCTTCTTTTGAAGAGATGTTGCTTGATAGTGGAATTTTATTTTTTAAATTTTATTTTTCAGTTTCTAAGCAAGAGCAAAAAAGACGTTTTGAACAAAGAAGAACAGATCCACTAAAACAATACAAATTATCTCCGGTCGATGAAAAATCCCAAGAATTGTGGGACAAATATACCCTAGCAAAATATTCTATGCTTTTAGCTTCTAATACACCAAAATGTCCTTGGGTGATTATTAATTCAGATAGTAAAAAGAAAGCAAGAATTAATTTATTTAAGTATTTACTTAGTGTTTTAGAATATCCAAATAAAATTAAAGATAAGTATTTTAAATACGATAAAAAATTAGTGCGTAGTGGTGAGGAGGAAATTCGCAAAATGGAGCTTAGTTTAAATGATGAAAAACTTAAAAAATTTGATAAAAAATAAGGGATAGAATTGAATCATCTTTTTATAGTACGCAGTAAATTTAATGAACATAAAAAAAATAATCTAAAAGTATTTTTATTCAATGCTTTTTTGTTGGTTTTTTTATTGTTTTTATTTTTTTATCTGTCTTTTTTAAGTGCTAGTTATAATTTTGATTTTGGGGCAATTTATGAATATAAAGACAAAATGATACAAGGTTTTTTTACAAGTTTTTTTATTAGTGTTTTATCTTTGATTGTAGGTGTGATTTTTGCTTTGATTTTATGCTATATGAGTCTTTGTAAAATCGTGCTTTTTAATATGTTCGCAAGGGTTTTTATAGAACTTATCAGGGGTACGCCTTTGCTAGTGCAAATTTTATTAATTTATTACATTTTTGCAGATAATTTGGGGCTTGATAATCGCTATGTTTGTGGAGTTTTGATTTTAGCTTTATTTGCTAGTGCTTATATTTGTGAGATATTTAGAGCAGGGATTTTAAGTGTTGATAAAATGCAATATGAAAGTGCTAAGGCTCTGGGTCTGAGTGAGTTTGAAATTTATAAAAGTGTTATTTTTCCCCAAGCTTTAAAAAATATCTTAGCACCACTAAGTGGACAACTTAGTAATTTGATCAAAGATAGCTCTCTTTTAAGTGTTATAGCTATTTCAGAACTAACTCAAAATGCTCAAGAAATCAATGCTTTTACTTTTTCAACTTTAGAAATTTACATTCCTTTAGCACTTTGCTATTTGGTTTTAACTTTGCCTATTTCTATGTTTTCAAGAAAGCTTGAAAAGAGTTTTTCTTAAAAGAAAAACTCAAGCTTTTGTTCTTTGAAAACTTCTTGCATATCTTTGAGGTATTTTTGACTTAGCTTATCAAAAAGACCATTTTCTTTAGATTTTAAAATAAACTCATTGAGTTCTTCTTTTAATTTGGTATTGTTTTTATTTAAAGCTATGGCCCATTGCTCAGGTGTTTTTTCAAAAGGAGTAAAAATAGCTTTTGTTTGTTCAGGATGTTTTTTCCATGCTTTATAAATGCTCATTTGATCATAAATAAAAGCATCAGCTTTTGCTTGAATGACTTCTAAAATAGCCGCATTTTCTTTATCAAATACTAAGATTTTTGCATTTTTAAGTTTTTTTTGAGCATATAAATGTGCACTTGAACCTCTTTTTAAAGCAAGTATTTTCCCTTTTTGATTTAAATCTTCTATGGAATTAATATTTGATTTTTTAGCGCTTAATATCGCTAAATTTGCCTTAGCATAAGGTAAGGTAAAATCTATTACTTTTTTTCTTTGTTCACTTATACTCATAGAAGACATGATGAGATCTATTTTTTGAGTTCTTAAAGCAGGTATAAGTCCATCCCAAGCTATGTTTTGGATTTTTAAATCATAGTTTTTTTCTTTGGCAAAGGCTTGTAAAAACTCTACACTAATACCACTTGGATTACCTTTAGTATCACTCATTTCAAAAGGAGGATAAGCTAATTCCATACCTACAATTAATTCTTTTGCATTGAGTGTAAAAAACAATGCAAGTAGTAAAATAATTTTTTTCATGTTTTTTCCTTAATTTAGTTTTTTTATAAAACAAATAATTTTATTAACTTCTTTGAAGCCACATTGCATATGGAAATTAAAACTATCAATATTTTGTAATTCGCAATCGCTAGCAAATTCACTAATTTTTTGATTTAAAATCCATTGTTCGCAATATGTTAGTAGTTTTTTTGCATAATATTTTTTTCTGAAATTTTCTCTAATGTAAATTCCTTCTAGATATCCTACTGGAGTGCTAGAGCTACCTTCTACATAATCATACCTTATACTAACATATGCTAAGCCTATGCATAATTGCTGTATTTTAAGTAAAAATACAGCATATTTTTGATCTTTTAATATATTTTCAAATTCATGCTTTAATTTTACAATGGGTTTATTAAACAATAAACTTGCTAATATTAATACATCTTCTAAATCATTAATGTTTGCTTGGTAAATTTTAAAATGATCCAAATTTAGCTAAAGCCCTTTCATAATCTTCTTTTGTGTCTATACCTATGCTTTGGCTTTGTATTTTTAACATTTTGATTTTTTTGCCATTTTCTAAGGCTCTTAATTGTTCTAATTTTTCGCATTCTTCTAAAGCTGAGTTTTTCAAAGTGCAAAATTCTTGTAAATTTTTAACCCTATATGCATAAATTCCAAGATGAGCTTTAAAATTTTGTTTATAATTTGCTCTTTCATAAGGAATTTTAGATCTTGAAAAATATAAAGCATAATCATTACTATCAGTAACTACTTTAACCAAATTAGGATCATCGCAAGCTTTCGCATCTACTTCTTTGTAGCAGCTACTCATAAAACAAAGCTCATTTTCAAAAGCTTTTTGGCTAAATTCCTTAAAATCTTTAATATTTTGTGTTTCTATAAAAGGCTCATCAGCTTGGACATTAATGATTAACTCATTTTCATTTAGTTTTAAAATTTGACAAGCTTCATTGATCCTATCAGTGCCACTTTCGTGATTTTTACTTGTTAAAACTGCTTTTACATTATGTTTTTGCGCTATTTTTAAAACCTCTTCATCATCAAGCGCCACACACACTTCATCAACTTCTTGCATTTTTTTAGCTGTATAAATAAACATAGGTAAATTATCAATTTCACATAAAATTTTATTTTCAAAACGACTTGATTTTAATCTTGCTGGTATGATTATCATTGTTTTATCCATTCTATAATAGTTTGTTTTAGATTTTTGAGTTTGCAAACTTGATTTTGCTTTTGTGTGCATGTAAATAAACTTGCAATATTTGGATGAATTTCTTGTTTAAATTCTTTTGCAAGTTCTTGCATGCAAGCTTGTTCATCTTGGCATTCTTTATTATAAATTGCTTGATACATGCTTGGAGTAAATTTACTCCATTGTGCTGTGGAAGTGATAAGCGTAGTAATGTTAGAATCAAGCATTTTAAAGCAAGTGCAAGTGTGAGGATCTAAAAGTCCTAAGTGGCTGTATTGTTTGATATATTGCATACACTCATCATCATTACAAAAATCAGCTTCAAAGTCTTCTTGTAAAAGCTCTAGTTCTTTTTGGCTAAGCTCATAATATTTTTCATTCTTTAAAGCTTGCATTAACTCTTTGGTGCGTTCATCTTTAAATTTATCAAAAAGTAAGCGTTCTATATTTGATGATATAAGTATATCCATAGCAGGAGAAATAGTCTTTTGCAAGCTTTTATTTCTTAAATCATATTTGCCTGTATTAAAAAACTCACTTAAGATATTGTTTGAATTGGAAGCAATTTTAATTTTACCTATATTTGCTCCCATTTTTTTAGCATAATAAGCTCCCAAAGCATCGCCAAAATTTCCACTTGGAACAATAATGTCTATTGTTTTATCGATTTTTAAACTAGCATAGTAATGATAGATGATTTGAAAAAGTATTCTTCCAAAATTAACTGAATTTGCGGCACTTAGATTTAACTTTTCTTCTTTTAAAGTATTTTTAAAATCCTCATCATTTAAAAGTGTTTTTAGAGCATTTTGCGCATCATCAAAATTACCTTCAATGGCTATGGATTTTAAATTGCTTGCATTTGAATGTGTCATTTGTAAAGCTTGAGTTTTACTTGTGCCTTCATTTGGGTAAATACAAACTACTTTTATACCTTTTTTATTTTCAAAGCTTTTTAATGTTGCAGGCCCTGTATCACCACTTGTAGCGCACATGATTAAAAAATCATCATCTTTTTTTAAGTGTTCTAAAAGCACGCCAAAAGGTTGTAAAGCCATATCTTTAAAAGCTCTTGTTGGTCCATGGAATAATTCATTAATATAAAGCTTATCATTGATTTTTTTCAAATTAATAGGGCAGGTTTTATCATCAAAACTCTCATAAGTTTTCAAAGCTTTTTTAAAAACTTCAAGCTCTAAATCAAATTCAAATGCAGCGATGATTTTTAAAGCTAATTCTTTGTAGCTTAAATTTTTTAAAGCTTCATTATTAAGCTTTGGTAGATTAAGTGGCGCATATAAAGCATTATTAGGTGCACTAGGGCTAAGTAAGGCTTTTGAAAAGCTTATTTGGTGGTTTTTATCTTGGGTTGAGTGTAGCAACATTTTCTTCCTTTTTGTTAAATTTATCAATATAATTTTGCAAAACTTGCTTAAAGTTATCTTTTAAAACAATATCAAGATGAATAAGTTCAGTTTTAAAGCCAAAATCTTTTACTTTCACATAGTCTTTAAAGGTTAGCATCAAGGTATCACAATTGTGTTTTTTTAAAAGTTTTTCTAATTCTTCTTTTTTGAAAGTATAATGATCGGCAAAAAAATAACAAGCCCTAGCTTTGATAAAATGCTCATATAACCTAAAAGGTTTTGCAATAGAGCTTATTAAAACTGCTTTTTGATTTTCTTTTACATGAGAATAACGCACAAAATCTTCATTTTCTTTAGCTATAAAATCAGCCCTTTTAGCAAAAGATTTTGGCAAACGATAAGCCCCGCTAGGTAGGGTAAAATCAAAAAATGGCTCATCTTTACTTTGCAATAAAATATTAAGTTTTTTAATATGAAATTTAGAAAAAGCATCGTCTAAAAGTATGATTTTTGCTCCAAGTTCGATAGCTTTTTGTATGCCTTTAACCCTATCTTCGCTTACTATCACTCCACTAATGTGTTTTGTAAGTGCATACTCCATAGCTTCATCGCCACTTTCTTTAATATTACATAAAATTTCATCTTTATGTTTAACGATGATTAAGCCTTTACTTTGTCTTTTATAGCCTCTTAAGATGATAAAACAATTTTCAAACTCAGCTGCTATGGCTTTACAAATGGGAGTTTTTCCATTGCCTCCTAGGGTTAGATTACCTATGCTTATAATGGGTAAATTAAAATCAAGTTCTTTTTTAAATTTAGTATTTAAAATAGCTATAATCATATATAAAAAGCTAAAAGGCAAAAGCAAAAAGGCTAGAGTTTTTTGCAAAAAATTAGGTTTAAAAAAATAGCGATCAAGCCAAGTCATATGTATTCTTTAATGTTGTTGGAAGTTTTCTTTTAAAGGCATTATTTTGCACACGCTCTAAGACTAAATTTTTTAAATTCTCATCAAATTTTTCCAAGCTTTGATTATTTTCTAAAGCTTTTAAAACTTCATCTAAAACTTCATATTTATAGCCAAGATCTTTTTCATCGCTTTGATTTGGCCAAAGATCAGCACTAGGGGCTTTTTGTATGAAATTTTCATGCACACCCATAAAATTAGCAAGCTCAAAAACTTCACTTTTATAAAGTGTAGCCAAAGGATTAAAAGCACAAGCTAAATCCCCATAAATAGTTCCATAACCAAGCATAAGTTCGCTTTTATTAGAAGTACCTACTACCAATGCATTATGCAAGGCTGAATAATCATAAAGCAAGCTCATACGCACTCTTGCAGCTAAATTCCCAAAGCGTAAAGGGTTTAAGTCTTGACAAATTTTTTCATAAGCACAAAGTACTTCATCAATATAAACAATCTTATGATGAATTTGTAAATCTTTACAAAGCATTAATGCATCATCTAAATTTTCTTTTTTAGAATGTTTTGTAGGCATTAAAAGCACAAAAAGTTTTTCACCTACTGCTTTTTTGCAAAGATGAGCTACTAAAGCTGAATCTATCCCACCGCTTAAACCTAAGATGAGATTTTTATCTCTTGCTTGTTCTTTTATAAAATTGATCAATAATTCTTGTAATTTTGTATAATTCATAAAAAATCTTTAAATATTAATTTTTTAAAATTATATTTGATTTAGTTAAAAGGAAGTTTATATGCGTATTTTAAAACAACCATGCGGAATGTATGAAACAAATTGTTATATTATAGATCATAATAACAAGCAAATCATCATCGACCCAGGTGAAAATGCTTATGAGTTTATCAAAGAAAACGCAAGCAAACCTTTAGCTATTTTAAATACTCATGGTCATTATGATCATGTTTATGATAATGCTAAAGTTAAAAAGGTTTATGAAATTCCACTTTTTATCCATAAAGATGATGCTTTTATGTTAAAAGATCCTTTTAATTATGGTTTTGAGTATTCAAATGCTGATGTGTTAATAGAAAATGAAAATGAATTTAGTATAGATGAGTTTAAGTTTAAATTTCATCATTTCCCAGGGCATACTCCAGGGTGTTGTATGATAGAACTTGTGGGTGAAGATGTGCTTTTTAGTGGAGATTTTTTATTTTACCGTAGTATTGGTAGATGGGACTTTCCTTACTCAGATGCAACTAAGATGAAAGAGAGTTTGCTTAAAGTTTTAGCTTATGAAAAAGATTTTAGATTGCTTCCAGGGCATGGAGAAGAAAGCACTTTAAAAGAAGAGCAAAGTGCAATTCCTGCTTGGTTAAGGTATTTTCACTAATGGATAAGGTTTTATATTTTTTAAGTTTTTTGCTGATTTTAAGTGCGGTTTTGAGTTTTTTTAAACCCAAAGAAGCAAAAAAGAAATTTTTTCACAAATGCCCATGTTTTAGAGCGGTGGAAAATGGTTTAATGAGTAGAATTTGCATTTATGCAGGAAGTTTTGGTTTTATGTATTCTGTGCTTTATATAGGATTTGGAGTGTATGATAAAAAGCTTTTTATGATTTTGCTTTTATCTTTTGCGATATGGTATTTTGCTTGGGTTTTAAAAAAAGAGTAAAAAACTATCATTAAAAATGTTAAAATACTTTTTTAATTATCAAAAAGGGTATCAAAATGAGAAAAAGCATAGCAGAATGGCAAAAACAAGAGCTACTTTTACTTTCCTTGCCTCATGAAAATAGCGATTGGAAGCCTTATTTAGAAGAGATTTTGCAAAGCTATGAAGAATTTGTTAAAGCTGTGGCAAATTTTCAAAAAGTTTTACTTATAGCACCAAGTGAAAAAGACTTTCAAAGATTTAAGCATATAAAAAACATTGATTTTTTTAAGTGCGATACTAATGATACTTGGATTAGAGATTTTGGTGCAATTGATGTGTGTGAAGATGATAAACTCATAGGGCTTGATTTTATTTTTAATGCTTGGGGTGATAAATTTCAAAGCACTTTAGATAATGCGGTAAATTCAAAACTTTTTGCACAAAAATTATCTGGAAAATTAGAAAAAATTGATCTTATCTTAGAAGGTGGGAGTATTGATTTTAATGGGCAAGGGGTAATGCTTACAACGAGTGCTTGTTTATTAAATGAAAATAGAAATTCACATTTAAATAAAGAGCAAATTGAAACCAAGTTAAAAGAAATTTTTGGCTTAAAACAAATTATATGGTTAAATCATGGTTATATAAAAGGTGATGATACTGATCATCATATAGATACTCTAGCAAGATTTATCAATGAAAAAACCATTGCTTATTGTGTATGTAAAGATGAAAATGATGAGCATTATGCACCTTTAAAGGCTATGGAAGAGGAGCTTAAAAAAACAGGATTTGATTTATTAGAGCTTCCTTTACCTAAGCCTTTGTATTTTGAAGGTAAAAGACTTGGTGCTACTTATGCAAATTTTGTTTTTGTTAATGGTGGCTTGATAGTGCCAACTTATAATGATGAAAATGATGCTTTGGTATTAGAAAATTTACAAAAAGCATGTAAAGATAGAAAAGTAGTAGGGGTTGATGCAAGAGTGTTTTTAAGACAAAATGGTTCTTTGCATTGTTCTTGTCAAAACCGCTATGAAGGTCAAAGATGAATTTGCAAAAAAGCGCAACCATCATCGCAAGTGTATGTGCTGTTTTTTTAGCTATTGTTAAATTTATAGTAGGTTTAGCTTCGGGTTCTGTTGCGGTGCTTTCTAGTGCGATTGATTCTTTACTTGATTGTGTGATTTCGGGTTTAAATTTTTTAGCTTTGAAAAAAAGCTCTCAAGGCTCTAGTAAAGAATATAATTTTGGCCTTAGTAAAATTGAAGCCTTAATGGGGCTTTTTGAAGGTCTTGTGATTAGCGGGATTGGGGTTTATATTTTTTATGAGAGTGTTTTAAAAATTCATAATCAAGAAAGTGTAGAAAAACTTGATCTTGGAATTTATGTCATGGCTTTTGCTATGGCTGTGACTTTGTGTTTGGTAGTTTTTTTAAATTATGTTGCCAAAAAAACAAAAAGCTTGATTATAAAAGCTGATAGCTTACACTATAAAATAGACTTTTTAACTAATGCCCTAACGCTTTTAGCACTTGTGATTATAGCTTTTACAAATTATCATTTTATTGATGGTTTATTTGGCATAGCTATAAGTTTATATACGATTTTTTCAGCTTTTAAAATTATAAAAGAAAGTTCTAAAATTTTATTAGATGTGGCAATTGATAAAGAGCAAGTTGAAGTGATTAAGCAAATTATAAGTGCAAATAAAGAGGTCAAAAGCTTTCATCATTTAAAAACCAGAAAAAGCCCTGATATACTTTATGTTAGTGTGCATTTAGTTTTTGAACCTACAATATCACTTTTAAAAGCTCATAAAATCGGTGATGAGATTGAAGATAGTATAAGGGAGCATTTTAAAGATGATTTTTGGAATATCCATATACACTTAGACCCTTATGATGATTCAGAAGAAGAAAGGAGTAAAAATGAAATTAGCACTCATACAGCAAGAATTTAAACAAAATAAAGAAAAAACTATAGAAAAAACATGCGAACTTATCAAACAAGCAGCAAAAGAAAAAGCTGAACTTGTATGCTTGCAAGAGCTTCATCAAACGCAGTATTTTTGTCAAAGTGAAAATACAGACTTTTTTGATTTGGCAAATGACTATGAAGAAGATGTTAAATTTTGGTCTAATGTAGCTAGGGAAAATAATGTTGTTTTGGTAACTTCTTTATTTGAAAAAAGAAGTGCAGGGCTTTATCATAATACTAGCGTGGTATTTGAAAAAGATGGTTCCATAGCAGGTAAATACCGCAAAATGCATATTCCTGATGATCCTTGTTTTTATGAAAAATTCTATTTTACTCCAGGTGATTTGGGTTTTGAACCTATACAAACAAGCGTTGGAAAGCTTGGGGTTTTAATATGTTGGGATCAATGGTATCCTGAAGCTGCTAGGTTAATGGCATTAAAAGGGGCTCAAATTTTGATTTATCCTACTGCTATAGGTTGGTTTGATAAGGATGAAAAAGAAGAAAAACAAAGACAACTTGAAGCTTGGATAGGTGTACAAAGAGGCCATGCTATAGCTAATGGCTTGCCTGTGGTAGCTATTAATAGAGTGGGTTTTGAAAAAGATGAAAGCGGTGTGGAAGATGGCATAAGATTTTGGGGGAATTCTTTTGTCTTTGGGGCTCAAGGCGAAGAGCTTTTTAGAGCCGATGATAAACAAGAGCTTTGTAAAATCGTTGAAATTGACATGCAAAGATGTGAAAATGT
The DNA here is from genome assembly GCF_001017575.1 of Campylobacter lari. Classification (NCBI taxonomy): domain Bacteria; kingdom Pseudomonadati; phylum Campylobacterota; class Epsilonproteobacteria; order Campylobacterales; family Campylobacteraceae; genus Campylobacter; species Campylobacter lari. The sequence goes on along the minus strand of NZ_CP011372.1, from coordinate 876,284 downwards.
GCGTAGATGGTGGCCATTTTTACGCGATAGACGCATAGAGTATTTTCATGAATTAAATAAAAGATTTATTGACTAAAAGGAGAAAAAATGAAAAAAGTTTTAGTGCCTTTGGCAAAAGGTTTTGAAGAAGCTGAATTTATAGGTATAGCTGATGTTTTAAAAAGAGCAGGAGAAGCTAGTGGAAATTTAGAAGTAATTATTGCTTCGCTAGATGATGAGCTTTTAGTACAAGGAGCTAATGGAATTTGTATAAGGGCTGATGTGAGTTTAGCTAGTGTTGATCAAGAAAATTTAGACGCAATTGCTTTGGCAGGTGGCTTTGAAGGTATGATGAATTTAAAAAACAATCAAGCTATCATAAAAATCATACAAGATTTACATGCTAAGAAAAAAATCGTAGCGGCTATTTGTGCTTCACCTATGGTATTGGCAAAAGCAGGGGTGATTAATGGAGAGTTTTCTTGCTATCCTGGTTGTGAAGTGGGTATTGAAGGAACTAGAATAAATAAAGCAGTTGTGGTAAATGAAAATGTCATCACAGCAGCTGGACCTGCTACGGCTATTTTATTTGGTTTAGAGCTTGCTAAGCATTTATGCTCAGAAGAAATTTATCAAAAACTTTATGAAGGTATGCTTATTCCTTTGACAAAATAAACCCTCGCTAATGAGGGTTTAGCTTACATTTGTTTCATAAGCTTGGTGATTTCACCCTCATGAGGAAATCTATCTACTTCGCAGTTAAACAAGTCTTTTTTTGAGTAAATGATTTTACCATCTACTTCTACTATAAAATGCCCACCACCTTTTTCTATGGTAGAAATTTGCGCATCTTTGAATTCATTTTGTATTTCTTCTGCAACCCTTGCAGCTTGTGGTTTGTAATTTCAAAGATTACAATAATAAATTTTTACTTCCATTTTTTACTCCTTTTTTGAAAGTAAGCTATTATACATTTTTTATGCTTGTAAGTTTTAAATTTAAGGTTTTTTTTTATAATAATAAAAAAATACAAGGGAAAATATGAGCCAATTTACACATTTGCATTTACATACAGAATACTCTTTACTTGATGGAGCAAATAAACTCAAAGAGCTAGCTAAAACTCTAAAAGCGCAAGGTGCAACAAGTGTTGCTATGACTGATCATGGAAATATGTTTGGTGCTATTGATTTTTATAAAACGATGAGAGCTGAAGGGATTAAACCTATCATAGGGCTTGAAGCGTATTTGCATAATCATGATGATTTAAGTGATAAAAGCTCAAGACAACGCTTTCATATTTGTTTGTTTGCTAAAAATGAAGTTGGCTATAAAAATTTGATGTATTTAAGCTCGCAAAGCTATATACATGGCTTGTATTATTACCCAAGGATTAATAAAAAGCTATTAGAAGCACATAGTGAGGGTTTGATTTGTTCTTCTGCATGTTTGCAAGGTGAGGTTAATTGGCATTTAAATACCAAAAATGAAAGAAATTTAAAATTTGGCGCAAAAGGTTATGAAGGCGCAAAAGAAGCTGCGCTTTGGTATAAAAAGGTTTTTGGAGATGATTTTTACCTTGAGATTATGCGTCATGGTATTGATGATCAAAAATTTATCGATGATTCTATCATCAAACTTGCTAAAGAGCTTGATATAAAAATCATCGCAACGAATGATACACATTATACTTTTAAAGAAAGAGCAGCTGCACATGAAGTATTTATGTGCATAGCTATGGGGGTTAAGCTTGATGATCCAGGGCGTTTAAGACATGAAGTGCATGAGTTTTATGTGAAAACACCAGAGCAAATGAGTGAGCTTTTTGCTGATATTCCTGAAGCTATTGAAAATACTCAAGAAATAGCTAATAAATGTAATTTAGAATTAAAACTAGGTGATCCAACACCACCAAATTTTAAATTTACCCGTGAATATGCAAAAAAATATGGCTTAAGTTTAAGTCAAGAAGATCAAGAATTTAGCTTTGATAATGATGATATAGTTTTTGAGTATCTTTGTAAAAAGGGCTTAGAAGAAAGACTTCAATTTATCGATGAGAGTAAACACCAAGAGTATAAAGATAGACTTGATTTAGAAATTAGTATTATTAAAAATATGAAATTTTCAGGTTATATGTTAATCGTTCATGATTTTATCGCCGCAGCTAAGGAAAAAGATATACCAGTTGGCCCAGGGCGTGGGAGTGCTGCGGGGAGTTTGGTTTCGTATTGTTTGAAAATTACAGATTTAGATCCTATACCTTATAATCTTCTTTTTGAGAGATTTTTAAATCCTGAGCGTGTATCAATGCCCGATATTGACGTGGATTTTTGTCAAGATAGAAGAGGGGAGGTGATTGATTATGTTATTGATAAATACGGAGCTGAAAAGGTTGCACAAGTCATTACCTTTGGTAAGCTTTTAGCAAAGGGAGTAATCCGTGATGTAGCTAGGGTTTGTGATATGAGTATACCTGATGCAGATGCTTTAGCAAAATTAGTTCCTGAAGAGCTAAAAATCACTTTAGAAAAAGCCTATGAGCAAGAACCAAAAATAGCTGAATTTGTAAATTCTCATCCAAAAGGACGTCAAGTTTGGGACTTTGCTAAAGCATTAGAGGGTTTAAATAGAAATGCAGGTATGCACGCAGCCGGAGTTGTGATATCTAATGAAGCTTTGTGGAATAAAGCTCCACTTTTTAGACAAAGCAAAAACGATGAGCGTCATTTAGTTACGCAGTATTCTAAAGAATATCTTGAAGATGTAGATTTAATCAAATTTGACTTTTTGGGTTTAAAAACTCTTACGGTGATTGATAATGCGATTAAGCTAGTAAAAAAGCGTTATGGTAAAGATGTAATTTGGGAAAAGATTGATATGAATGATCCTAAGGTTTATAAAACCATACAAAGTGGTAATACCTTGGGCATTTTCCAAATAGAATCAGGCGGTATGCAAAGTTTAAATGCTAGGTTAAAGCCTGAAAGATTTGAGGATTTAATCGCGGTTTTAGCTTTATATAGACCAGGCCCACTTGATAGTGGGATGGTGGATGATTTTATCGATATCAAGCATGGTAGAAAGGCTGCAACTTATGCATTTGAAGATTTAAAACCTATACTTGAAAATACTTATGGGGTTATAGTTTATCAAGAACAAGTTATGCAAATAGTGCAAAAAATCGGTGGTTTTTCTTTGGGCGGGGCTGATAATGTGCGCCGTGCTATGGGTAAGAAAAAAAGAGAAATTTTGGATAATCTTAAAGCAGAGTATCTAGAAGGTGCTAAAAAACAAGGCTATGATGAGAAAAAGGCTGATGATTTGTTTGAGCTTATTTTGAAATTTGCTGAATATGGTTTTAACAAATCTCACTCGGCTGCTTACGCACTTATAACCTTTCAAACAGCGTATTTAAAGACTTATTATCCAAGTGAGTTTATGGCTGCGCTTTTAACAAGTGAAGAAAGCAATGTAGATAAGGTCGCAAAATACATTGAAGAAATGAAAAGAATGAATATCAAGCTTTTGCCGCCAAGTATTAACAAAGCTCAAAGAGAATTTAGTGCAACTAAGCTTGAAGATGGTTCTGAAGCTATTATTTATGGGCTTGGAGCGATTAAGAGTGTGGGAATTCCTGCGATAGAAAATATCATGGCAATTCGTAAGGAAGAGGGCTTTAGTGATTTTGATGATTTTATAAGTTCGATTGATCCTACTAAGATTAACAAAAAAACCATAGAAAATTTAGCTAAATCAGGAGCTTTTGATGAGTTTGGCTATACTAGAAAATGTTTAGTAGATAATCTTGAGCTTATTTCAGAAACAAGTAGGAAAATCGCTGAAGTTAAAAGAAATTCTACTGCTTCACTTTTTGGAGAAGAGGAAATAGCTGCAGATATCAAAGTAGGGCTTCATGATAGTAAAATCGAATTTGAACTAATGGAAAAGCTAGGCTATGAAAAAGAAATCTTAGGAATTTATGTATCAGGCCACCCTTTGGATAAATTTGCAAGTCAAATAGAAGGCATAGAGTATTTTAAAAGTATGGATTTTGAAACACTCAAAGGCGAAGGCGAGCTTTTAGTTGTAGGAAAGATCGAAGATTTTAAATCGATGATGAGTAAAAGTGGTAAAAGATACGCTAAGGCTGTGGTTTTAGACTTTTATTCTACTTTTGATATGATTATCTTTGAAGCTCAAGTAGAAAAAGTTGAAGCGCTTTTTAAAGAAAGCAAAGATGAAGCCTTTGCCTTTTTACTAAGATATAAAAACAACGACAATGACTTAAGCTTTAGTCTAAATGAAATTTACACCCTAGAAGAAGCAAAGGAAAATGAGCTAAAATCTTTTAGTAAGAAAAAAAGCTTTGCAAAAAAAGAAAATAAAGAAGAATTTACCCAAGAGCCTATGAAATTTGAAGAAAATATCATAGAACTTGATATTAACAAGCTTAGTAAAGATATGGTGTATGAAATTTATGATCTAGCTAATACAAGGCACAATCCAAAAGATACTAATAACAAAAAGCTTGTGCTAAAAGTACTTGATATGGGTAGTTGCTTGCTTTATCATACAAATTTTGTTCTCTCACAAGAAGCTATGGATGTGATAGCTCAAAAATGTAAAAGTTAAAATATAGACATCAAAAGTCCATTTTATACAGTTAGTTATATCAATACAATATAAAAAGGAATAAAAAATGGCTTTAGTGCTTGAGACTATTCAAGATTATACCATCCAAAAAGATTTTTTAGCTTTTTGGATGTGTTTTAACACTCCAAACAATGATTTTCATGTCAATAAAACAAAACATAGTGATTTGTTTGATAAAGACAAGACAGATTATAAAGCTAGAGATGAAATTTTAGCTTTTAGAAAGAAAATTTTCCAAAAACAAAACTAACTATGGTATTTGATACGGCTCCGGTGGGGTATTTGTTGTATCCTTATTTGGGTAGTCTTGCTGTTGATTGTGAGGAAAATGATGAGGTTTATAAGGTTATAAACAAAAAATACGAAGATGAAAACTGCATGCCAAAATCTATGAATGCAGTTTTTTGGGAAATGAGCCTTGAAGTAGCTAAAGAGCTACATGAGGCTAGGAAATTTGATTATGAAAATTTTTAAAGGTAAAAAATGCAAATACAAACTTATATAAAAGAAGCTTTAGACAAAGCAGAGGTAATCATCATCACAGCTGGAGCTGGCATGGGGGTAGATAGTGGTTTGCCTGATTTTAGAGGAAAAGATGGTTTTTGGAGGGCTTATCCGCATTTGCAAAAACTAGATATAGACTTTGAACGCATGGCTAATCCTACAAATTTTTATACAAATGCACAGCTTGCTTGGGCTTTTTATGGACATAGATTTAAATTATACAAAGATACTATGCCACATAAAGGTTATGAGATACTTTTAAAACTTGCAAAAAGCAAACAAGATTATTATGTCGTTACGACTAATGTAGATGGGTATTTTAAAAAAGCTGGTTTTGATGAGAATAAAATTTATGAATTTCATGGAAATATAAATTACTTGCAATGTTTTAATTATGCATGTGGTGATTTGATCTGGCAAATGCAAGAGGAATTAGATATAGATATGGAAAATTTCAAAGCCTTATCTTTGCCAAAATGTCCTAGGTGTCAAGGTTTGGCAAGACCAAATATCTTGATGTTTAATGATGGTAGTTTTAATGATAGCCGTTATTTTTTACAAAAGCAAAGTTATAAAAACTGGCTTAAACCCTTAGAGGATAAAAACATCTTACTTATAGAGCTTGGAGCTGGTAAGGCTGTACCTAGTATGCGTATATTTGGCGAGAATTTTTGTAAAAAAAGCAAAGCTAGAACACTTTTAAGGATCAATCCAAATGAGTGTGATTTTCCAAAGTTTTTTAGAAATGGCATAGGGCTTAAGATGAAAGCTTTGGAAGCTTTGGAAATGATAGATAGCTTGATATAATAAGCTTAAAATTTAGAAAGGCTATAAATGATTGAAAAAGAAAACGAAGTAAAATCTTGCGTTGTGAGTTTGAAAGAGTTGGTGCAGGGTGAAGTGGATAATAAAAATACCCAAAAAACAGATATATTTTTAAAAGAAGCTTTTTCTTTAAACATACCTGATTATCAACGCCCTTATTCTTGGGGTATAGAGCAAGTTAAAATTCTTTTAAAAGATATAAGCGAACAAATAAATAAAAACCAAAATAAACAAGATGTTGAAAAACAAAAATATCTTTTAGGAAGTTTGATATTGCATAAGGGAAATGCAGAAATAGTAGATGGCCAACAACGCCTTACTACTTTGGCTTTGATTTTAAGAGTTTTATGTAAATGTAATTTTTTAAATAATGTTGAATACTCTCATAATGAGTCAAAATACCATATCAAAGAAAATTACGAGTATATAAAAGCTTATTTTGAAAGTTGTAGTGATAAAGAATGCGAGTTTTTAAATTTTCTTTTAGAGAATATAGAATTTATCTGCGTTTTAGCTCCAAGCGAAGATGATGCGTTTTTGTTTTTTGATAGTGCAAATTCAAAAGGTAAAGGTTTAAAATCATATGATCTTATAAAGGCTTTTCATTTGCATTCTTTAGAGAAAAAACAAGGTAGTATGCTAGGTTATTATGCAAGGAAATTTGAAAATCTTGCAAAAGATGAAAGGAAAATCACTATTTTATTTGATGAGCTTTTAGCACCTGCTAGAGCATGGTTAAAGCACAAAAGCATTAATGCTAATGATATTAAAGCATACGAAGAGTTTTGTAAAGAATTTTTTAGTGATAAATTCCTTTATAGCAAGGAAGATTTAGGGGTTTTAAGTAGTTTTGCTAATGGGGTGGATTTTTTTGAGTATTTGTTTAAATACAATGAGTTTTTTGATAAGTTATCAAATAATGCTTTATACCAAGAGCTAGATGAAATATATTACACAGGATTTATTTATAACAAATACATTTATGCCATTGCTGTGATGATTTATTTTTCTAAATTTCCAAATGGTAATAGTGATTATTTCTTAGCCTTGCTTGCAAGAGCTGCTTTTAGCTTAAGAGTTTATAGACCAAGTATTTATAGAGCTACTCAAAGAGATTATGCTTTGGAATTTTTAGAAAAAGTGTATTTTGTATCTTTTGATGATTTTAAAAATTTTATTTTGTCTAAGAATTAGCGCAAAATCGCCCAAACAAATGTTTTGAAGCCTTAAGAGCCTTTTTGCAATTTGTTTTTTATCAAAGCTTAAATTTAATTCTTTAGCAAAAAATTCAAAAGCCTTTAAAAGCTTTTCTTGCTTTAATGCTTGAAATTCTATCTTTAGATCAAATCTTCTTATGCTAGCTTTGTCAAGGCTTTGTAGGTAATTTGTAGAAGCTATGAAAATACCTTCAAAATTTTCCATTTGCATAAGCATTTCATTGACTAAGCTTTTTTCCCAGCTTTTATTTGCTTCATCTCTACTATAAATTAACGCATCGATTTCATCAAGTTGTAAGATAGCATTATCATTAGAAGCTTTTTTGAAAATGTTTGCGATATTTTTTTCATTATTGCCCACAAAAGGATCTAAAATATCACTAAGTTTATAAGAATGTAAAGTTTTATTTAAAACATTGGCTAGTTCTTTGCCAAATTCGCTTTTTCCACTACCTGCTATGCCATAGCTTAAAATTCTCAAACTTGAATTTTTATCGATATTGTTTATTAGTTCTTGTAAATTTAAATCACATTCTATCAAGCTTAAATCGTATTTTTTGTCTTTTTTTGGCATTGAAATGCCCTGAAGTGATCTTGCTTTTAAATTTTCATTGATCAACCTTACAAATACTTCTTGGCTTTTGCTTTTAAAGATCTTAGCATTGTTTGCACATTTTAAAATAACCCCTTGAGAAAGTTCAGGATGAGAAGCTATATTTTCTATAATGGCTTCATCTATTTTTATATTTTTTTATTAAATAGCTTTTTTATATTTTGAATTTTCTTTTCTTTAGGCATACTTTCAAGCTCTAAAATCACATCAAAACGTCTCAAATACGCTTCATCCATGTCTTTAGAATTTGATAAAAATACACAAATGCCATTTTCTTCATCTAAGATTTTATTGATTTTTAATTTTTCTTTTAAAGAATTATAGCAAAGGCTATCTTCACACTCATCAAAGACTACCATTTGTTTTTTTGGATTGAGTATCTTTTTAAGTGCGTAAAAATTTGAAATTCTATTTGATTTTTTATCATTTTCGCAATCTTTAACGCACAATGCTTCTTTATCAAGCTCTTTAGCTATGAGTGCGCTAAGCTCATTTTTGCCTACGCCTGCTTTTCCGTATATAAAAATATTTCCTTTTTGGCGTTTTTTTAAAAAAGTAATGATAGTATTTAATTCTTCTTGTATATAGTCAAAATCACTCAAATTTAGTCTAGTTTTAGGTAAAAAATACGAAAACTCACCCATAAGTGTAGTTTTGCTAATATCTTGAGTGAAAATGCTTTCAAAATTGTTTACATCTATACCAAAGGCATCACTATCATAATAGCACAAGGCATCTAGTTTAAAAAGCATAGAATCATCACTTAAAGCTTTATTGACATCTTTTGAAGTGTGGTTGAAAATTTTTTCTATGATCTTTTTGCCCAAAGCAGTGCTATAACCTTGGTGTAAAGCAAATCTACCTTTGTTTGCATAGTAAAAAAACGCAAACGCATCACATTCTGCTTGAGTAAAATTTAAGTATTTTTTAAGATAACTTAGATTTTTCTTTAAAAAACTAGGATAGATAAATTTGGAGTATTGTTTATAGATAAAACTAGGGATTTTACCATCTTTTTCTAGTGTATCTTCAAATTCGATGTAAAAATCTTTTTTGATTTGTTTGCTGTTTGAGAGCATTTGTGTGTGTAGTGAGATGACTTTTACATTGTGTGAGTAATAATCAAAATCCGCAATGTGAGTAAGGGTAGAAGTATTTGTTTGCATTATAAACCTTTAAACTAAGATATATAATGCAATTATAAACAAAATAACTAGACTTTAGTTGTCTAGTTATGAAAAATTATTTGTTGTTTTGTTTTCTAATAAGTCTTTATAGAAATTTTTAACACTATTACTAAAATATTTTTCAAAATCACTAGCGCTTATCATATCGCTTTTTGCATTATTGCAAATACAGCAGGCTAAAACACAATTTTCTTCATTGTAGCCTTTATCTGGATCTAATCTTTCAATTTGCAATGAGCTATTAAAAGATGGTTTTTTGGAAGTTATAAGCTTGTTTTTAAATAGATTTGCTATATCACTTTGCGCTATTTTGCAGTAATAACATTCTTTCTCTTGTTTTTTATACCATGATATAAATTTTCTAGCACTTCCAAATGGTTCTTTATTATCATTTCTTCTTTTTGTAGAGCGATATCTGCTTTTTAAATCTTTTAATGAGCTTTGCATTTTTTTATAAAGTTTATCATATTCCTCATTGTCAAATTCTCCATGCGACTCATTTAACTTAAAAACTATATAGTCTTTAAGTAACTTATGCTTTTTCTTTAATTCACTCTTTGTTTCTTTTTCATTAAGTTCGTTTATCGCTTTATCCCATTCTGATAAAGCACTTTTTAGATAAAGCTCTTCAAATTTTTCTTCTAATGTTTGATTTTCCATTTTTAATCCTTTAAATAAATTTAATCATTGTAAAATATTAGCACCAATGCAATGCAAAGCACCACCTTTTTTGATAATAGGCTTTAGATATATACCTATGATTTGTTTATTTTTATAGATATTTTGTAAAAAGCTTAAAACTCTCTCATCCTCATCAATATTATAAGTTGGCACAAAAATCACCTTATCAAACTCTAAAAAATTTAAATACGCACCCCATTTGTATTTTTGCATAAATTCTTTAGAATAGCTCATTTTTGTAACTTTAAAATCTTTTAAAGCGGTGTTTAATTTCTCAAAAAATTGTACATTTTCTAAAGAAAAATCATTGATTAGCACATGATCTTTGCTTATAAATCTTACCATACTATCGCTATGCGCATATCTATCATAAGCTAGTCTTGGTAAAAAGACTATGTGTTTTAAATTTAGACTTTGTTTTAAAGTATGGATAATGCTTTCCTTGCTAAGTGTTGGATTTTGGCTAAAAATTTTCTCACACATAAAGGCAATATCATGTTTTCTTATGAAATTACCTCCATCAAGGATTAAATTTAAGTGATTTTTTAGAGGTTTTATAGTGGTTTTTAAATGTGGATAATTTCTAAGATAATCAGGATCATAAATATAACTTGTCGCTGTATTTTCATACACTAAAGGCATGAAATCTCTTAACCATATATCATTACTTGGTATTTCTTTAAAAGCGATGTTAAATTTAGCAAAAATTCGCACAAGATTTTGATAAATTCTTTTATATTTTGATGATAAAAGTGTAGAAATAGCTATCATTCATCGCTCTTTAGCATGCTTAAAACTAACAACTCATCATCATAAATAATGTCATATTGTAAGATATCTCCCCAAAGCTTTAATTTGCCTTGTGAATTTTCATAATGCTTCATAGCTAGTTCTTTGAGTTTTTGCATGATTTGCGTTTTATCAAGATAGAGCATATCATTGCTAATAGGAAATTTAAGCACGCGTAAATGAGATAAAAACATTAAAGTATGCAAAGGCTCGCTTTTACGTTTAAAATTTGTTTTTATGATGGCTTTTGCTTCTTGTAATTTTATGTGTTTATCTTTTAATAAAATACTTTGTTCTAAAATTGAATTTAAAATTTCTTTATCTAAGATAAAATCAAATTTTTGTATAAATTCTAAAGAGGAATTTACCATATCATAATGTCCTTTTAAAAGCCATTCTTGTATGCTTTCGCATTCTAAAAACAAAGTTTTTGTTTTGGTAAATTTTTCTACATTGTTATAGCCAAATTTCTTTGCAAGCAAAGTCTCATCGGTGTGAGTTAGGATGTGTTTCATGGTTTGAAGCATTTTTATCCTTTTTAAATGATTTGAAAAATCATAGCTAAAAAAAACAGACAATGGTAGTCTATATTTTTGTAGTATAATTGTGAAAATTATTTTAAAGGCATTGTAAATGAAAAATTTTATTGAAGAATTATTAAGGGTTAATGATAAATTTGAAGAAAATACCAAAAAAGGCATGAGTGATATAAATATTTTCGAAGCTTTGGGAGTTGAGTATAAAGAAAACTATCATTCTAAATTTATAGCTTATTTGATCGATCCGCATGGTGATCATTATCAAGAGCTTTTTGCAAATGAGTTTTTAAAAAAGCTTGGAAGATACACAAAAGCTAAGAAATTTAAAAATCTTACAGCCCATGACATAGAAAGCGTAGAAACAGAAGCTTGTGCTAAAGATAATAGAAGAATCGATATACTCATAAGTTTAAAAGATAAAAGATATATCATCATAGAAAATAAACTTTATGCAAAAGATCAACCAGATCAACTCAAAGACTACATAAAACACATAAGAGAAAAAGTTAAAAACATAGATGATTTTCATGAAAATATACTTACTATTTATTTGCATAAAAATGAAGATACCGAGCCTAGCAAATATAGCTTAGGCATAAAAAATGGATTTAAAATAAATGATGATCTTATATATGATAGCAATGATAAAAAAATGAGTTTTTATCTAAAAATGGATTATAAATGGATAAAAGAGTGGATTAATGCTTGTATAGGTGTGTGTGAGAATAAAGTTAAAAACAATGAAATTGATAAAAAATTTAAAAATGATATGCAAAATGTGATTTTTACTTTAAATCAGTATAAAACTCTTTTAACTTGGTATGTAGCTATAGATGATTATGTGGCTAAAGATTATGTCATGGAATTTTTGAGATCGAGCAAAGAAAATTTAAACAATGCTACAAATTTGTATAGATATACCAAAAATAAAAGTGATTTTAAAGATGTAGATAATGATAAATATAAAAAAGCAAAAGAAATAATAAGAGAGAAGTGGGATGAAATTTGTGAAGAATTAGTAAATGATTTTTTTAATGAGCTTGAAAAAGAATTTGAAAAAGAACGAACTATATGTGATGAAAAATGGTTTGGATATAAGCTTGATGAGAAAAGAGTTAATTACGATTGGTTTGATTTTTATCCAAAAATTTATGAAGATGATAATGATGTGTGGCCTAGTGTGGGTGTTTTTTTTGGAAAAAGTGATTATGATAATTTCGGATTGACTTTTAAAATGAATTATAATGAAGATAAAAATAAGTATGAAAAATGCTTAGAATGTTTTCAAAACTCAAATATAAGAAATGATAATATCCGCAGAAGTGGCGATCATTATTACTATGATGTATTTGAAAATTTTAACTTTAAAGAAAAATATGCTTTTGCGTATTGGCTTATAGAAAATTATGGAGAATGGACGAAAAAATTTTGTGAAATTTTAAAAGAATTTTTAGACAAGAATACCATAAAAAACACTTTAGAAAAGATTAACAATAAATTAAAACCAAACAAATAAGCAATCATTTGCTTATTTGATCAAGGTATTCTCCAACTACTTCTTTGACTTTATTTGCTATAAAATCAGGTTCTAAAACCTTTACATAAGGTATGTAATAATACACCAAAGGTAAAATTTCCATTTCATGAGTTATCTCAAGCTCTATTTCTATGGAGCCATCTTTGTCTTTACCGGTGATGATTTGTGAATTTAGAGGCTTTCTTTCAAAGTATTTTCGTATCGGTTCTTCTACTAAAAGCCTTACTGTAAAAGGCTTATCAAGGCTAAACCATATAGAATTTACTCTTTGAAGTTTTACTTCTAAACTCTCATCGGTTTGAAAATGCTCTTGGGTTAGGGTGATGTTTTGGATATTTTTTAAATAAAATTTTTTGAAAATATCACGTTTTTTCATATCAAAAGCAAGCAAATACCAAAACCCACTAAAAAAGGCTAGTTTTAGAGGTTTTACTTGGAAAAGTTTATTTTCATATTTAAAGACAATTTGTGTTTTGGTGTTGATGGCTTGTTCGAGGATTTGAAAATTGCTTAAATCTTTTTCTTCTAGCTTTTCTGCATCTAAACTAGTATGGATGGGGTTAGAGATATTTTGAGAAAGCTTAGAAAGTAGGGGGTGAGCCTTAGCATAAAAGCTGTTTCCAGCACTTTTTGCCATGGTATCAAGCACTTCAAGGATTATTTTTTCATCATCTTGCACTTGAATGTCTTTGCTTGTATCAATACGCCATTTTCTTCCATTTTTAATAAGCCCCATAGGCTCAAAAACCCCTTGCATATCTCTTTTTATGGTTTTAGCGCTTACATTGAGTTCTTGGGCTAGTTCTTTTATGGTTATGCCATTTTCAGACTTTACTAATTTTTCATATAAAACTTCAAGGCGTGTTAGTTTGGAATTTGCGATGTATTTTTTAAGATCTTTCATGATTTTTCTCTAAATTTTTTCAAAATATTAGCAACAATTGCTTTATAAACAAATAAAGTCTAGTTTATAAACGCTGCAAAACTTATAGTTTGGAAATGAAAGTTTATTTAGAAAACAATGTTTGAGAGTAAAAGATGATAAATATATAATTATTAGAATACAAAAGGTTGTATTTTACTAGGTTTAACCAAGAGCGATGAAAGTGTCGGTCAAAGCAGACAAGCTTGTAAAAAATTATATGACTTGCTATATCAGCAAAATTTATCAAATATAAAATTAGAAATTACAAACAAATTTTAGAAAGGAGTAAGCTTAGAGTAGGTTACCACATAATCCCCTTAAAAAAGGGGACAAGGTTAATAAGCCTTGACTATAATCATACTTAGTAGTATAATTATAAAGATTATGTGGATTATATAGCTCAAATTTAATCACCTACTTTCTAGGGTTAGATTAAGCCATAGGGGGTCAGACCTACGGCTAACCCTTGAAAGTATTATACAAAAACCTACTTTAAACTACAAACAATATGTCATTTTTATTTAACAATACAAAGCTTTATATTGCTTTAGCCTTAATGCTTATGCTTAATGTATTCTTATATCTTAAGCTAGATAGCACAAACGCAAAATTAGAAAAAAGTCAAAGTGATTTAAATTTAGCTTTGGGTGTAAATAATGAACTCACAAGGATTACTCAGGAATTGAAAACAAGACACGAGCAAGAGCTAAAAGCACTCTTTCATGTAAATACTCAAAAAAATCAAATCAAAACAAGGGTTGATGATGTTAAAAACTATATATCCAAAAGCAATGAAACTAATACTACTAAGCTTTTTAATGCTATGCTTGATAGGCTGTGGGAGCAAAACACAAGATTAACCAAAATACAAATTCAAAAAGTGCAAATACCAAATGAGCTTTTAGAATTTGATAGAGCGCATAAACCTATAGTGCAAGATGAAAAAGATATATTAAAAGCTTATAGTGAGCTTTTTTATCACTATAAGCAATGTGAGATCAATATGGATAAAATTAAGGAGTTGAATCAGTGATTTTATGGAGTGGATTGAAGTTCTGATTTAATTTTTTTAAATTCTTCTAAGATATCGTTTTGCAAACAGCCATCTCCTAAGCCACAGTATTCTTTTAGCCTAACATCAAACAACATTTTAATACAATTTTTATTGACAACTTCATTGCAGATAAAGTAGTCTTTTATTATTATTTTATAAAGATCTAAAGAACCTCTATAAAGATGATTTTTGGCTCTTTCGATATTTTTGTTTTGGATTATAATATTTTTGGTAGTATAAGCAGAACAAATATGTGACATAAAGTTGTGAAATTCTATCAAAACTTGTTTTGGTATGTTAATTAAATTATCTTTACTATAAATTTGAGATATGATTTGATCTATTAAGGTATAGTTATCAAAATCAAAATAATATTTCAATCTTTTTTTTAAATTCACTGCAGCAATTTTTTTCTTTTCTTCCTTAGTTAAGGATTGCCTAAAGACTATAAAATCAGCTATAGATTGTGAAAAATTTTTTATATCTTTCATGCATTCTAAAAATTTTTTATTATTAATTTGTGCTTTAGGCACCTTGGAACTAAAAAGATATCCATATTTTTTTTCGCAGTATATAATATAACTTTCTACATCTGTCCTTAATTGTTCAAAATTAGCAAACTTATCTTTCTCGCTAATTTTTTTAGAACTTAAACTATTTAAGTAAAAAATCATCATTTGTTTGATTAAATTTAAATTTTTCCCATGATGTGTTAAAGAAAGAGCTGTATCTGCTTGGGCAAATAAATCATATGTTGTATAAAAAACCTTTTCTATTTCAGCTAAATTTCTAGTATCTATCATTACAAAATGAAACTTATGAAAAAATTCTTTTTCTAAAATTATCTATATCATTTTGAGTTATTTTTAAGTCTGAAAAAGACATTTCGCAGTCATTGCTGACATTTCCCTTTGAATATATTTCTGAATCATCAATTATATTTGTTTTTTCAGTGCCCATGGAATTTAAAATTTCCAAAACTTGATCATCATATTCAATTTGTGGAGTTATTGTGTATGTATTTGTATTAGCCACTGTCATTTTTCCTTAAGTCAAATAAATTAATCTAATAAATAATTTTAGATTTCAAAGCAAATTAAAATTAATTTAATTAAATTAATTTAATATACATGATAAAGTATAGTAAAAAATTAATTAATTTTTATTTAAAAAATTAATTTTCATATTATTGCAACCTTTTTTATGTAGATATTAAGTAGTAATTTTACTATCAAATAAAAAATTTATTCGACAATAAATGAATTTATAATCTCTTTTAATTTTTTCTTTTGTCTTATAAAAAACTTTTCATCAACTTTTCTAAATTTTGAATTTGGAATATTTAAAAGAGCTTTTTGGGCTTTTGCATTTTCATTAAAATAGACTTTCATAATCCATTTTTTTTGATTTTTTATATAAAAAGTCGCATAGGAATTATGAATGATTTTTGAAATTTTTACATCACTGCCTAAAGTTGCGATCATCTCATTATATAATTTATCAACATTATCTTTTATATCTGATTTAAGCTTTTGTTTGTTTAATTCTTCCTCTTCTTTTTTTAAAAAGTCTTGATAAAATAAATCAATTATTCTGTTAAAACCCAATCTTTTTCTAAAATTTTTATAATTAGGTGTAGAAGATAAGGTTTGCTCTAATTTTGTTAATACATATAAAGTAGCC
Source organism: Campylobacter lari (assembly GCF_001017575.1). Taxonomy (NCBI): domain Bacteria; kingdom Pseudomonadati; phylum Campylobacterota; class Epsilonproteobacteria; order Campylobacterales; family Campylobacteraceae; genus Campylobacter; species Campylobacter lari. The sequence continues at coordinate 860,095 of NZ_CP011372.1, read as the reverse complement.
CTAGCATCTTCGAGTGTTCCGTGTGCTCCATGAAAATTTAAAGGATTTAGTGCATTAGGGTTTTTAAAATGCCATGCTGCAAAGGTAAGTTTTTTACAACTATAACCACAGTCGACATTTGGAAGTATAGAACTTTCCTCATGATAGTAACTTGTAAAAAGTTTCATTACATCAATACAAAACATAGGTTTTTCAAAATCTATTACGCGTTTTATAAATTTTAAATCAAAATCTAAGTTATAGCCTATTATTACATCAGCATCATTAAAAATTTTCTCTAGTTGAATTTTATAGTTATCTATAGAGGCTTTATTTTGGACAAAAGCAGGTTTTATACCATGAATTTTTTGAGCCTCTATCCAGGTAGATTTATATTTGGGTTTGAAATATTTATCAAAGATTAGATATCCCGTTTCATCTATGATTGAAAGTTGAAGTATTTCATCTTCCCATTTTCTTAAACCTGTTGTCTCGGTGTCTATTACTATAACATTAAGTTTTAAGTCATCTTTTGTAAAATACTCTTTTGGGTTTGTTTGAAGGTAGCACGGAATTAATTCAGAATAATTATAAGGATACATTTCATCGTTTTTATTTGGTTTATATTCTATCTTGTTTCTTGATCTTGGTAAAATTCTTTCTTGGAAATTTTGATTGATATTACTACTATCGTTAAAGGATTTTTTATAAGCATTTGTTTTTTGATTAAAAGGTGTTTGAGTAAAATTAAGTGTGGTATTATAAAGATTATCTTTTGAAGCGCGATTGTCTTCTTGATTTTTTGTTTTTTGTGGTTTGTGTTTAAAAGTATTAACAAATACTGTTAATAACCAAAGACAAAATAAAATGAATGAGGATATTAAAAAAGCTTTGACAAAATCATCAAAACAATAATAAAATAAAATTAAAAGCCAAATTGCTATAGCGCCCCAAACAAGCATTTATATTCTTTCTATTTGATTTAAGAATATTTTAGTGTTACACGAGCAAATTACAACACCTAAAAATACATAGTCTTTTAATGCAGATTTTTTAATTTTTTTGTCTTCAAAACCTATATTATCACTACTTATGATAATTTCATCATCAAGGACATTTTTTCTTATGCGTTTGCAAAATAATTCACCATCGTATCTAAAAATAGCCACATCAGCATTTTTGATCTTATCGAGAGAATTTTTACTAGTATCAACTATAACAAAACTTCCATTTTGTATAAAAGGTTCCATGCTATCGCCAAATATTTTTATCATATCATATTGTGTTTTGTAAGGAATACCTAATATTTCTACTAAAAAATTTTTATCAAGATATATAGTTTGAAAGTTTTCATCGCTGTTATCGTTTCCAAAACCTGCACTAGCATAAACATTAGGAAAATATCTGATTTTAACTGTATTTTCTATATTGCTTGTTTTAATTATATGTTTTTTGTTGTTTTTTAAATCGTAATATTTCTTAAGTGCTTGAGCAGAAAGTTGTTTATTGTTACGCCAATTGTTTGCGTTATTTTTTTTATATCCTAATTTTTCAGCTACTTCTTCTAAACTTTTTACATTGAAAAAAGTTTTTAACTCTTCTACTAATTCATAATAATCTTTCATGGATATAAACCTTAAAAAATATATTGACATATATTAAAAATTAATATATAATTTTATTAACAACTTAAAAAATAAATTATTAATTTAAGAAAGCATAAAGTATGCCAAGTTTTAGATTAAATTTATATTATGATATTGTAATGGCTTAAAAATGGAGTATTGGTTTATATTTGTGTTTTTCTTTTTTGGGTATTATATTTTGTTTAATTAAGGCTTAAATAGCCTTAATCTTTCTTATCATCTCTGGTTTGTGTTGGAGTAGGTGATCTATTTCAACGCTTTCTTTATCATCTGCCAAGCATACTCACCCCCTTTCTATAAAATTTGGAAATAATGTAATTAAAAATATTATAAAAAAAGACAAGCAAAGAACAATGCTATAAAAAGATAAACGCAATTGTTTTGTAGTTTTTAAGATTTCGTCTTTATTTGCTTTTATAGCTTTATAGGTTGCGTTTATCATTCTTTCTAAGCCTTTTATGTGTTCGTATTTATCTTTTGGAAACTCTTCAAATACCTTTTTTAATTCAGCTGGGTGATAGATGATAGCTCCTTTTAAAATCGCTTTTAGTGAAAAAAAGATACAAGCTAAACCATATATAAAAGTTAGGACAAAAAAAGATATTCGCAAGATTTCCAAGTTTGAAACAGTAGGATAAATTTTAATCATCTTGCCTGATATAGTTAAAAGCCCTGATATTATAAGAGTAGCAAACCAAAAATAAAGTTTTATCATTTGTGTTTGTCCTGGTATAATTTGTGAAATTTGACTATCTAAATCTTTTCTTTTATTTTCTAATTCTAGCTTTAAATTCTTTTCATAATTTTCATATGAAATATTTTCTTTTTCTGACATTTTCAATCCTTGTATAGTATTTTTTATAATTATGGTAAAAATTTTAACGTATTTATAATTAATATAAAAATTAAAAATATATATTGACATATATTAAAAATTAATATATAATTTCACAAAATAATTAATTTTAAAACATAAAAATAATTATTTTTCAGCAAAAAGAATACCAATTTTTTGCTTAAGTATAAAAAAGGATACATAATGCAAGATTGGATTATAGCTGGCGTGATTATAGCTATCTTATCGGTTATGTTTGTAATCATAAAGATAAAGGAAACAAAATGATAAGAGCATATGCAAACACCATATCAAATATACTCAGCAATGAAAAATCTATAAAAAAAGACACACTTTTTAAAAGAATGAACATAAAAGAAAGTGAATTTAATGAAGCTTTGAATTTTTTACTTGATCATAATTTTGTAAAACTAGAAGCTATTAGTGATGGTTTATTTGAAACCATCATAGTTCATTATGAGGGTAATTGAATGTGTATTAATGACAAAATTAAAGAAAAGTTAGGGTTAAAAACTTTTGATGAAGTAGAAAGAAAACTCAATTTGAAAAATCAAACTTTAAAGGTTTGGCTTAGCAATAAAAGCAAAACAAATTCTAAAGTAGAAAAAGCACTTTTAAGACTTGGTTTTTTGAATGAGGATTTGAGATTATCTAAGAGATTGAAAGATTTAAAACTAAAGCATAAAAAATTTACAGCTTTGGTAGAAGAAAAAACAAAAACCATACAAGAGATTTCTGAACTTTTAAAAGAAATTGATGAGGTAGCTTGAAAACCTCATTAAGCACATTTTCTAAGTGTGCTTAAAAGGTTTTTAAAAGCTTGAAACTAGGTTTTAAGTGAATTTCCTTATAGCTAGCTTGGTGATCAAGCTAGCGTGTTCTTTATTTATCACACTCCACGGCGACGGGTGGGAAAGTGGGCTTTTTTAAAAAGCTTTGTTAAATTGTCAAAATACCAAAAGTTTAAATAACTTTGAATGCAGGCTCTATGTTTTGACATAAGTAGTGTTTAAATGGGAGTTAAACTCCCTTATAAGCCATATTAGCTTTCTTTATTTTGAGTAACCACCTTTATGGTGGTTTTTAACTTCCATTTATGCACTATAAAAAGGAAGAAAATGTCTTTTAAAGAAAAAATTAACACAGCCATAGAACACACAAGGGCTTTGGCTTTAATTAACAAAGAATGCTTAGATTTAATTGACTACATGGAAGAGTGCGATGAGGATGAATTAAGATCTAACTTAGATGACTTAAAAAAACTCTTGATAAAAGCAAAAGAATTATTGAAAGGATAGTAATGAATTTTAAGCCCATACAAAAAGAAAATGATGCATTTAAAAAAGCAAGAGAAATAGAAAGTTTAATAAGTGAGCTTAGCTCAAAAGGATTTAAACTTACAAAGGCAAATTCAAAATCTTTAGTTATGAAAAAAGGTTTTGATAAGGTAGTAAAATAACAAAAAAAGAAAGGAATAAAATGCAAAACATAGGCTATGATAGTATCAAATTTGTAATCCCAAAATTTGCATTTTATAAATTTCTTAAAAAACATGATTTACACACAAAACTTAGAAAAACAAACCGCAATAAAGCTATAGAAAAATACACAAAAGAGAAGTTTAAAAATATCAAAACAAAAGATAAGTTTTATGAGTTTAAGGTTAGGTATATAAACATCAAACCTAGAAATAAAAGTTTATCAAATACCATAATAGTGATAGAAAATTCAAAAGACACCCATGAAGTTGCTAGAAAAAATAAAAAGAAAAAAGACTTTTATGTAGAAGTACAGTTTAATGGTCTTTTTCAGCCTAGCAAAAGTGTGGTAGCTGATGTGTATAAGGTGTTAAGTAAAATGGTTAAGAGGTTTAAGGCTTATAGTTTTGATATAGCTTGTGATTTTTGTGATGAAAGTGCTTCTATGAGAAAATATGAAGAACATTTGCATGAGTTGTCTTTAAATAAAAAAATCAAAGGCGAAATGGTTTTTTATAAAAAATATCTTTATGTAAATGGGGTGCATAATAAGTTTTTTGATCTTGATAGAATTTTGATTTATGATAAGTATGAAAAGCAGACTAGTTATCACAAAGAAAAAATCAAAGAAGAATTTAAAGACTGGAAAAGATTAGAATTAACTTTCAAACTAAACTATAAATTTTTAAAATACATACAGCATAAACACATTCATGATGCTTTAGATTTTATATATGATTTTATAGCTTTACTAGGTAAAACATATAGCTTTACAAAAGAATTATTACTTATTAAACAAACAAAATATTTAATCAATCCAAGATGGACAAAAGATATAAAACCATATGCATTAAAGGATGTTGCATGAGTATCATAACACATATAATTGAGGCTAATGAAATAGCTCGTGCATGTTTAAAAAATGACTTAAAATATAGTTTGAAAGAAGCAAGGATTATCAATAGTGCAAATGAAAGAATGTTGTGTTTTTATTTTGATAATCCTTTTGCTATAGATTTGTTTGAAAGAAACAAAGAAAGTATCAAAAATGACTTAAGATGTGAATACAAGAAAAAAATCAAACTTTATAAACGCATTGATTTTGTATTTTACGATATTTGCTCAAAAAACACTAATGAGCTTAAATCAAGAACAACAGAAGAAAAACAAATACTTCAAAGGGGTATAGATATGCTGGAAAATATTATAAAAAGGAGTAAAAATGGAAAACATAGATAATCAAAATAATCTAAAAGAGCTATCTATGAAAATTGTATCTTTACATAAAGCTATAGAGCACGCAGAGTATGAAAGAAGTGCTTTAAATTCAGCCATTAAAGAATATAAAGAAGATTTAAAAACAACCATAAGAGAGCTTGAGAAAATGAAAGAACCTAATCTTTTTAATCAAGAAAATAAAGAGGGATAAAATGTATACATTAGAAAATATAGATTTAAAAGAAAAATTAAAAGTATTAGATACGCTTTCAACCCATTATAAAGCAGCTTTTTAAATAATACAATCCATTTTGTAATATATATTTCAGATTTTTTGGTTTATAATAAATATTAAGTAGTGTTTAAAATTTTAAACACTACAAATAAAATCAAGGAGACTACATGACATTAAATCAATATGAATATGATAAACTATTTTCTTTAAAAAGTGATGTTCCTAAATTTTCAGAAAAAATTAAAATACTATTAAAGAATAAAGGAGAGGAAACTTTATTAAATGAAGTATTAAAAGCTGATGAATGTGGTGGAAAATATAATTTTACTATAAATTGTGATACTCATAATGGTTTTTTAGACATAAAAATAACCAATGGTTATTGGATGATTGGATATAAAGGTCCTCAATAAAGGAGTAATATGGCAGAAGAAAACATCGTTAAAGAAGTTTGCAAGGAGTTAAATATCACACAAAAGGAACTAAGCGAGATTTTGGGGGTGCCACAAACAACTATATCGGGTTGGGCTACTACGAAAATTCCAAAAATGGCAGAACTTGCTTTAAATCTTTTGATTGAAAACAAAGCTTTAAAAGAAAAACTAGAGATTTTTAAAAAGGCTTATAAAATAGCAAGTGAGTTATAAGGTATCCACAAAATGAATATACCTTATAAATACTAATTTTAGAAATTATTTTAATTATTTTACTAAAATTAGTTTTATTTACTTGACTTTATCCTAAAAATAGTATATAATTCTTACATAATTACTAAAATTAGTAATTTATGTTCTTTGAATTAGGGTTGTTTAAGATTTTTGTGTTAGAATTAATTATGAGAGAATTATTAAGAAATATAGGTTTAGGGCTTTTTGTAAATGGCTCTTATGCTATAATGAACTTAAGCACAGATATAGCACCTTATATTATAACTGCACTTAGTGTTTATACAATGTATATCACACGAAAGGATAAATAATGGGACAATACATCATCTTAGCCTTTGCGGTAGTAGTTGCAATTTATGCGACTTATTATGTAAATAAAAAAGACAAAACAAAAGAAAGCAAACACTAAAATCACAAACAACCCTTTCAAAGCATAATAATGAAAGGGTTGATATGCTATCACAAATACAAAATAATACTTCGATACAAGTTGCTTCATTTTACAAAGTTACAAAAAATGCAATTTTAAGTCATTTTTCAAGAAACGCCGATGAACTCATAGAAAATATTCATTATTTCTACGATTATGAGCAAACAAAAGGTGGAAGACAAAGAGTAATCAAATGGACTTTAGAAGGTGTTTATATGCTTGGATTTTTTATCAAAAGTCCTAAGGCTAAAGAATACCGCAAAAAAGTAGCTAAGCTTTTAAGAGAGCAAACACAAGCTAGATTTAAAACTTTAAGCGATGAAAATCAAAGACTAAATTCTTTAAATCATCATCAAAAGATAGGCTATAAATCTCAACTAGTACAGCAAAAAACTAATTTCAAAAATCAAATTAAAGCTTTAAAGTATGATCTAAATCAAACAAAAGATGAATTAGATATTTGTAAAGGTGCATTAGAGGTTTTAAAAAGAAGAAAGGATTTTAGCAATGAAGAAAATTTAAGGCTTTTACAAAAAGAGTTAGCTAAGTATGGTTTGGTAATTTTTAATGAGCTAGATTTCGCTTTATGGAGCGAAAATCTTACTAAAAACATCATAGGTGAAACAAAACGAAGACTTGATGATTTAATAAATTATAATTATCAGATTTTAAAAGATAAATTCAATAAAAGATTAAATATAAAGGAGACAAAATGCTGCAAATGATGAAAGATTTTTTAGATCAAAGAAATTTGATAGAAAAACACTTAGAAGAAATAAAACAACAATTATCAAAAATGCTTAAAGAATTTCTTTCTATAAGAAATGATCTTTCATTTTCTAATGGATGTAACTCTTTAGAAGAAGAAATTAGACATTATTGGAAGATAGAGGCTTGGCTTGATGTAGAGCTTAAAAGAATATGTATAAAGCTTATAGATACAAGAGTTTCTTATAATAGTTTTGATTTTGAGAATGTCAAAGTATTATTAGCACATACTTTAAGTTATGAAGAGCAAAAAGCCATTATAAAATCACTCAATTTAGAAACAAACATTAAAAAGGATTAATATGAAATTATTAAGTACAAAAGAAGTTGCACAGTATTTGGGTTTTAGCGTTGATAGGATAAGAAAAATGAGAATGAGAAAAAATCAAGCTATTTATAACTTTCCAAAGGGTGTTAGAGTGGGAAAAGTTTTAATGTATGAAAAGAAAGAAATCGATGATTGGATAAAATATTGCAAGGTTAGCTAAGCTTTCCTGCAAGTTTTTCTATATAATCTCCCCACCACTGCATTAATCTTCTTTTTAATTCTATATTTTTACTTCTATTGTAAGCTTTCAATATTGCATTTTTTTGCTCATGAGCTAAGCATTGCTCTGCTATATCCATACTTACTCCATGTTCCAATTGCTTTTCGTTTGCAATGCTTCTAAACATAGCACGAAATCCATGCGCGCTTTGAATTCCTTTATATCCTAAGCGTTTATTGGTATTGCATGTGATATTTTCACTATTACATCCTTTTTTAGAAGAACCAGCAAAAACATAATCATTGACTTTAATCGCATATTGATTTTTTAATATACTTATGGCTTGTTTGCTTAATGCTATATTATGCTCTTTACGCATTTTCATTTTTTGAGCTGATATAGTCCAAATTTCATTTTTAAAGTCTATCTCATCCCAAGTAGCTTTTATAACATTGCCAGGTCTTTGGGCTGTTAAAAGCACAAAAAGCATTAAATTTTTATGACTTTGTTTGATATCTGAATGTATTAGAGTATTTATATATTCTTTAATATCAGATTCATCTAATAGGGTAGGTTGGTGTATAACCTGATTTGGTTTTTTAAATACAATATTGTTTTTGATAGAAGCTACGGGATTGTTTTCTATGATCTCAAGTTGCAAAGCATATTCAAATACTTTATTTATCCATATCTTTGCTTTTTGAAGCGTAGCGCTTTTATGCTCTATGGTCTTTAAAATATTAACAATATCTACTCTTTTTATATCATTAATATTTTTATATTCTAAAGATTTAAAAATACCTTCTTTGTAGCTTAGTCCTCTTTGGATTGTTTTCGCTGCTAAATTACTCTTTCTTGCATTTTCTAATACTTCATCATATAATACGCCAAATTTCAATCTTTTTGCATTGCTTATGTTTTGACCCTTGGCTTTTAGTTTGTGTGAATTTATAGCTATTTCTCTAAGTTCTGCTAGGGAAAGCAAGGGATATTCCCCAAGTGTTATATAAGTATCATTAGCTTGTCTTGTTTTAAATAGTTTTCTACCACTAGGATAAACAAAAACATACAATCCTTTTATACTAGGATCGCTAAATTTTATAAATTTTTTACCATTATCGCATTTTACGCTTTTCAAGAAACTATCTGTAAGTTTATTAATTTTTGCCATTTTTATTCTTTGTATTATTGTAAAAAGTAACCCATTTAGTAGCCCACTTTTTTAAAAGTAACCCACTTTTTTTGCAATATTTTAACACAAAAAATAACAAAATAGAATAAAAAAGAATGTTTATATAATCCCTTAAATATAGGATTTTAAAGATAATTTATTGAAAAATAACACTTGGGAGTAAAAAACAAATGGTGCCCGAGGTCGGACTCGAACCGACACAAGGTTGCCCTTACCAGATTTTGAGTCTGGCGCGTCTACCAGTTTCACCACTCGGGCTTTTTAAGATTTTAAATTAAAAATATAGAATGTGAAATTATACTAAAAAAAAATTAAAGCAATATAAAAATATTTATATAGTAAATTAAAATATCTTTAAAATTGGAACTTTTTTTGCTTGCAAATAATTAAAAAATTTATTTGCGGAGCAAAATAATGAGAATCAGTAACCAGTATAACTACTACACTTCTATACAAAATTACACGGATGGTCAGTCTTTACTTAATAAATATAATTTGCAATTGCAAACAGGTCAGCTTATACAGCACTCTTGGGAAAATGCTAATATTTATATTAATGGTTCAAGATTGGAATATGAGATGGCAAATATAGGTCAGATTATTCAAGGAACGCAAGCAGCGCAAGAAATGGCAAAAAATACAGATACAGCTTTAAAAAACATTACCGAGCTTTTGGAAAAATTTAAAACACTTTTAGTAAAAGCTTCTAGTGATGGAAATTCTCAAACTTCAAGAGAAGCTATTGCAAAAGAGCTTAAACTTGTAAGAGATTCTATTGTAAATATTGCAAATACTAGTATTAATGGGCAATATTTATTTGCAGGATCTAATACAGCTACAAAACCTTTTGATAAATATGGAAATTATACTGGTAACAAAGATAATATTTTCGTAGTAAGTGGTGCTGGAACTCAAATTCCTTATAACATACCTGGTTGGGATTTATTTTTTAAACCTGATTCAAATATTAGTAAGATTATCTCTACAAATGTATCTATGATAGATGGTAGATACGATGTTAATTCTAATCCTGAGCAAAAAAAATATTTAGATGAAGAATCTAAATTTTCTTATCTTATAGGTCAAAATTATGTGAAAAATGGTGGACTTGACCCTGATAAAGATTTTGATTATGCAGATAGCAAACTACCTTTTCCAAGCTCATCTATGTATATTCAAGGTGTTAGACCTGATGGAACAAGCTTTAAAGCAACTATTAATGTAGGGCCTGAAGATAAAATAGGCGATGTTTTAGAAAATATTGGTAAATTATATGGTAATACGGATGCAAATAAAGTTGTTGAAGTAACTATGAATGATAGTGGCCAAATAGAAATTAAAAATTTACAAGAGGGTAATAGCTCTTTAGATTTTCATGCAGTTGCTATGACACCGCAACTTCAGGATGCGGAACAAATCAAAGCTTTAAGTGAAGCTGCTGCTGCTGAGGGTATTAGTATGGATGAAGTGACTAATCGTATCATGCAAGCAGCACATGGTGGAGATTTGAATAATACCAAAAGTCCAGTTACTATTGAGGTAAATGGTGAACAATTTACTGTAGATATACATAAAACAGATTTTATAAAAAGTAATATCAATGGTAATAAAACCAATGGAGCTGATTTTGATGTGCCTTTTGAAAAAGATGGCAATACTGTTTTTGGTAATGTTTCTCAAGTGATTAAAGGCACTAGTGAGTATGCTACTGATAGTACAAAACTTAGTGAAGTTTTAGCAAATGCTAATGGGGACATGAAGGGTCAAAAACTTGAAATGGAGATTACTTCTAAAAGTGGTCAAAAATATAAGGTTGAAATTGACTTAGAAAATTCCAAAGTTAGCTACCAAGATCCAAATGATCCTACTAAAACTATAAGTTTTCCTATTACTCACTCTCAATATAATGAAGCAACAGGAACTTCAGTAGGTATGCAAACAAGACCTGAGGATATTACTTATGGTCAATTAAATGATATTATAGGTATGTTTGCAAGTGATAAGGTTCCAACTACTACAATTAATGCAAATGCAAACGGAACAATAAATAATGGTGATTTTCAAACTATTCAACAAAATATAAATGATTCTAAAGATTTTGTAGAAGTTAGTATGGATTATAAGGGTCGTATAAGTATTACTGATAAATTTTCAACTAATACAAATATAGGTCTTACTTTAAAAGATTCAAATTCAAACAGTGGTTTTCCTCCAGCAGGCGAGGTAAGCAATGGTTCTGGTTTTGTATTTAGTGCAAATAACTCTTTAACTATTGATGACCCAAATATTGATTTAATTAAAGATTTAGATGAGATGATAGATGCTGTTTTAAATGGTAATATGAGAGCTGACTCAGAAGGAAGTGATCCTAGAAATACAGGTTTGCAAGGAGCATTAGAAAGGATTGATCATTTGCAAGATCATGTTAGAAAAATGCAAACAACCATAGGCGCTTACACTAATAATATAGAAGAAACAAATAAAAGAATGACTTTTTTAAATATCAATGTAGCTTCTATAAAAAGTGGTGTAACTGATGCTGATTATGGTCAGACTTATATGCAGTTTATGCAAACTATGGTTTCTTATCAAGCTATGCTTTCAGCAACCTCTAAAATTTCTCAAATTAGTTTATTAAACTACTTATAATTTTTTGATATAATAGCTTTTTTCTTTATAAAGGATATGTTATAAAAAAAGAAGCTATTTTTATTATTTTTAATATTTTTATTTTTTATTTTTGCTTAAGTTCTTTGATACCTGATCAAGCTTTAGTAAGTATTATAGGGTATTCTTTGGCAAAACTTAGTTATTTTTTATTTGGTTCATTGACTAAATTTTATCCTTTTGTCTTTTTTTGGTTTAATTATCTTTTGTATAAAAATGATTATAATTTTGAACTTATTGAGCGTAGATTTAGCGTGGCTATTTTTGCTTGTATTTTTGCTTCGCTTGTTTTTGCTTCGGCATTTTTACAAGATAAAGGTTATATAGCTTCTGCTATGTTTGTGATTTTAGATGGACTTTTTGGAAAAATAGGAAGTTTAATCTTAGTGATTTTGTTTTTAGCTTTTGCTTTTAGTATTTCTTTTCCGCAAATTATCAAAGAAGTATTTAAAATAGAGCTTGATTTTGATTTTTATTTAAAACTTGAAACTTTAATTAAAAATAAAATTTTTGGATTTTTTGGTGGTGATAAATACGAAAATGAAACCAAAGAAGAACAAGAAAAACTTAAGCAAGAGCTTTTAATCAAAGAAAAAAAAGAAGAACTCATTGAGAAAGAAGAGTTGCCAAAACAAGAGGCTCAAGAAAGTAAAAAATTCAATCTCGAAGATTTAAAAAACCAAGAATTAGAAGAAGTGGTAATTAGCGAAGAGGATAAAAAGTTAAGTTCAAGCTATATTCATGAGCTTTCAGAGCCTATTGCAAGTTTTGCTCAAAAAGCAAGTCAAATAAATATAAAGGAAGATGAAATGACCCCTGAAGAGTATTTATTAAAATACAAAAACAAAAGTGAAGATATTTATACTCAAACCTTAAAAAGTAAAAATTTAGATGAACCAAGCTATAAAAGACGTAATATAGATTTAAATGAAAATAAAGAAGAAACAATAGAAGAAAATTCCTTATTTGCCAAAGAGCTTAAAGAGCGTGAGCAAATGCTACAAAAAGCTAAATTGCTAGAAGAGTATAAAGCCTTGCAAAAAGAAAAAATTTTAGAAGAGCTTAATGAGGATTTTAAAAAAATTGAAGAATTAAATGCCATAGAAGCACAAAAAGAAGCTGAGTTTAAAAAAATTCAAAACAAAACTAGCTTTTTAGGGGTGAAAGATTTTAAAGATGAGGATTTTATCCCGCAAAATGAAGTAAAAGAATTAGATTTTAGTGAGGATGATTTTAATAAGCCTGTTAGTATAGAAGAGTTAAGAAGTAAAAAAAATTATGAAAGTCCTTTTGTAGTAGAAGAAATGCAAAATGAAGTTAAAGAAGAAAAAGTTCCATTTGAAGTTACTCAAGAGCCTATAACGGAAGTAGTAGAAAATAAAACACACTATTCTATTACTAATGAAGTGAGTGAAAATAAAGCTTTATTAAAAGATCTTGACTTTGGAAATTTTGAAAAACCAAAAGATTTTTCTTTACCACCTTTAGATTTTTTAACTATGCCAAAAGAAGGCAAAAGTGAAATCAATGAAGAAGAGATTGATAGAAAAATTTATGATTTATTGGAAAAATTAAGACGTTTTAAAATAGGTGGTGATGTAGTTAGAACTTACACAGGTCCTGTTGTGACTACTTTTGAATTTCGTCCAGCAGCAGATGTCAAAGTGAGTAAAATTTTATCTTTACAAGATGATTTAGCTATGGCTTTAAAAGCTCAAACTATAAGAATTCAAGCTCCAATTCCAGGTAAAGATGTAGTAGGGATTGAAGTACCAAATGAAAAAATTGATACGATTTACTTAAGAGAAATTTTAGAAAGTGAGGTATTTAAAAATTCTAGCTCACCTTTAACCATAGCTTTGGGTAAAGATATAGTAGGCGATCCTTTCATTACAGATCTTAAAAAACTTCCCCATCTTTTAATAGCAGGAACTACAGGAAGTGGTAAAAGTGTGGGAATTAACTCTATGCTTTTGTCTTTGCTTTATAGAAATTCACCAAAAACCTTAAGACTTATGATGATAGATCCTAAGATGCTTGAATTTAGTATTTATAATGATATACCACATTTACTTACACCGGTAATTACTGATCCCAAAAAGGCGGTAAATGCTTTATCGAATATGGTAGCTGAAATGGAGCGCAGGTATCGTTTGATGGCTGAAGCAAAAACTAAAAATATAGAAAATTACAATGAAAAAATCAAAGAACAAGGTGGCGAAATCTTACCATTTATCGTAGTGATTATTGATGAGTTGGCTGATTTAATGATGACTGCGGGTAAGGATGTAGAGTTTTATATAGGTCGTTTAGCGCAAATGGCAAGAGCAAGTGGAATTCACTTAATTGTAGCTACGCAACGCCCTTCAGTAGATGTTGTTACTGGTGTTGTAAAAGCAAATTTACCAAGTAGAATTTCTTATAAAGTAGGGCAAAAGATAGATTCTAAGGTTATTTTAGATTCTATGGGCGCTGAAAGCTTACTAGGGCGCGGGGATTGTTTATTTACCCCTCCTGGTATGAGTGGTTTAGTGCGTTTACATGCACCTTTTGCAAGTGAAAATGAAATTGAAAATATTGTAGAGTTTTTAAAAGCTCAACAAGTAGTAGAATATGATGAGAGTTTTTTAAAAGATGATAGTCAAGATGGAGCTTATAAAAGAAGTGAATTTGATGATGGGGATTTAGATGAGCTTTATGAAGAGGCAAAGGCTGTGATCTTAGAAGATAGAAAAACTAGTATTTCTTATTTGCAAAGACGCTTAAAAATAGGTTACAACCGCGCAGCAAATATCATAGAACAACTTTCACAAACAGGTGTTTTAAGTGAACCTGATGCAAAAGGGCAAAGAGAAATTTTATAATCAATTTCTTATTGCCTTATTATGATCTTTTAAAGTAGAGGTAAAAATATGCTTATTGGTTTTTTTATCTCTTACAAAGTATAAATATTCTGTTTTAGCAGGAAAAATGGCTGCCTTAATAGCTTCAAATGAAACATTACACACAGCTTCTTTTGGTATGCCATTAAATTTATAAGTATTATAAGAACTATTATCTGATCTTATTCTTTGTGGAGTAATTTTTTCATGAGAGTATTTTCCATAATTTAATGTTCCATCCATTTGAAGCTTCATACCTTTTCTTAAACGATTTCTAATCACAGATGAAACTATAGGCATTTCTTCATTGCTCGCTGCTTCTTTTTGTATAATGGACGCTATAATGATATACTCATGCCATTTTTTTTCATTATATTCTCTAAAAATTTTATAAGAAAGTTTTTTAAATTCATTTGTAGAATAAGCTAAAAGATATTTTACCAAAAGCTCTTCTGTGATACCTTTTGGAATTTTATAAGTTTCAGGAAAAAGCATACCTTCTTTAAAAGGACTTTGTTTGTAAAATTCCTGCATTAAAGTCTTGGCATTTAAATTTAATTTTGGTGCTAATTCTTCAAAGAAAATTTCAGTCGTTTCTCCAGGAATTAAAGTAATAGTTTCAAGCGCTGCTTTAGCAACGGTAAGCTTATGTAAAAATTCAACTCTATTTAATTCTTTTGTGCCTATATTTATCCAGCCAGATTGCGGATGGCCCAAAAAATATAAAGTATATTTATCAATACTGCTCATTTTATAGTTATTTTTATCTAATTGCGTTATAATCTTGCTAACAGAACCTTGTGGTATAAAAACTACAGAGTTTGTTTTTATAGGTAAAAGTAGATAATAAAAAATGGATAAAAGAAAAATTAAAATCAAATCACAACATATTAAAAAAATTCTTAAATTTTTAGCATTACCTATGATACTTTTCATTGCTTTGTTTATTTACCTCAAAAATGGAATTTACATAGAAAAATTAGAATTTTCTTCTATTAATTTGGAGAAATTATATATTAAATTAGATAAAAAACTCATTTTAAATGCTAAAAAAGTCGTAGTAAATTCTCAAAGTCAAAGTACTCAAAATGAAACTAGCGCAAGTAAAGCTGTGCAGCTTATCAAAGATGTAAAATATATTTATTGGTTTTTTCAAGAAATCAATATCGATGAAATTTTTGTTAATAACTATCCTGTGGAGTTAATTTATAAAAATAATCTATTCTTTGTAAATAGTAAAAATCTTTTAGTAAAAGTGAATTTAAAAATTAGTGATAAAAATATACAAGCTAATATTGATAATTTTCTTTTAAAAGATCACAATCTTAGTGTAATTGGTTCCCTGCTTATTAATCCTAAGACAAAATTTTATACTTTTAAAGGTAAAATTGATAGTGATTTTTTAAGAAGTGATGTTAAATTTTCACTCAAAAGAGAAGAGATTGCTTATGAATTAGAAAATATAAGCTCAAATAACATTTCACAAATTTTTGATATTTTAGTAGAAAATGGAGTGGATTTACCTTCTAATCTTGCTCTTTGGGTGGGTGGTAAGGTAAAGGCTGATTTTTATTTTATAGAAAAATTAACCGGTTTTGCAGATTTTGGAAAACATAGATATTATTTAAATGATATCAACGCTAAAGGTTATGTAAATAATTTAAAAGTAGTTTTAGATAAAGGAATAGATCCTATCGTAAGTCCTTTTGTAAGACTTGAATTTGCAAAACAAAGACTTGATTTTATTTACGATGAATTGCGTTTTAATAATTATGATTTAGCTCAAAGCCAAATTTACATAGATAATATGCTAAATGAAAAAGCAGGAATTTATATACGCATTAAAAGTGATAATGCTAGAGCTGATTATAGGGTTAATAAAATTTTGCTTTTATACGATATAAAATTACCATTTTTACAAAATAATGGTGTCACAAAGACTGATTTAACACTGAAAATTCCTTTTGATCATCCTGAGAAAACTACTTATAATGGTAGTTTTAATATTATTAATTCAAATATAAATATAAGTGATTTTAAGATAGCTCAAGCAAATGTTACTTTAAAAAAAGATAAGCTAGATATACAAAATGCAAGTGTGCAAAGTAGTATGATTAATGGTGATTTTAATGCAAGTGTTGATTTGAAGCAAAAAAAAGGTGATTTTAAAACCTTTATAACAAACTTAGAACTACCACAAGAGAGTTTAAAAATGGAAAATAAATTTCTTGATTTAAGCCTTGATTTTGATAAAAATATTAGTTTATATAATAAAGAATTTACCACAACTTTAAATTTTGATCAAGGTATGTCTGTTTATGTTGAAAAACTTGCAAAATATAAAAATTATTCTAAATTAATGCAAAAAAATAAAGTGCATGGCGGGGAATTATCTTTAAACACTTTAAATTTCCAAGATTTTAATGTAGATATTAATAATACTACTTTTGAATCATTTTTACTCTATAAAGATAACAATCCTTATGAATATGATAGTTTTAGCATAAAAATAAAAGGTAATGATTTTAATTTAACTAGTGCAAGTGGTAGTGTTTTTGCACAAAAAGATAATGATGATGTGAATATTACTTTAAATAATATTAATTTGTTAATTTCTCAGCAAGATACGGAAAATACTTTAGATACCCTTGAAAATTCAACTTATAATATTAGCGGGAAAAATATAGATTTAATTTTGAAAGATTTTAATAAAACCTTAGATTTTGATCAATTTGACGCTAAAATTAAAAAAGATTATGTGAAAGCTTGGGCAAATAGAAATGAATCTAAATTTGATTTTTTGCTTAAAGAAAATCAAATGCAAATTAGAGCTTTAAAAATGGATGATGATTTTCTAAACACCTTTATGCGTCAAAATGTTTTTGAAAAAGGTGAGTTTAATCTTTATATAGATGGTAATAGTACTGATTTTTTTAAAGGTAAGTTCTTATTTAAAGATACTTATTTAAAAGATTTGAAATTCCATCAACAGCTTTTAAGCTTTATTGATACCATACCTAGTTTGCTTTTATTTAAAGCTCCAACTTTTAATGAAAAAGGCTTTAGTGTTGAAAATGCTGGTATAAGTTTTAATCGTAAAAAAGATCTTTTTGAGATAGACGCACTTAATTTTAATGGCGATAGTGCAGATGTGCTAGGTCAAGTTAAAATCAACTTAAGAAATAATCAAGTGGACGGTTTGTTAGAGCTTAGAACGTTAAAATCGGCAAGTTCAGTTATTTCTAAAGTTCCTATCATTAATCAAATTATATTAGGCAAAGATAGACAAATTAGCACGCAAATTAAATTAAGCGGAACAGTAGAAAACCCTGAGTTTAAAACTCAACTTATTGCGCAAAGCTTGCAACTTCCTTATCATTTAATTAAAAATATTTTTGAATTGCCGGCTAATTTAGTGAAATAAATACAAAAAAGGAGAAAAAATGAAAATCACCATCATAGGTGCAGGAAATGTTGGTGTAAGCACTGCTTATGCTTTGATTTTAAGAGAGTTGGTTGATGAGCTTGTTTTAATTGATATTAATAAAGATTTGCTTTTTGCTAGAGAATTAGAATTAAGTCAGAGTATAGCCGCTTTTAATTTTGATATTAAAATAACTTGTACAGATGATTATGCACATTCAAAAGATTCTCAAGTGGTTATTTTTAGTGCGGGAGTAGCTAGAAAAGAAGGTCAAAGTAGAGATGAGCTTTTTGCTATTAATTCTAAAATTATGCTTGAGTGTGCAAAAAATATTAAAAAATTTAACAACGATCCTTTGTTTATCATAGTAAGTAACCCTGTGGATTTTTTACTTAATGCTCTTTATGAAAGCAAATTATTTTCATCAAAAAAAATCATTGCCATGGCAGGTGTTTTAGATAATGCTAGATTTAAATATGAAGTGGGTAAAAAACTAAATATAAAAACTTCTTATATAGATACTAAGCTTATAGGTTTTCACAATGATAGCATGGTTTTAGTAAAATCTCAAAGTAAAGTGCAAAATAAAGCATTAAATGAGGTTTTAAATGAATATGATCTTGCTCAAATTGAACAAGAAGTTAAAACCGGTGGTGCTAAAGTTATAAAACACTTAAAAACTTCAGCATATTTAGCCCCTGCAAGTGCTTGTGTAAGAATGATAGAAGCTTTAAAAAGTGGAGAATTTTTACCAATATGTGTGATTTTAGATGGAGAATATAATATAAAAGAAAAAGCTTTTGGTGTTATGGCAAGGATTAGTCTTGATGGGGTACTTGAAATTTTGGAGTTACAGTTAGATAACCAAGAGCAAAATATCTTAGAAAATTCTCTCATTCAGTATAATTACAAATAATTTTTAGGAGTTTTTTACTCCTAATGTTACTTTGCGTTATAAATACTTATTTGTTTTGCTTTATATTTTAAATAATATTTACTCATATTATAAATTCGCTATAATAAAAAGTTTGTTTTAAAGATAACTTTTAATAAAAAATCATTGAAAATAACAAAAATTAGAAAGGAATTTTAATGGTAGCCCCAGAAAATACACCGGTTTGGGTTGATGAAGCAAGATGTAAAGCTTGTAATATCTGTGTTAGTTATTGTCCAGCTGGAGTTTTAGCAATGAGAGATGAAATCAGCGCAGTTTTAGGACAGATGATAGAAGTGGTTCATCCTGATTCTTGTATAGGCTGTAGTGAATGTGAAAGTCATTGTCCTGATTTTGCAATTTTTGTTGCTAAAAGAGATGAATTTAAATTTGCAAAACTTACGCCAGAAGCTAAAGAAAGAGCACAAGCTATTAAAGAAAATAAATATAAAAAATTAAACGCATAGGAAAAATAATGAGAGAAGTGATATCAACAGGTAATGTTTTAGTAGCAAAAGCTGCAATTGATTGTGGCTGTAAATTTTTTGGTGGTTATCCAATTACCCCAAGTTCTGAAATAGCACATGAATTAAGTCATATGCTACCAAAAAATGATGGTACTTTTATACAAATGGAAGATGAAATTTCAGGTATTAGTGTGGCTTTGGGTGCTTCTATGAGCGGGGTAAAATCCATGACAGCAAGTAGTGGACCTGGAATTTCTTTAAAAGCTGAGCAAATTGGTTTGGGTTTTATAGCTGAAATTCCACTAGTAATTGTAAATGTTATGAGAGGTGGTCCATCAACTGGTCTTCCAACAAGAGTTGCACAAGGAGATTTATTTCAAGCAAAAGCTCCAACACACGGAGATTATGCAAGCATAGCTTTAGCTCCTGCTTCATTGGAAGAAGCTTACACTGAAACCATTAGAGCTTTTAATCTAGCTGAAAAATACATGACACCAGTATTTTTACTTTTAGATGAAACTATAGGACATATGAATGGTAAGGCAAAATTACCTGATTTAGAAGAATTAGAAATTATCAACCGTAAAAAATTTACGGGCGATAAAAAAGATTATAAACCTTATGCAGCAGGGGAAAATGAAGCTGCTACGCTAAATCCTTTCTTTGAAGGTTATCGTTATCATATCACAGGGCTTCATCATGGAGATATAGGTTTTCCAACTGAAGATGGAGCGATAGTAGATAAAAATATAAAAAGATTATTTGGTAAAATCAAAAATAATACCGATGAAATTTGCACTTATGAAGAGTTTATGTGTGATGATGCGCAGTTTTTAATCATTGCTTATGGAAGCGTTGCAAGATCTGCCAAAGAAGCTATCTTAAGACTTAGAGAAGAGGGTTTAAAAGTAGGACTTTTTAGACCAATCACGCTTTATCCAGTAGCTGAGAAAAAAATAACTCAAGTGGTATCTAAATTTGAAAAAGTTATGGTAAGTGAGCTTAATATGGGGCAATATTTAGAAGAAATTCAAAGAGTAAGTAAAAGAGATGATTTTATTAGCTTGCACCGTGCAAATGGTCGCCCTATAACCCCAAGTGAAATTATTGCTAAAGTAAAGGAGAATATGTAAAATGGCTTTTAATTATGATGAATATTTAAGAGTAGATAAACTTCCAACACAATGGTGCTGGGGTTGTGGGGATGGCGTTGTTTTAAAAGCTATTATTAGAGCTATTCAAAAACTTGGCTGGAATATGGATGATGTTTGCTTAGTTTCTGGTATAGGTTGTAGTGGTAGAATGAGTTCTTATGTAAATTGTAATACAGTGCATACTACCCATGGTAGAGCTATTGCTTATGCAACAGGGATTAAACTAGCAAATCCTAAAAAACATGTAATTGTAGTAAGCGGAGATGGTGATACGTTAGCAATTGGTGGAAATCACACCATTCATGGATGTAGAAGAAATATAGATTTAACCCATATTTTAATCAATAATTTTATTTATGGTCTTACAAATTCACAAACTTCGCCAACTACCCCGCAAGGCTTTTATACTGTTACTGCTCAAGCAGGTAATATAGACCCAAATTTTGATGCTTGTGAGCTTACTAAAGCTGCAGGAGCTTCTTTTGTAGCAAGAACAAATGTTATAGAGGCAAATAAACTTGAAAATATCATTTTTAAAGCTTTATCGCACAAGGGTTATAGTTTTGTAGATGTATTTTCAAACTGCCATATTAATCTTGGTAGAAAAAATAAAATGGGCGAAGCTGTAAGCATGCTTGATTGGATTAAAAATCGTTGTGTTGAAAAGTCTAAATTTGAACAATTAGACTATGAGCAAAAAGCAGATAAATTTCCTACAGGAATTTTACACCAAGATGAAAGCAAGGTAGAATATTGTGAAGCTTATGAAGAGGTTAGAAGAGCTTTGAAAGAAAAAAGAATGGTTGATTTAGGAGCATTAAAATGAAATATCAATTAAGATTTTGCGGTGAAGGTGGACAAGGGGTTATCACTGCAGGTGAAATTTTAGCTAAAGCTGCCATTAAAGAAGGACGCAATGCTTTTAAAGCTTCTACTTATACTTCTCAAGTTAGAGGTGGGCCAACTAAGGTTGATATTATCATTGATGAAAATGAAATCTTTTTTCCTTATGCAGTAGAAGGTGAAGTTAGTTTTATGCTTTCAACTGCTGATAAGGGTTATCATAGTTTTAAAGATGGTGTTAGTAATGGTGGCGTTATAATTGTAGAGCCAAATTTAGTTCATCCAAGCAAAGAAGATTATGCTAGATGGAAAATTTTTGAAATTCCTATTATTACTATAGCTAAAGAAGAAGTAGGTAATGTAGCTACTCAATCAGTTGTTGCTCTAGCTATAGCTGCTTATATGAGTAAATGTATTGATATTGATGCATTAAAACAAACTATGCTTGATATGGTACCTGCAAAAACTAAAGAAGCAAATGCTAAAGCTTTTGATTTAGGTATAGAATACGCTAAAAAAGCACAAGTAGTTTCTTGATTTTTCAAGAAACTCTCCTTATAAAATAATATTTATTAAATTATCGTTATAATATTTTCCATTTTAAGCAAAAAGGTAAAATAATGAAAGAGCTAAATGGCTCGCAAATGATTTGTGAAGCATTAAAAGAAGAAAATGTTAAAGTAGTTTTTGGTTATCCCGGTGGTGCGGCTTTAAATATTTATGATGAAATTTATAAGCAAACTCATTTTAAACACATTTTAGTAAGACACGAGCAAGCAGCCTTGCATAGTGCTGATGCTTATGCTAGAATGAGTGGTGAGGTTGGTGTGGCAGTAGTTACAAGTGGACCTGGTTTTACTAATACAGTTACAGGTTTAGCTACTGCTTATAGTGATTCTATACCTTTAGTTTTAATTTCAGCTCAAGTTGCAAATTCTTTAATAGGAACAGATGCTTTTCAAGAAATTGATGCTATAGGTATTTCAAGACCTTGTGTAAAGCATAATTATTTAGTAAAAAATATCGAAGAATTACCTAAAATTTTAAAAGAAGCTTTTTATATTGCTACAACAGGTAGAAAAGGGCCTGTGCATATTGATATACCAAAAGATGTTACTGCTGCTATAGGTAAATGGCATTATCCTAAAGAAATTTCTATGAAAACTTATAAACCAACCTATAAAGGAAATATCAAACAAATTAAAAAATTAGTAAGTTTGATTAAAAATGCTCAAAAACCTTTATTTTACTTAGGTGGAGGTTGTATAGCTTCTAATGCTAGTGATGAATTAAGAGAATTAATTCATTTTTGTCAAATTCCTGCAGTTGAAACCTTGATGGCTCTAGGAACTTTAAGAAGTGATGATGAGCTTAATTTAAAAATGGCAGGCATGCATGGGAGTTATTGTGCAAATATTGCTTTAAGTGAGTGTGATTTACTCATTGCTGTGGGCGCTAGGTTTGATGATAGGATTACTGGTAAAACAAGTGAATTTGCTAAGGGTGCAAAAATCGTTCATATTGATATAGATCCAAGCTCTATTTCTAAAATCATCGAAGCGCATTTTCCTATAGTTGGGGATATTAAAAGTGTTATTTTAGATACCTTAGAAGAATTAAAAAAAGAAAGTTTTGATAATACAAAATACCAAGAATGGTTTAAAACTTTACAAAGATATCAGCAATTATATCCTTTAATCTATGAAGACAGTGATGAAGTTTTAAAACCTCAATGGGTTATAGAAGAATGTGCTAGATTAGCTCCTGATGCAAGGATAATTACTGATGTAGGACAGCATCAAATGTGGGTAGCACAATTTTATCCGTTTAATTATGCAAGACAACTTGCAACAAGTGGTGGGCAAGGAACTATGGGGTATTCTTTACCAGCTGCGCTTGGAGCTAAATTAGCTGTGGATGAAGAAGTGGTGGTAAATTTTGTAGGCGATGGTTCTTTTTTAATGAATATCCAAGAGCTAATGACAGCAAGTGCTTATGGAATTAAAGTGATTAATATCATTTTAAATAATTCTTTTTTAGGCATGGTAAGACAATGGCAAAGTATGTTCTATAAAGAAAGATTTTCTAATACAGATTTAACAAGCCAGCCTGATTTTGTCACTATTGCTAAAGGTTTTCATTGTGAGGGTTATAATGTCTTTAGTAAAGAAGAATTTCAAAAAGCTTTTAAAGTAGCCTTAGAATCTAAAAAAACTTGTGTTTTAAATGTAGCTATAGATCGTTATGAAGATGTATTGCCTATGGTACCTGCAGGTGGAGCTATTTATAATATGATTTTACCTAGCTATAAAAACAAGGATAAAAAATGAAAAGAAGAGTAATTTCTGTCATTGTATTAAATGAGCATGGGGTATTATCACGCGTTGTTGGACTTTTTTCAGGACGTGGTTATAATATAGAATCTCTTACAGTTGCACCACTTGATGATAAAGAATTTTCAAGAATAAATATCGTTACTTTAGGTAATGAAAAAGTTTTTGAGCAAATTATTAAACAACTTCATAAACTCATACCTACTTATAAGGTGATTGATTCTAGTGATTTTATAGAAAAAGAAACAGCTTTGGTAAAGATTGCTTTAAATGAAAATTTTGCAGGCTTAGATGCTATATTAAAAGCTTATAATGGCAGTGTAACTTATAGTGATGATGAGTTTATTATAGTAATGGCAAGTGATAATGCAAAAAATATCGATAACTTTTTAAAAACCATGAAAAAGTATAATCCTATTAGTGTAGTTAGAAGTGGTTCTATTTTAATGGAGGTAAAATGAAAATTAGTGAAATTGCTAAATTTTTAGGCATAGAATATTGTGGAGATGATATAGAAATTACAGCTTTAAATTCATTAAATAATGCAAGTTTTACTGAACTTAGTTATTGTGATGGAGAAAAAAACTCTAAAAAAATTGCAAGTAGTGGAGCTGGGGCTATATTAGTCTCCAAAGAATTTGAAAATTTAGTTTCAAAAGATTGCATTAAGCTAGTCGTTGATAATCCACATTTATCTTTTGCGCTTTTAAGTAAGCTTTTTGCCAAACCTTTAATCTCTAGTGAAAAGAAAAATTCTAAAATTGCCAAAAGTGCCAAGATTATGCCAAATGTTTATATAGGCGAAAATGTCCAAATAGCTGATCATGTGGTGATAATGGCAGGTGCTTATATAGGCGATAATGTAAGTATAGGTGAATATACTATAATCCATCCAAATGTTGTGATTTATAATGATACTAAAATAGGTAAAAAATGTCATTTACTGGCAAATTGTGTTATAGGTAGTGATGGTTTTGGTTATGCGCATACAAAAAATGGCGAGCATTATAAGATTTATCATAATGGAAATGTTATTTTAGAAGATTTTGTGGAAGTTGGAGCTTGTACGACTATCGATAGAGCGGTTTTTGAAAGTACTATCATAAAGCAAGGCACAAAGATTGATAATCTTGTTCAAGTAGGGCATAATTGTGAAGTAGGGGAGAATTGTCTTATAGTGGCTCAAAGTGGAATTTCAGGCTCAAGTATTTTAGGTAAAAATGTCACTATGGGTGGACAAAGTGCTACAAGTGGGCATTTAGAAATAGGAGATTTTGCTACCATAGCCGCAAGAGGTGGGGTCACTAAAAATTTAGAAGGTGCTAGGGTTTATGGTGGTTTTCCTATTATGCTTCAAAAAGATTGGTTGAAATTTCAAGCAAAAATTATCACAGCTTTTAGGGATAAACATGAGTAAAAAAGTATTTAAAACTATAGAGTTACATGGTAGCAAAAGTGGAGAAATAAGTCTTTGTAATCTTTCTAATCCTTATGGTATAGGAAGTAATGATGTCTTAAGTATAGGTGTGGCTTTAAAAAAAGAAAATGGAATAGATTGGAAAGTTCATATTCCTTATGAAAATTTAAAAGATCTTATTCTAGCACTTCAAGAAATAGAAAAAAGTAAAGCCTAGTTTAAAAACTAGGCGTATTTAAATCCCGTTTTCTTCCTGCACTTACAATTAAAACAAAATTAAGTACAATCAAAACATATACAAAAGTTGGTATAGGAAAAGCATCGCCATTTGCATAAGAATGAAGCCCAGAAAGGTAAAAATTTACTCCAAAATAAGTCATTAATATACTATAAAAGGCTAAAACGCTAGCACTTGCAAAAACAAAAATAAAATAAGTTTTGAAAATAAATCTTAAGTGTAATACCATGGTATAAACTACAATAGAAATCAAAGCCCAAGTTTCTTTTGGATCCCAACCCCAATATCTTCCCCAGCTTTCATTGGCCCAAACTCCACCTAAAAAATTTCCTATCGTGAGCATTGCAAGTCCTATTATCATAGACATTTCATTAACGCAGTGTAGTTTAGTGATGTTTAAATCTATGTTTTTATTTTTACCTCTTAAGGTAAAAAGAATCAAACTTAAAATCCCTATAATAAAACAAAGCGCTAAAAATCCATAGCTTGCTGTTATAATTGAAACATGAATATTAAGCCAATATGATTTTAAAACAGGTACTAAATTCCCAATTTGAGGATCCATAAAGCCAAGATGAGCTACAAAAAGTGAAATACCTGCTAAAAAGCTCGCACCACATAAGGCTAAGAGTGATTTTCTAAAAAATATCACAGCACTTATCGCACAAGCAAAAGCTATGTAAATCATACTTTCATAAGCATTACTCCAAGGAGCGTGCCCACCTACATACCAACGAATGATTAAAGCTAGTGCATGTATGATTACACATATGCTTAAAATGATGTAAAAAAATCTATATACAAAGGCAGATAAAGAAATATTTTTTAATATAGTATAAAAACTTAAGAAGAAAAATACTAATGCAAAGCTAATATAAACAAAAGTTAGATTATCAAAGATATTATAATGATTAAGCAACATTTCAAGATCTAATCTTTCTTTTGGCGGTAAAACATTGCTTCCATAATGATTTTGAAAGTCTTTTAAAGATTGTAAAATTTCATTTGCATCTTGCCATTGATTATTTTCAATACCATTGCGAACTTGTAAAAAATAGCTAACTAAAAGCATTTGCAAACGTTCTACATCTTCTTTTGCAAAAGGTAAAATTTGTACCGGTGAGTACCATTTTAAACTTTGCTCATTAATATCAGGAAAAATAGTTAAAGCTTGACCACTATAAATATAATATGCATGATTTATTTTTTCATCTAAAGCTAGCAAATCTTTATCAAAGCTAGTTCTTAGTGAGGGCTTTTTGCGATTAGCTTCCTCAACATAATTGCTAAGCTTATATATCCCATTATCAAACACATCATCAAATGCTATGTATTTTTCATTTATATCTGTGCCTATTAATTCTCTTAGCTTGCCTGTTTTTGTAGCTATCATTTTGATTTTTCTAAATTCTTTAGGATAAATCATCATTGCTAGAAAAATTTGATCATAGTGAAGATTTAAAAATTTTTCTTTTTGAGTGATTTTATAAACAAACTCCATTGCCAAAGTATCTAAAGGTTTGATTCTACCATTATGATCTTGCGCAAGTAATCTTGCAAAATTTAAAGAATGTTCATAGGAATTTTTTTGCAAATTTGAGATTAAATTTAAAATTTCATTTTTATTTTCTTGTGCAAAAAGTGGAGTTTGTAAATTTGCAAAAAGCAAAATAAACAATACAAAACTTTGACCTTTTTTTAAATAAATGCTTAAACGATGAAATCTTGAGTTTTCATCAAATAAAACCCATAAAAATCCCAAAATCAATAAAGTATAGCCTATATAAGTAGGGATTTTACCAGGATCTTTATTGACTGAGAGTATAGTGCCTTGCTCATCTTGATCATAAGAACTTTGAAAAAATCTATATCCACCATAATCAAGAACATTATTCATAAAAATATCATAATCTAATTTAATATTATTTTGCTCATCTATGATTTGAATTTTTGAAGTATAAGAAGATGGACTCATAGAGCCTAAATAACGCTCTAGTATAAAATCTTTTAAGTGTAATGCAAAAGGAAGCTTAATTTCTCTTGGCCCCCAATTGATAGTAAAATCTTTTCCTTGTAGGTTAAAATGCACTGCTTGTTTGTTTGTAAAATTTGGATTTAAGGTTATTTGCGTATTTGCTTTTTGATAAGTAATATTTAATTTTAAGCTAGCAGGTGTGATAGAATCTTTTTGTGGAATATATTTGATAGAACTTATGATTAATTTTTCGCCATTTAAGTCTATAGTTTTTTCAAAATGCTTTTGAGTTAGCGGGGTAAAGCTAATAGGAAATTCAAAACTAGCATTAGTATCAAAATCAGTAATTTTTATAAATTCTTCTCTAGTAACTATGGTGCTAGAGCTTTGATTTTCTCTTATATGCATTCCACCTTCTAAGCCAAAATATCTAGTAAGTCCAGCACCGATTAAAATCACTATAAAAGATAAGTGTAAAAGCAAGATAGAGTATTTTTTCTTTTGAAAAAGCTTATTATAAAATATCACTCCGATTAAATTTAAACCTAGTAATAAATGCAACATATCAAACCAAGCATTATTATAAATTAAAGCTTTAGCCGCGCTAATACCAAAATCATTTTCTATGAAAGTTGCTACAGCACAAGCTATAGCATATATACTCATTAGTAAAAAACTCATTGCAAAAGAAAAAAAATACTGCATTTTTAACCTTTAAATATTATTTTCTTTATAAAAATGTATAAGTTTTTGTGCTATGGTTGCTTCGTCTAAATTTTGATTTTCTTTTTGGTTTAAAAACTCCATTGTAGCGCTTAATCTTTTTGCGCTAATAAAACCAGGATAATTTAGCAAAGTTTGGCTGTTTTTGTTTAAAATTACAATAGTAGGGGTGGCTACTATATCATAAATACTAGAAAGTTCGGCTGTACTTAAGTCGCTTTTGTGATTTTTATAAAATGTATGAATTTTTTTATAGCTTATATTTATATAATATGAGCTGTATTTTTCTTTTATAAGTTCTTGTATT
Organism: Campylobacter lari; assembly: GCF_001017575.1. Taxonomy (NCBI): domain Bacteria; kingdom Pseudomonadati; phylum Campylobacterota; class Epsilonproteobacteria; order Campylobacterales; family Campylobacteraceae; genus Campylobacter; species Campylobacter lari. The sequence continues at coordinate 831,773 of NZ_CP011372.1, read as the reverse complement.
TTTTTATCATTCTTAATTTCTTCTTTTAATTTATCACAATAAAGGCAATGATTTGCGCTGAAAATGATTAAAATGTTTTTATCATCACTTTTTATATTTGCATTATCTTTAAATAAATGAGCTATTTCTTCATAAGATTTTTTATCTAAATCATTTGCTTTTTGCAAATTTTCTTTAGAAAATTGTGTGCCACTTGAGATTAAATTAGAATCAAGTTTTTCTTCATTAGAACAAGCTATAAAAAAAATACTTAAAAAACTAAGTGTGAGTATTGTTTTAAACATTTAAAATCCTTGAAAAAGTTAGGAAAAGTCCTTATTCGCTATTATAGCGAATAAGGTTATAAGATAGTGTTAAAGAAAGTATAAAGCATTAAAAATAAAAATACCAAACCAGTGATTAGCATTGCAAAACCTGCAAGTTTAGCTAGCCATTGATATGCTTTGAAGTTACTTTTATTTTCATATAACGTGCTTAATTTTCCACTTTCTTTTAAGCGTTTATACCATACGCTTCTTTCTTGTTTAATCTCTTCTTCACTAATACTTCCTGAGAAAATCACCATATCCATAGGGAAGCGATCTGCTCTAAAATGTGTATTAAAGAAGTGAATTGCAAAAATAAATCCTGTAGCAAGTAAAGCTTCATCAGAGTGAAGTAGGGTTGCTAAGTTGATTGCTTCACCTGGTAAAAATTTACCAAAGAAAGCAGGAAACCATAAAATAAGCCCTGAAATACCAATGATAAACATACCCCAAAATACTGCTAAATAATCAAATTTTTCCCAATAAGTCCAGCGGTCAAATTGCGGTCTTGGTCCAAAACCAAAAAACCATTTAAAATGATCTTTCATATCTTTAAAATCTTGCCAATTTGGCATTAAAGAATCAGGACCAAAAGTAGCTTTTAAAACTTTCATAAAGCTTATTTTACCAGTGATTGGATCTCTTGCTACATCACGGCGTTTCCAATTTACAATGATGATTTCTCCAATGTGAGAGAAAAATACTGCAAACATTACTATAGCTGAAATATGATGTATGGTTGCTGCATTAATGATATCTCCACCCATTAAATCAATCATAGGTTTAGCCCACGCTGAATCATAGAATTTTTGTGGTAAGCCTGAGAAAGCAAGACCCAAAAAGCTAGCTGCCATAAAGAAATGTTGAATTCTATGGAAAGTACTAAATCTTCTTACTCTTACTTTATCTTCATGCGCTGCTTTTCTTGCTTCTTTCCATTCTTTAGGATATTTTATACGCATAGTAATTAAACGCAAGCACCAAAGTATAGTATGGGCTCCAAAGAAAACAAATACAGAAATCACCAAAATAGTCATGAATATATAAGCACCATGTAACCCAGGATATTTTTCACCATCGCTATGATCAGCATGCGCCATCCAATTTACGAAATTTTCATTTGCATTTGGATGACATGATTTACAAGTTTGAACACGGTTTATTGGCGAGAGGGTTGAGTTTCTTTCGCTTGATTTTAATATATTGTGTTTACCATGACAATCAGAACAAGTAGCAACACTTGGAGTTTCACCTGGTGTGCTTAATACCATACCTTTACCATGGAAAGTCATATGAAAAGTTGTGCTTTTTTGTTTATGGCATTGTGCGCACTTTTGATCGACTAATTGTTTTTGTGAATAAATTCCTGAATGTTTTGGAGTGATATGAACAGAGTGACAAGTCGCACAAGATGGTTTTTCTTTTTTCTTTTGTGTATCTTGAGCAGGTAAGAACTCTTGCACCCCATGAGCACTCTTTGCTAAAGCATTACTTGCTTTTTCATGGCAAGTTGCGCATTTTTGATTGATTAAGTTTTTACTTGCTGCAATATCAACTCTAATGCCTTTACCTTTTTGAGCATGACAATCACGACAAGATGGGGTATTGCTAAATTTAAATCTTGAGTGAATAGTATCTTTAAACTCGATAATTTCTTTAGCTTTTTCCCATTTAACTGTATCTATTTTTTCAACTTTTCTACCTGAAGTTACCCATGATTCAATGCCATCAAGCATTACAACAGAGTTCTTATAGCCAAGTTCTATAGCAACTGCGGCAGCTTGAGAAGCTTCAAATCTAAAACGATTTAAACCATAAAATACTAAATTTGCATTTTTATCATTAGGTAGTAAATTTTGCCAATTTTCCACATAGGTTGATATGGAATTAGGTATATATCCATTAGCTTGTCTATCTTGCTCTGAATTGACATCAAAAAAATAAGTATTGTTTTGATCTAGCATTTCTTGAGCTTGCGCTAAGCTAATACTTTTTACACCTTCTATTGAGCCTATTTCTCCATTAGCCTCAGCAAAAATAAATCCTGATGGCATAAAAAGAGTAAAAAGGACAATAAAAAGTCGAGTGATTAAATTTTTCAAGACTAGCTCCTTATTTGAAGGAAGAATTTTTTATTCTTCCTTTGTTTTTATTTACCATTTAGGATATTTTGTGCTTCTTGGATATAAATTAAAGCTTCTTCTATGATTTTCTTAGAATAAGCAGGTCCATGAACACCCCAAGAACCATCTTTTTCTAGTCTATCAGCTATGGCTTGAGCTTGATTTGTTAGGCTTAGTACTTTTGATTTTTGCTCTACTGAAAGTTTGGTTTTTTCAGCAAAAGTTTTATCAATATTTGCTATGCCTTTTCTAATTTTCTCATAGCCTTCTTTAACAGGGTTTTGCCACTCCATTACCTTATCATAAATCATTTCTTGATTGCTAAAGTGAAGTTTTTCAGGTAAGGTTGATTGCACAGGACTATGACAACCACTTGCGCCAGGGCCCATTAGATTAATATCACTAAAACTAGTTCTACCACAACTCCACATTAAATCAAGGAAAAATCTACCTTCATCATCTCTAGCTATAGTCCAACCACCAACTTTAGGTGATCTTTCTTTGCCTTCTGGTGGGTTAAGTGTTTTTGCTGTTTTATCTACTTTGATATTCCAAATATGTGAAGCTCTAACATTATCAAACCCGCCTTTATCAGGGTTTTGAACCGCTCCAAAGTTTTCACAACTCATCATATTTGGCATGTGACAAGCTGTACAATTATCTTTTGCATGAATTCCGCCTTTTTTGAAAAAGCTTGCTTGAGTTTCATGACAGTCTTTACAAGTTTTTTTAAGTTTTGTTTTAGTATAACCGCTTTTCCAATCATTAAAAGTTACTTCATGTGGATCATGACAAGTATTACATCTCATACCCTTATCATAGTGTGCTGAAGAATACATTTGAGCACCTTCTGTTCCACACGCAGGACAACTTGATTTAAAATATGCGTTGAAAGGTTTTCTAGGATTGATTTTAGCATCGGTTTCATTATATGAAAATCTTTGATGACATCTTTCACAATTTGATGGCATACCCGCACCTCTTGCTCCATAAAGATGTGCTCCAGCCCCATGGCATTCCTCGCAAGTAATACCTTTTGAGATGGTATGTTTTTGAAGTTCTTTTGGATTGCCCAGTGCTTTATAAAATTCTTCCTTACTTTTAAAGTCAAATTTAAAAGTATGACAGGTTTCACAATATGCAGTAGCAGGTTGGAAAACAGCTTTTTCTTTATAGGTTGCAGCATAAGAGTTTGTTCCCCATACTTGAGAGCCATTTCCTCCAAAATCTTCCATTTTAGTAGGAAAACCAGGTGCAAATGCAGCTATTTTTTGTGCCATTTCAGGGGTTAAAAACTCACTCCAAAGTCTTGAGAATTGATTACCTCCAGCGGTTAATTTACCACTTAAATCACTCAAATTTCCATCTTCAACATGGTAGGTTCCACGCACAAGCCATCTATCTATAAAACCATATTTTGTTCTTGGTGTTCCAATGAGAGCATAAACATCATTTGGATAAATTCCATCAGGTAAAATAGTAGCTTGAGAATTATACATAGGTTTTTTCAAACCATCAGCTCCACCAACTTCTTCCATTTCATGCGGAAAACGCACGGTTTTTGCATGACGAGAACGCTCCCAAGAGGCATATTGTGCAGGGTGACACTCACCGCATTTTTTTGGACCTACAAATTTGTTTGGAAAATCCAAAAAAGACTCATAAGGCAAACGATAAGTAATAGAAGCTTGTTTTAAATCATGCTCAGCAGCAAATTTAGCTCCATTTTGATTTAAAACCCAGTTTTCAGTTCTATCACTATGGGTAAATTTACCCACCAAACGCCCTTCTTTTTCATATTTAAAAATAGGGTGGTGTTTGTAAAGATAGTCAAAAAATGCATCTTCTTGAGCTACATATCCATCAAGGGTTCTAGGCTCTGAAGAAGCAAAAGCTTGCGAACTCAAACTTATGCCTAAAGCTAAACAGGCATAGGTAGCAACCTTAGCTAATTTGTGTTTCATAACTTCCCTTTCATGTAGTTTGTTAAAAGATAAAAATACTCTTATTTATTATCTATTAACTATTAAAGTATAATTTTGACTATTTTTTAATAAAAAATAACTTAAATTTACACTTTAATTAATTATTTATTAATATAAATATTAAAAAAAGAAGTTTCTTGAAAGTGTTAAATTCTACTTATAGTTCCCACTACCTTACCCACGATTAAAAAATCACCATTTTGATAATGAACATCTGCATAACTTAGATTAAAAGAGTGTAGATAAACTCCACCTTTATTACTTTTAAAAATTTGTTTGATAAACAAACCATCTCGAGTATTTACCGCAAAAACCCCGCCTTCTTTAAAGCTTTTACTTTTATCTATTAAGCACAAAGAATCATCTTTGATTTCAGGTTCCATGCTATCGCCTATACATGGGATGATATCACAATCTTTAGAGCCAAAAAAATCACTTAGTTTTTCATCTATAATCACTTCTGAAAAACTCACATTATCATTTAAAGCTCCACCTCCCATAGAAGCATTAACATCATAATATTTTAAAACATTATAGTTTAAATCAAGTGCTGGAGTATTGCTCTCAAGAGAATCTTCATAAAAAAATGCATTAATATTGATATTTCTTTCATTTAAAAAATGAAGTATTTGTTTATAAGGTATGGAATTTCTAAATTTCATACTATAAAAGGTATCAGGATTAATATTTAGCATTTTAGCTACATCAGAATCTTTGGCGTTTTTTATGCCTTCTTTTTGGAGTATAAATTTAAGTTTATCAGTAATTTCGTTCATTTGCATAAAAATCCTTTTAAATAAAAAGTATTTTAGCAAATTTACTTTTATTTTGCAAGAATTCTTTTAAATTAAAAGATATTTAGCTTCCAAATTTATGGAAGCTAAAAAATTATTTATTGATTAAGTTTTTGATGTATTGATCTACCATGTATAAGCCATTGCCATTATCGCTTATGAGTTTGATTTTATCTACTATACCTCTAAAAAGCGCTTCTTCTTCGTGTTGTTCGCTTACATACCATTGCAAGAAATTAAAAGTAGAATAATCTTTACTTGAAAGCATAAAATCTACAAGATTGTTAATAGAAGCAGTAATGCTTTGCTCATGCTCAAAAGTTTTTTCAAACACATCAAGCAATGATTTAAATTCACTATCAGGTTTTTTAACTTCTTTTAATTCTACTTTAGAATCAGTTTCATTTAAATAAGTGATGAGTTTTCTTGCATGATCACTTTCTTCTCTTGCATGCTCAAACAAAAACGCTCCAGCGCCATCAAAGCTATGCTCATAGCACCATGAACTCATACTCAAATACAAATTTGCCGCATACATTTCTTTATTGATTTGTTCATTTAATAAAGCCACTACTTCTTTTGAAAGCATTTTTTCTCCTTGTGAATTATTTTTTTATTATATTAGTTAGAACTACATTAAAAATACATTAATAAGCGTATTTATAAATTATAAATTAATATTAAAAGAAAAAACACTACCTTTTTGTGGGCTAGATTGAATTTTTAAAGAACTTTTGTGTAAAGAAAGTATTTTTTTAACTAAAAACAATCCTAATCCAAAAGAGTTATTTTGTGTTGAGTTTGCTTTGTAGAATTTTTTTGTTATAAATTTAAGATGTTTTTCTTCTATGCCTACACCTTGATCTATGATAGTAAAATTTTGATTTTCTACAATGATTAACACTTCCTTTTTGCTGTATTTTAAGGCATTATCTATTAGATTAATCATGACTTGTTCTATGAGAAATTTATCCGCTTTGATAAAGCTTGTTTGGCCTTGAATTTTCAACCTATCATCTCTAAAACTTTCTAACAAATTTTTACTTAAAGCATATAGGTCGAATTTTTCTAAATTTAAAGAATCAAAATTAAGATTAAAAACAAAATTGAGTTTGTGTGTTAGTTGGTTGATTTTTACGCTTTGTTTGTGAATTTTTTCAAGTAAAAATAATTTCATATTTTCATCATTGGTTTCTTTTAAAGATTGCAAGCTTAAATCTATAACGCTTATAGGGTTTTTAAGCTCATGTGATATAGCGCTGATTACATTACTTAGTTGGGTGTTTTTGGTTTGAATTTTCTTTGCTTGTTTTTTGTTTTTTAATTCTTGCTTGATGAGTAATTTTTTAATTTTCAATAAGCGTAAATTTAAATTTTTTAATTCATAAACAAAATTATATTTTAAAATAAAATTAGTGTTTGATTTGATACTTTTAACAAACAATAATAATTCTTGAAAATAATTTTTGAAAAAATTAAATACAACAAAATAAAACACAACAAGTACAAGTAAAAAGAAAGAAAAAATAATAATATTTTTAATCCAAAAATTTTGCACCAAAGAGTGTATTTTAGGATATACAATGATGATGTATTGATAGTTTTTATAAGTATAAGCTTTAAAATAAATTTCTTTTTGCTTATAAAAATCATGAGTAAAATTAGACTTAAAATGATTTAGAAAATAAGAATAATCTTTTAATGATGAAAAAATATCATTATTTTGTTTAATGATAAAATCCGCTCTGGTATTTTGAGCAAATTGCTTGATGTTATTGGAATTTAGTGTATCTAATAACTGAAATTGTAAAACATCATTGAGTGTTTTTAGTTTTTGCTCATAAGTATTTTTTACCGTAGTATTGATATAGCTTTCATTGAAAAAATAAAACAATATAAAAAAAGCAATACAAAAAAATCCAAGTGTAAAAAGGAAAAATGTTTTTATTTTTAGCACAATTTATAGCCCACCGAGCGCACTGAAATGATATTTTCTTTAATTTGTGGAATTTTTTGTTTTAATCTTAAAATAGCCGTATTGATTGTCTTATCACTTGTTGTGTCATTTTTCCATACTTGCTCACTTAAAAATTGACGGCTTAGAAGTTGATTTTTGTGATTAAAAAAACACTTGAGTAGTTCTGCATCTAGGGTTGATAAATTTTCAAATGTATTTGTTTTATAGGTTAATTTTCTCTCTTCTATATATAAGGTAAAATCTTGATAAGAAATTTGTTCTTTTGGAGCTTTATTTCTTTTAGTTACGGCTTTGATTCTAAATAAAAGCTCATTAAAATCAAAGGGTTTACATATATAATCATCACAGCCTTGCTCAAAACCTTCTAAAATATCTTTTTGTAAAGTCTTTGCACTAAGAAAAATCACAGGCTCCATATAACCTTTTTTTCTTAATTGTTTTATCATCTCTACACTATCGCCACTTGGTAAATTTCTATCCATGATGATTAAGTCTATTTCATTTGTATCTAGAAAGGTTTCTAAGTCAAAAAAATCAAAATAATTATAAATTTTTATATTTTCTTGACTAAGTCTTAGTGTGATTAATTCGTTTAAGTCTTTATCATCTTCTATCAAAATAATATTTAACATATAAAAATTATATCAAAAAATATATGTATCCAAAATGTTTCCAAGTTTTTTTAAATTTTCATTACTTTTTAACTAAGGAGATAAAATGAAAAAACTTTTAGCTTTAAGTGTAGCTTGCTTTGTTAGTTTAAACGCAGCAGAATTAAAAATAGCAGGTTCATCTACTGTCTATCCTTTTACTTCTTTTGTTGCTGAAGAATATGCTGTTATAAGAAATACAAAAACACCTATAGTTGAAAGTCTTGGTACAGGTGGTGGTTTTAAAGTGTTTTGTGAGGGTATTACTGATATTTCTAATGCTTCAAGAGCAATCAAGCCAAGTGAATTTGAAGCTTGTAAAAAATCAGGTGTGAGTGATATAGTCGGTATTATGATAGGTTATGATGGCATAGTTTTAGCTCAAAATAAAATCAATGCTCCATTAAATATAAGCTTACATGAGTTATTTTTAGCTTTGGCTAAAGAAATTCCACAAGATGGAAAATTAGTCCCAAATCCTTACACAAATTGGCAACAAATCAATAAAAATTTACCAAATAGAAAAATTACAATCTATGGTCCTCCATCAAGTTCAGGAACAAGAGATAGTATAGAAGAGCTTGTAATGGTAGATATTTCTAAAAAAATTCCAGAATACAAAGGTGTATATAAAACTATACGTCAAGATGGAGTATTTATACCAAGTGGCGAAAATGATAATTTAATTGTTTCAAAACTTTCTGTTGATAAAGAAGCTTTTGGGCTTTTTGGATACGGATTTTTAGCTAGCAATGATGATAAGATTAATGCTGCTTACATTGATGGTGTAAAAGCTGATGAGAAAAATATATCTGAAGGAAAATATAAACTAGCTCGTTCTTTGTTTATATATATGAATGCTAAGAAAAATCCAGAAGTATTTGAATTTGCAAAAATTTACATGAGTGATGATTTAGCTAAAAGCGGAGCAGAATTAGAAAAAATAGGATTAGTTCCTTTGGATGAAAAAACTTTAAAACAAACCCAAAAACATATAGAAGAAAAAGGTTTATTAACTGATGAGCTTGTTAGAGCAGGGAAAGTTTTTTGATTTAGGATGAAAAATTGATAAAAGAAAAAATAATAAAATTAACGCTTTTTCTTTGTGCTTTTGTTAGCGTAGTAGTAAGCTTTGCTATTATGCTAACTATTTTAATTGAAGCATTAAAATTTTTTCAAAAAGAAAGTGTATTTACTTTTTTATTTTCAAGTCAGTGGGCAGCAGATGCTGCATTTGTAGGTGCTGATGGAAGTAGCAAGCATGGGGTTTTTGGTGCTTTGAGTTTATTTTGGGGAACTTTTTATATTTCATTAATAGCAATGCTAACAGCCTTACCTTTAGGTGTAATGTGTGCCATTTATCTTGGAGTATTTGCAGGTAAAAAATCTAAAAACTATTTAAAGCCTATTTTAGAAATCATAGCAGGAATTCCTACTGTAGTTTTTGGATTTTTCGCAGCCATAGTTGTAGCTCCTTTTATAGTATGGTTTTTCTCTCTCTTTGGCATAGAAGCTAGTTTTCAAAGTGCTTTAGGTGCAGGTTTTATCATGGGTATTATGATAGTTCCTATAGTGGCTTCACTCTCACAAGATTGCATTGAAGCTGTAAGTTTAAAAAGAATCAATGGAGCTTATGCTTTAGGTATGACTAAAAAAGAAGTCGTTTTTGCAGTAATTTTACCAGAAGCAATGCCAGGTATAGTTGCAGCTTGTCTTTTAGGACTTTCAAGAGCTTTAGGTGAAACAATGATTGTTGTTATGGCTGCTTCATTGCGTCCAAATTTAACTATGAATTTTTTAGAAGATATGACAACAGTGACTGTAAAAATAGTAGAAGCATTAAGCGGTGATCAAGCTTTTGATAGTTCTTTAGCTTTAAGTGCATTTTCTTTAGGGCTTGTGCTTTTTATTATTACATTAATCATTAATATTTTTAGCGTTTATTTGATAAATCGCTTCCATAAAAGGAAAAATTTATGAAAAAACTTTTTAAACAAAGAAAAAAAGCTTCAAAAAATTTCAAAAGATTCTGTAAAATGGGACTTTATGTAAACCTTATTTTTCTTTGTATTTTTTTATCAAGTGTGGGGTATCTTGGGATAGGAGCTTTTAAGCAAACTTATATTTATGCCCATACTGATAGAAATAGCCCTTCGTATGAGCTTTTATCGCGCGCTGAACAAAGGAAAATAAGAACAGGTCAAATCAAAGAAAAATCTTGGCTTTTAGCAAATTCTGAAGTTGATCAATATATGAAAAAAAACTACAATAAATTAAGTGATGAACAAAAGGCTTTAGTTGATGAATTAGTTCAAAAACAAGAAATTAAGCTAAGTTTTAATACGAATTTTTTCCTTAATGGAGACTCTAAATCACCTGAAAATTCAGGAATCTTTGCTTCTGTGGTTGGAACTTTGCTTGTGATGTTAGTATGTATGGCTGTGAGTATCCCGATAGGAGTTGGAGCGGCTATTTATTTAGAAGAATTTGCTCCGCAAAATGTATTTACGCATTTTATAGAAGTATGTATAAATAATTTAGCTAGTATTCCTAGTATTTTATTTGGACTTTTAGGTCTTGGAGTGTTTATTAATCTTTTTGGCATGCCTCGTTCTAGTGCTTTAGTCGGGGGACTTACTTTAGCTATTATGAGTTTACCTATTATTATTGTATCAACTAAAGTTGCCTTAAAAAGTGTGGATATTAATATGAAAAATGCAGCATATGCTTTAGGTATGACTAAAATTCAAATGATAAAAGGTATTATGCTGCCTTTGGCAATGCCTATGATTTTAACAGGTTCTATTTTAACTTTAGCAGGGGCTATTGGCGAAACTGCACCTTTAATGATTATAGGTATGATAGCTTTTATACCTGATGTAGCAAACTCAATTTTTGCGCCAACAAGTGTTTTGCCTGCTCAAATTTTTTCATGGTCAGCTATGCCAGAGCGTGCATTTTTAGAAAGAACAGCAGCAGGGATTATAGTGCTTTTATCTCTTTTGGTGATTTTAAATTTAGCAGCAATACTTTTAAGAAGATATTTTCAAGGAAAATTAAAATGATAGCAAAAACAACAAATTTAAATTTATTTTATGGTAAAAAACAAGCTTTATTTGATATTAATATGGAAATTCAAAAAAATAAAATAACAGCTTTAATAGGTGCTTCAGGCTGTGGAAAATCCACATTTTTGCGTTGTTTTAATAGGATGAATGATAAAATAGCAAAAATCGATGGTCTTGTTGAGATTGGTGGAAAAGATGTTAAAAATCAAGATTTAGTTGTGCTTAGAAAAAAAGTTGGAATGGTATTTCAACAACCTAATGTTTTTGTAAAAAGTATTTATGATAATATTTCTTATGCTCCAAAACTCCATGGGATGATCAAAAACAAAGATGAAGAAGATGCATTAGTGGAAGATTGTCTTAAAAAGGTTGGTCTTTTTGAAGAGGTTAAAGATAAACTAAAACAAAATGCTCTAGCACTTTCAGGTGGTCAGCAACAACGCCTTTGTATTGCAAGAGCTTTAGCTATAAAGCCAAAATTATTACTTTTAGATGAACCAACTTCTGCACTTGATCCTATATCTTCAAGTGTTATAGAAGAGCTTATCAAAGAATTAAGTCATAATCTTTCCATGATCATGGTAACACATAACATGCAACAAGCTAAGCGCGTGGCTGATTATACTGCGTTTTTTTATTTAGGAGAACTTGTAGAATTTGGAGAGAGTAGGGAATTTTTTGAAAATCCCAAAGAAGAAAAAACAAAAGCTTATTTAAACGGAGCTTTTGGGTAATTTTTATTTATTTAGAAATTTTGATGATGTAATTAATCAAAATTTCTAAAATATATTTGTTTATTCTTAAAATCAGTATAATTAAAAATATATTTATCTTTAAAAAAGCAATTTTTAAGTAAAATTACTTTTACTTTCAAAAATTATTATCAAAAAGAGTATTTATGGCCAGCAAACAACTTTCACTCAAGCATCTTAGTATGCCTATACTACTTGAAATGTTTTTAAGATATTTTTCATTGATTATCAATACCGTTATGGTTTCGCAGTATTCTAATTTTTTAGTTGGAGCTATGGGTGCAGGTAATCAAGTAGCAGATTTATTTATTATTATTTTTAGTTTTTTAAGTGTGGGTTGTAGTGTGGTGATTGCTCAAGCTTTAGGAGCTAAAAATTATACTTTAGCTAGAAAAGTAATCCATCAAAGTTTATTTTTAAATGGCTTAATCGGACTTGTGTGTGGAAGTTTGATTTTATGGCATGGAGAGTTTTTGCTTTACCTTTTACAAATTCCAAATGAACTTTTAAAAGACAGTGAAATTTACTTGCATATGCTTGGAATTTGTTTGTTTTTTGATGCTATGGGTATAGTTTTGGCCGCTATTATTAGGGTGTATAATATGGCTTATTGGGTTATGTTTACAACCTTATTGATGAATGTTGTGATATTTATAGGAAATTTTTATGTGTTACATTTTACCAAATTAGAGCTTTTTGGAGTAGGGCTTAGCAATATATTAGGACGTTTAGTAGCTTTTGGTATGCTAGTGGCAATACTTAGTTTTAAACTTAAAATTTATCTTAAAATTAAAGAGATGGTAAGCCTTGAAAAAACTGTACTTAAAAAGATTTTAAATATCGGTGGGTTTGCTGCTGGTGAAAATTTAATATGGTTTATACAATACACCATAGCTTTTGCTTTTGTAGCAAGTTTAGGTAAAGAAAACTTAAGTGTTCAAACGATTTATTTTCAAATTTCTTTACTTATTATGTTAGTAGGGCAAGCTATAAGTGTGGCAAATGAGATTATCATAGGTAAATTAGTTGGCGCAAAATACTTAAATGTAGCTTATAAACATACTTGGATAGCTTTGTATTTTAGCGTGGTAGCAAGTGCTTTTGTGGCTTTACTTAATTATGTTTTGCAAGATTTTACTATGGGTGTAGTAAAACTTGAGGAAAGTTTAAAAGAGCTTATGATACCACTTTTTACTCTTTCTATTTTTTTAGAAATTTCAAGAACTTTTAATATAGTCATGGTGAATTCTCTAAGAGCAAGTGGTGATGCGAGGTTTCCGTTTTTAAGTGGAGTGGTGTTTATGCTTGGGGTTTCTTTACCGGTTGGTTATGTGCTTTGTTTTTATGTTGGGCTTGGAATTTTAGGAGTTTGGATAGGTTTTTGTGCGGATGAGTTTTTACGTGGTATTGTAAATTCATATAGATGGAAAAGTAAAAAATGGCAAGGCAAAGCTCTAGTATAAAAGGAATTTTAGAATTTAAAGAATTTTGTTTTGCTTTTGAAAAGAAAAAACTTAAATATCTAAGACTTAGGATAGATAGAGATTTAAATTTCAAGCTTAGCATACCGCTATATTATGAGCAAAGAGATGTTTTAAGATTTTTAGAAAAAAATGAAAGTTGGATTAGAGCCAAAGAAAAAGAACTTTCTTTAAAAAGGGTAGTTATAGCAAGTGATGAGCTATATTTTTTAGGTAGAAAATACAAGTTAGTCTTTGATGAAAATTATAAAAAAGTATTTATTAAAAAAGGTAAAATCTTTGCAAAAAATCAAAAAGCCTTAGATCTTTTCTTAAGGCGTAGTGCTAGAGTGATTTTTGAGTTTTATATAAAAAAATGGGAATTTGCTTTTGAAAGAAAGGTGCAAAGAATTTGTATTAAGGAAATGATTTCAAGATGGGGTTCTTGCAATCATCAAAAAGCATACATAAACTTAAATTTAAAACTTATGCAAAAGCCTATAAAAGCTATAGAATATGTGATTTTGCATGAACTTACACATTTAATTTATCCACATCATCAAAAAGAATTTTATGATTTTTTATATAAATTAATGCCTGATTATAAAGCATGTGAAGCTCTTTTAAAAAGTTTTATTTATTAATAAAAATTTATTTTATTTTAAATAATTATTTATTAAAATAAATAGTTTTTAAATATTTCTTTAAAGGAGAAACAATGAAAAGAAGAAGTTTATTGAAAGTAGGTGCTATTGGTTTAGCTGCTATGCTTTTTAGCGGGGTAGCTTTAAATGCCAATGATGTAGTTAATTTCCCAAAAGATAAACAAAAAGCTTTGTTGCTCTCAAGTTCAGGTTATAAAGATACTGGATATTTAAATCATGCTTTACCTTGGCTTAAAGAATTTGTTGAAAAAAACAACTTAAAAGGTAAAAAAGTAGCTTTTATACCTTATGCAGGTGTTAGAAAAACTTATGAGCAATATGAAGCACAAGTTGCTAAAGCTTTAGAAAGTTTAGGACTTCAAATAATTAGTGTACATAGGGGTAATGCTGTTGATATTGTTAAAAGTGCTGATGCGATTTTTGTAGGAGGCGGAAATACTTTTGAACTTGTAAATCAACTTTATAATAATAACCTAGTAGAACTCATTGCAAAAAGAGTAAGTGAAGGTGTGCCTTATGTTGGTTGGTCAGCAGGCTCAAACGTAGCAGGTGCAACTATGATGACAACTAATGATATGCCTATAGTTGAACCAAAATCATTCAATACTTTTAATATCTTCCCTCATCAAATCAACCCACATTTTATCTCAGGCAAACCAGTAGGACACAATGGTGAAAGCCGTGAAGAAAGACTTGAAGAGTTTTTGATTGTTAATCCTAAAGTAGTTGTTTATGCTTTACCAGAAGGTGTTGCGTTATTACTTGATGGCAAAAAAGCAAAAGTTTTAGGTATGGATAAAAATGCTCCACTTTTAAAACTTGAAAATAAAAAAGAAATTCAAAAAATCGCTATCGGTTCTGAATTTAACTACTGAAATAACAAGCTATCTATATTTTAGATAGCTTGTTTAAGCTTTCCTTAGAATTAAAATTGTTATATTTATGCTTTAAAAATTTAATTTTAAGGTTTTAAACTTGCTTTTAGAAATTACTTTTGATTATAAATCTAAAAACGATATTTTTGAGTATTTGTTAGCTTATTATGCTAAAGATTATGTGTATAATTATGAGCAAAAAGATGAAAAAATCATTATTAAAGTTAAAGGCGAAAAAGATGAAATTCAAGCCTTTTGTTCTAATTTAGAAAATATCAGCCACAGTGTTTTTTTAAACAAATTCGACTTAAAAGTTATAGAAGAAGATTTTACACCTATAAAAAAAGAAAAAAACTTCACTAAAAGAAGCTTTTTAACAAGACTTAATGCAAATGCTTATACTAATGGCGAGCTTTTAGAAAATGAATGGGGTGTTTTTGTAGAAGAAGAGTTTAAGATAGAAGAAGATTTTATAAAAATCACTAAAGAAAATTTCTGCGATAATTTAAAAAAAGCCTTAGAAAAATTAAAAAACAAAGAAAAAATATATTTTAAAAGCTCAAAAGGAATATATGCTTTTGAAATTTTTAATGAAGCATTAGATGATTTTTTAATGCCAAGTGATCCAAAGCATATCAATGCATTTTTTTCTTGTAATAACGAGCAGTTTAAAATCTTAGCAGGGGTTGAAAAGCCTCTAATGAAACTTAAATTTAATGCTATTTTTAGACAAAATCATCAATTAAATCATGAGTATTTTAAAATAAAAATATACGATAATCTTTTCTTGTTTGCCTTATGTTTTGAGCTTGAAAAAGAAGGAATTAAGTTTTTAAATTTTAAAAAGCTAGAACATTTTGAGGATGATTTTGAAGTGGCTTTAATCGAAAATGAGCTAGTAGTTTGCAGGGGTTATGATTATATTTTACCTGAGTTTAAAAATTTGATTTTTCAAAAAGAAGATAAAAATTTTGCAAGAATTTCTTGTATATTGTCTGATTTTAAAGAAAAAAAGCCTTTGCTTTTAGAACTTAGTAAAAGAAATGATGATATTATTTTACTCGATAAAGAAATCAATCTTTTAAAACTAAATTTACCAAAAAGCTTTGATGAGTTTTATGAAGCTATAAGTCAAGATGATGTTGCTAAGAGATTATTAGCTAATTATGAAAAAGAATTTACCCTAGTACGAAAAAAACTAAATATGGCTAATAATTTTTTTAATCTTTTTGGCATGGTAGGGATGATTTTAGAGCTTGATGAAGATGTGCAAAGTGCCGCATTAGCGCTTTTGGCTTTAGCGGATGAGAGTAAAATGGCAAAAGGCGTTAGGATAGACTTTAAGCTTAATGAGCAAAAAGAATTTGATTATACTAAAACACTAAGAAGTGTGATGAGTTTTAAGCTTGCTGGAGTAGAAAATCAAATCATAGCCTTAGGTGTTGTTGAGAGTTTGGCGTATTTTTTAAGAGATTTATTTGATGATTTAAAGGCTAAAGAACAAGTTGATTGTGCCGTGCTTAGTGGAAGTTTGTTTGAGCACAAAAGCCTTAGTAAAAATGTATTTAAACACATACCATTTTTTAAGTTAAGTGATGTCCCACTTTGGATATGAAATTCATATTAAAGGGCTAGTGCAAGGCGTTGGCTTTCGTCCTTTTGTTTTTAATATAGCTAAAGAGCTTAATTTAAAAGGTGAAGTTTATAATAATAGCTTAGGTGTTGTTATAATCCTTGAGTGTAACAATGTTGAATTAGAAATTTTTAAAGAAAAACTTTTTACTAATTTACCACCTTTAGCTAGGATAGATGATTTTAATTTTTCTTATAAAAAACTTCAAAAAACTTATAATGAATTTAGCATAAGTACTTCAAAAGATAGTGAAAAATTTAGTCCGATTTTGAGTGATTTTGCTCTTTGTGGGGATTGCTATAATGAATTTTATGATGAGAAAAATCCACGTTTTAAATACCCTTTCATCACTTGCACAAATTGTGGACCAAGATTTTCTATTATAAAAAAACTCCCATATGATAGAGCTAATACGACTATGGATGAGTTTAAAATGTGTTCTTTTTGTCAAAGTGAATATGAAGATCCCGCTAATCGTCGCTTTCATGCTCAACCACTTTCATGTCCAAAATGTAAAATTACTATCTTTTTAAAAGATAAAAATCAAAATATTTTAGCCAAAGATGAAAAAGCTTTTATCTTGCTTGCAAAGCTTTTAGAAGAAGGTAAAATCATAGCTTTTAAAGGTATGGGTGGGTTTCATTTAATTTGTGATAGCACAAATGAAAATGCTATAAATGAACTTAGAATACGTAAAAATCGCCCTAAAAAGCCTTTTGCTATTATGGTAAAAGATCTTAAAATGGCTCAGGAATTAGCTTTTATCAATGAGGCCGAGGCAAAACTTTTAACTTCAAATTTAAAACCCATAGTTATTTTAAATAGCAAAAATATCCATAAAAGCTTAGCGCCAGATACTAATAAAATAGGTATTATGTTAGCTTATATGGGAACACATTTAATGCTTTTTGAGCATTTTAAAAAACCTATCATTGCAACAAGTGCTAATTTAAGCTCACAAAGCATTATTTATGAAGAAACAAAACTCTTAGAACAACTTAGTGATGTATTTGATTTTTATCTTGATTATGATAGAGCAATACACAATTCAAGCGATGATAGTATTGCTCAAGTTATTGATAAAGAAGTAATGTTTTTAAGGACTTCAAGAGGCCTTAACCCACTTTATATCAACACAGCAGGTATTTTTAATGTAAAAGAAAATATTCTAGCTCTAGGAAGTGAGCTAAAAAATGAATTTGCATGTTTTTTTAAAAATCAAATTTTTATTTCTCCTTATATAGGCGATATGAAAAGTTTAGACATACAAGAGAGATTTTTTAAAATTTTAACTTTCTTTCAAAACTCTTATAAACTAAATTTTGATCATATTTTAAGTGATAAACACCCACAATTTAACTATGTAAAAGAATTTAGAGATTATAAAAATTTTCGTGTGCAACATCACTATGCACATTTGTGTGCTTGTTTATTTGAACACAAAATTTACAAAAATGATGTTTTGGCCTTTGTTTTTGATGGAACGGGTTATGGGGATGATGGAAAAATTTGGGGTGGGGAGATTTTTAGAGCGAGTTTAAAAAGCTATGAAAGGCTAAATCATTTTAAAAATTTCAAACTAATTAATGCAGATATTAAAAATATCGCAAATTTAGCTTTAGCTTTGATTTTTGATTTTAATTTAGAAAGCAAAGCTAGCGAGTTTTTAGCTAAATTTTCTCAAGTAAAATTAAACAATCTTAAAAAAATTCACACTCAAAGCTCTTTATATACAAGTTCTCTTGGTAGGATTATTGATGCTTTTGGCGCTTTTGCTTTTGATATACAAAGGCTTGATTATGAAGCGCAAATTGGACTTTTGATGGAAAAATATTATGATAAAAATCTTGATTATAGTTACAAATTTGATATCAAAGAAAAAGAAATTTACTTTAAAAATGCTTTTTTACAAGCTTTAGAAGATAAAGATAAGGTTAAAATTAGCACAGGTTTGCTTAATGGCATTGCAAATTTAATTATAGAATATTCAAAAGATTTTAAAGAAGAAGTGCTTTTGTGTGGCGGAGTATTTCAAAACAAAACCTTACTTGAAATTTTAGATCGAAAAAAATTTGCTTATAAAACTTCTTTGCAATTTCCTTGCAATGATAGTTCTATTGCACTTGGACAACTTGTACATTATTTATCTTTAAAAACTTAATAAAACTCATATTTTTTTAATACTTTTTTATATACAATAAAATAAAAATATAAAGGAAAGATTATGTGTAAAGATTGCGGCTGTTCTATTAATGGACATGAACATCATCATGATCACCATCATGAAAATCCGGCTTTAAAAGATGAAAAAACTATTAATGTTATTAGTAAAATTTTATCAAAAAATGATCATCAAGCAGCTCATAATAGAGAGCATTTTAATGAGTATAATACTCTTTGTATTAATCTAATGAGTTCTCCAGGAAGCGGTAAAACAACGCTTTTAGAAGAAACTATAAAAACTTTAAAAGATGATTTAAAAATAGCCGTGGTTGAAGGGGATTTAGAAACTAACAATGATGCAAATCGCATTATTAAAGCAGGAGGCTTAGCTCATCAAATCACCACAGGACAAACTTGTCATTTAGATGCTTTTATGGTGCATGAAGCTTTACATCATTTTAAACTTAGCGAACTTGATATAGTTTTTGTTGAAAATGTAGGAAATTTAGTATGTCCTGCAAGTTATGATTTGGGCGAGCATTTAAATGTAGTTTTACTTTCAGTAACAGAAGGTAGCGATAAGGTAGAAAAATATCCAGTGATGTTTAGAAAGGCTGATTTATTAGTCATTACTAAAGCTGATTTAGCTCAGCATTTTGACTTTGATTTTAAAGCAGCTTCTATGGCTGCTAAAAGGCTAAATCCTAAAATAGATATTATGATTTTAGATAGCAAAACAAAAACAGGATTTGATCTTTGGATAAATTATCTAAAAATGAAAAAGGAGCTTAACTAATGTGTCTTTCTATACCTTCTAAAATTTTAGAAATTGATGAGCTAAATTCAGCCATAGTAGAAACTTTAGGGGTTAAAAGAAGAGTAAGTTTGGATTTAATAAGTGAGCCTTTAAAAGTAGGTGATTATGTGCTTATACATGTAGGTTTTGCTATGGAAAAAATCGACACTCAAGCTGCGCAAGAGAGTTTAAAAATTTATACTGATATAGCAGAGAAAATGCAAAATGGACAAATTGATGAAAATGAAGGCGATATGGGGCTAAAAAATGGATTTAATTAATGATTTTAGAGATAAAGAAAGAATTTTAGCCCTAAAAGAACTTATTGCTTCTAAAATTACTAAGCCTATTAATATCATGGAAATTTGTGGTGGACATACGCATAGTATTATGAAATTTGGTTTGCCTGATTTATTACCCAAAGAAATTAATTTTGTTCATGGCCCAGGCTGTCCTGTGTGTGTTATGCCAAGAGAGCGTATTGATGTGGCTTTAAAGCTTGCAAGTATGCCAAATACTATCTTTTGTGTATTAGGCGATATGCTTAAAGTGCCAGGAAGTTATGAAAGCTTAATTGACCTTAGAGCTAAAGGAGCTGATGTTAGAGCGCTTTATACACCTTTGGATGTGATAGATATAGCTTTAAAAAACCCTGAAAAAAATATAATCTTTTTTGCCATAGGTTTTGAGACAACTACACCTATGAGTGGAGTGATTATAGAAAAAAGCATGGCTTTAAATTTAAAAAATTTATTTTTTCATATCAATCATGTTTTGGTTCCACCCGCAGTAGAAGCTATCATGCAAGATGAAAATGTAAAAATTGACGCCTTTTTAGGACCTTCTCATGTAAGTGTCATCACAGGATCAAACATTTATGAACCTATTGCTAAAAAATACCAAACACCTATAGCAGTAAGTGGATTTGAACCGGTTGATATAATGCTTAGCGTGTTAAATATAGTAGAGCAAATGAATGCAAATACTTTTGAAGTTTATAATGAATATCACAGAGTAGTTAGCAAAGAGGGAAATTTAAAAGCTAAGTCTTTGGTGGAAAAATACTTTAAACCTTGTGATTTTGAATTTAGAGGTCTTGGAGTGATTGTAAATGGTGGGCTTTGTTTAAAAGATGAATTTGCACACTTAGATGCTAGCAAAGTGTTTGATTGTAAAGTGCAAAGTAAAGATGAAAGCAAAGCTTGTATTTGTGGTCAAATTTTAAGAGGCTTAGCTAAGCCTTATGATTGCAAGGTATTTGCAAAAGCTTGTACTCCAAAAAATCCCATAGGTAGCTGTATGGTTTCTAGTGAAGGAGCTTGTGCGGCTTATTATAAATACTATCAAGATAAGGCATAAAATGAAACAAATTACTTTAGCCCACGGTGGTGGTGGCGAAGAAATGAATGCTTTGATAAGTGAAATTTTTTCTATTTTTGAAAATGATGTTTTAAAAGAAGCAAATGACGCTGCTATTTTAGATGATTTGGCTTTTAGCACCGATTCTTTTGTACTAAATCCTATCTTTTTAAAAGATATAAATATAGGAAAATTAGCAGTTTGTGGTAGCGTAAATGATGTATTAATGGTGGGAGCAAAACCGCTATATTTATCACTAGCTTTGATTTTAGAAGAGGGTTTTGAGGTAGAAAAGTTAAAAATTATACTAAAATCTATAAAAGAAGAATGCGATAAAGCAGGAGTAAAACTAGTTTGCGGGGATACTAAAGTTGTTCCTAAAAATAAAGGCGATGAGATATATATTAACACTTCATGTATAGGTAAAAATATACAAAAAATCAACACCAAAGACTTAAAAAGTGGTTGTAGTATATTAGTTTCAAGGGATATTGGAGCTCATGGTTGTGCGGTTTTGGTTGAAAGAAATAATTTAGAGGCAAATATCCAAAGTGATTGCAAAAGTTTAAAAGATGAAGTTTTAGCACTTTTAAATGCAGATATTTCTATAAAAGCAATGCGTGATGCTACGCGCGGTGGGCTTAGTGCGGTTTTAAATGAATGGGCTAAATTAAGTAATTTAGAGCTTTTAATATATGAAGAAAAAATTCCAGTTTGTGATGAAGTTTTAGGGGTTTGTGAGCTTTTTGGGTATGAGCCTTATGAGCTTGCAAATGAAGGAACTTTTATTATTTGTGTAGATAAAAAAGATAAGCAAAAAGCATTAGAAATTTTAAAACAATTTAATGCTAATGCGGCCATTATAGGTGAAATCACAGCTAATGAAAAAGCAAGAGTGGTTTTAGAAAATGCTTATGGAGCAAAACGTATTTTAGAAGCTCCAAAAGGCGAACTTTTACCAAGAATTTGCTAATGCATGAGTTAAGTATTACAGAATCTTTGCTAGAGCTTTGCGAAGAATACGCTCAAGGAAAAATTATTGAAGAAGTGCATGTTAAAATAGGGCGCTTAAGTGGGGTTGAGCCTCCACTTTTGCAAAGAAGCTTTGAAACTTTTAAAGAAAATAGTCCTTTGTGTAAGAATGCTAAATTTATTATGCATATTCAAGAAGTAGTAGTTGAGTGTCAAAAATGCCATTTTAGTGGAGTGCTTGAAAATAATATCTTTTGGTGCCCAAAATGCGAAGATAAAGATTTAAAAATCATAGATGGAGAAGAACTTTATCTTATGCAACTTGTTTTAAAAGAAAACGAGGATTTAGAAAACAATGACAAATAAAGAAATCATCTTAGGTGCGGGTTGTTTTTGGTGTACTCAAGCTGTGTTTGATGAAATTAAAGGCGTAGTTTATACAGAAGTAGGTTATAGTGGTGGTAAGCCAAATCCAAGTTATGAAAGCGTGATAAATGGTGATGGAAATATAGAAGTAGCTAAGATAATTTATGATGAAAAACAAATTTCATTAGAAAAAATTTTAGAAATTTTTCTCAAAATGCATGATCCAACAAGCCTAGATAAACAAGGTGCTGATGAGGGGATGCAATATAGATCAGTTATTTTTTATCAAACTAATGAGGAATTAAAAATCATTAGTGATTTTTTACAAAAAGTACAAAAATATTACACTAAAACTATAATTACACAAGTTTTAAAATTAGAAAAATTTTATAAGGCTGAGGATTATCATCAAAAATATTTTAAAAATAATCCCAGCCAAGCTTATTGTAGATTTATCATCGCACCAAAGCTAGAAAAACTAGCAAATCATTCTAATTTTTCTTTTTAGAAATAGGGCAAACCCCAAGTGGACAAGCTTGTTTTCCACTAAGCACTCTTATAGGACAAACAGCAAAAATACCTGTTAATAAAGGAATTAAACCCAATAATCCCCACCAAGTTGAAAAATAAACTCCTAAAGAAAATGCCACTATGGCTAAAGCTATTCTTAGCACTCTTTCTAATTTACTCATAATTTCTCCTTTTTGTTGATATTATAAATAAATTTTAAAAGTATTTCTGTGATAAAGTTACAAAGAAATTAGTATTATTTTAGATCTTTCAAGTTTGATTTTACCTTCTTTTTCTAATTCTTTTAAAATTCTTGAAACAGCTTCTCTAGCGCTTCCTAAGTGATTAGCTAAAGCTTCATGGGTAATTTTTAAAGTATTATTACTAGCATTTTCTTTTAAAAAATCACA
Organism: Campylobacter lari; assembly: GCF_001017575.1. Taxonomy (NCBI): domain Bacteria; kingdom Pseudomonadati; phylum Campylobacterota; class Epsilonproteobacteria; order Campylobacterales; family Campylobacteraceae; genus Campylobacter; species Campylobacter lari. The sequence goes on along the minus strand of NZ_CP011372.1, from coordinate 808,909 downwards.
AATTCTAGAAGATAAAGGCATAAATAAAGCTTGTTCTAAAACTTTGATTAAGGTATTAAAACGCTTGGTAATTAAACTTAAAACATAATTATTAATTTTTGGGTATTTTTCTTTTAAAATTTGAAAAATTGATGAGGGGATGATGGCTATACTTGTATTTTGGGTACTTTGTATAAAAACATCATAAGATATACCATCCATATTACACTCAGAGCAAATAACGCATTCATCATTTTCTTTAAGGTGAAAAAGTGTTATTTCTTTTGCATTTGGAGTTAGAATAAAAGCTCTAAGTTCGCCTTTTAAAATTTTTATAAATCCTAAACATTTATCATTGACCTTAAAGTCTTTTTCAATGTTTATTATTTGTAAGTGCTCTTGTATAAGTTTGAGATCTTGTTTTTCTATTTCAAAATGAGAAAGAAAATTTTCCATATTTTTAAGTTTTAAAAGCCTATAAAAGGCTTTTAAATTTTAGTGGCAACCACAACCACCACATCCACAACTTTGACCAAAGAAGCTTTCTAAAGCTTGCATATTTGGAAGTTCTGTTACTTCATTTACCAATTCTTTATAAGCAACCACACCATCTTTAACTACAAACACTGCTCTAGCTAAAATTCCCTCAAGTGGACCATCAGCCATTAAAACACCATATTTTTCACCAAATTCTTTAGAAACAAAATCACTTGCAACAGTTAAATTATCTATACCTTCAGTTGAGCAAAAACGACCCATAGCAAATGGTAAGTCCATGCTAACTACGATTACTTCTACACCGCTTGCTGCTGCTTTTTTGTTAAATTCTCTAGCTTCAGTTGCACATACTGGAGTATCAAGGCTTGGTACGCTAATAATAATTTGAGTTTTGTCTTTTGGAGCAATTTCAACACCTGAAAGATCTTTAGCTTTTAAGGTGATATTTGGAGCCATATCGCCAACTTGGATGTTATTTCCTTTTAAATTTACTTTATTTCCTTTGAATAATACACTATTCATTTTTTCTCCTTGAATGATTTTTATTAATCATAATATAAAAAGATTAATAAAGTCTTATTTTTGTTCTTCTTTGCACATACCTGCTTCGATTAGAAAACATGAAGGTTGATAATTGCTTTTTTTAATCTTGTCATATTTTGCATAGCTTAAGTATAAAGTATCCTTAGCTCTAGTTACAGCTACATAAAAAAGTCTTCTTTCTTCTTCTAAACTTCCACCCATGCTCATGAGTTTTTGATTAGGAAATCTTCCTTGTGCAAGATCAATTACAAATACAAGCTCAAACTCAAGTCCCTTACTAGCATGTATGCTTAAAAGATTGACCCCACTACCACTACTCATTTCACTAGCGCCAAGAGTAAGAAAATTATAATATTTATAATTATCACTGTAATTTTTAGCAAGTTCTTTTAATACAAACATTTTTGCATTGATTTTTTCTAAAATTTCACTTTTTTTATTTAAGTCAACATTGGAGTTTTTATTAGTCGCTCTTTTGGTTGCTAAAATATCACAAATTTCTTTAAAGTAATCATTTTCTAAGATCAAATTTACAAGTTGAGTTGAAACTTTACACTCACTTGCTTTTTTAATAAAAAGATAAATTTTTTCAAGATTTTTCGCACAAAACTCGTTAATTTTAGGAAGGCTTAAAATAGGGTGGGTGTTAAATTCACTTTCTAAGTTAAACCTTGAAGGCAAGGCTAGCTCCTCAATATCATCAAAAAGTCCTAGTTGGTAACTTTGCTTTTTGTATTTTTTTAAACTCACACTACTATCAGGATTTAAAAAGCCTTTAATCAAACTAGAATGCCCCAGTTTTAATAAAGCATCAAAAATATCTTTTGCTAAAACCCCACCAACTCCTTTGGTGTATTCAAGCAAGTGTATAAAAGCCATGATATCTTTTGGATTAAGCACGATTGCAAGCATAGAGCAAAAGTTTTTAACTTCCAAGCTTTCAAAAAAGCTTCCCCCACCTTTTCTTTTGCTTGCTATACCAAGTTCTCTTAAGGCAACTTCTACTCCATCTGCACTAGAATTGTTTCTAAAAATAACAGCAATTTCATCAAGATTAACCCCGCTTTGTAAGATTATTTTTGCTATGGTAGAGTATTGATCAAATAATTCATTGAAAGTTAGTAAACTTGGTGCTTTAAAATCTCCTTCCCTAGTTACAATTAATTCTTTAGGATATAATCTTTCATTGTTTAAAATCACTTTATTAGCTAGTGCAAGTATATTTTTACTAGAACGATAGTTTTTATTTAAAGTAAAAATATTTGCATCGACAAATCTATCTTTAAAACTTCCTATAATAGAAATATCAGCCCCATTAAAAGCATAGATACTTTGATCATAATCACCCACACAAAATAAACTTTTACTTTTAAAAGCATCAATTAATGAACCTTGTAAAGTATTAGTATCTTGGTACTCATCTACTAAAATCTCATCAAATTCAAAATGATGTGAAGCTAAAACATGTTTTAATTTGATCAATAAATCATTAAAATCCACATAATTAAAACGTGCTTTTTCTTCTTCGTATTCTTTTAAAATATCCTCATAAATTTCAGCATAAACAGCTTGTTCATCATAATTTTGACAAAACCAATTATAAAATTCATCTAAATTTGCATTAGTATTTTGAAATAAAGAATACACATCATACAAATAACTTGGCATATAAGGTTTAGTATCACTTAGATGATGAAAAGTACGTTTTTCAAAAATGGAACGTAAAAGAATTTTAAGCTCACTTGCAGGTTTTAAAATAATATCATGATTTAACTCTTTAAGTAGGGAATAAGCAGTGCTATGAAAGGTTCCTGCTGTGATTTTTGAAGTAATGCTTTTATCAAAATATTTACCAAGTCTTTCTATCATTTCCTTACTAGCTTTGTTTGTAAAGGTTAAAAGCATAATTTTTTCAGGCTTTATACCATTTTGAAGTAAAAAGGCTATTCTTGCAACTATGGTTGAAGTTTTACCCGTGCCTGCACTTGCTATGATTAGATTGTGTCCAAAAGGAGCACTAGCAGCTTTGTATTGTTCTTCATTTAAACGCGATAAGGGCATGAGTTTCCTAGTTTAAAATTATATTTTGTATATCGTTAAAATAAAAATGATTGATACCATCTTTATATTCATAATAAAGCGTAAGTTTATGAGAATCTAAAATAGTCTTAACAATGTATAAACCAAGTCCAAAACTATCTTTATTTTTCTTGCCTTGCGTAAAGGCTTGAGTGTAGTATTTTAAGTCTTTATCTAAGGCTTTTCCTTTGTTTTTAAAACAAAGATAATCTTTAGTTATTTCTATGGTAACGCAATTTTCATCAGAGTATTTTGTCGCATTATCTATCATATTTTTCATCGCAGTAGTAAAGAGTTTAAAATCCACATTGACACTAAAACTTTCTTTTATACTAATTTTTACCTTTTCGTCATCACTCATAGCTATATCTTTAGCTTCATCTAAAAGATCTAAGATATTGTATTTTTTTAAATTAATCAAACCAGCACCTGAGGTAATTTGTTCAATGGCTGCAAATTCATTAATCAAAATTTCCAAACGATTAAAAGCGCCTACTAATCTTTCTTTATATTTGCTATCTTCAAGCATTTCTAAAGTAATTAAACCTTTAGTGATAGGAGTTTTTAACTCATGCATAATATTTCTTAAGAAAAACTGCCTTGAAGTGTTTAGTTTTTGAATTCTTAAAATAGATTCATAAAAGGCTGTTGCTACTTGAGAAATTTCATCATTACCTTTACTGACATTTTGAATTTCATTGAGTTTATTTTCGCCAAATTTATCTATTTGTCTTTTTAAAGCTCTAAGTGGTTTTAATTTTCTAATGATAAAAATATATAAAATCAATAAAACCATTACAACTATACTAGCAATAAGCTTAATCACAAAATAACGATAACCTTGATATTCTAAATCTTTGTACAAATAAAGTTTTCCATCAAAGATGATTTTTAAATACACATTATCTTCTAAAGTAATAATTTCAACTACACCCGTGCTAGTTTGAGCACGTGCTATAGTTTCAGCCTTGTAAATAATTTTTCTTATAGAAGATGGCGCGGTTAGTTCTATCATTTTGTAATTTTTTGTTTGCTCATAAAATTCTTTTTCACTAATTACACGATTAAAATACAACAATCTTGCATTAGCTATAAAAGAATATTTCGCATTAAGCTCATTAGTGTAATTTTGCTGATCATATTTTATAAGCCATAAAAATGCCAAAATCACACTAACACTAGCAAGCAAGAAAACAAAGGTTATAGTATAAAAAATCGATGATTTGTTCATTGAGTTAATTTATATCCTATGCCTCTGATTGAATGAATATACTTTGGAGTTTTAGGATCATCTCCGATTTTTTGTCTGATTCTGCTAATGATTACATCTATGCTTTTATTGCTAGAATCTTCACTAATAGAGCTACAATTATACACAAGTTCTTCACGGCTTACCACTCCACCTTCTTTTTTAATCAAATAACTCAAAATATCAAATTCAGCATTAGTAAAGCTAATTTCTTGATCTTTCATAGTGATAGTATGTTTGTATTTATCATATACAAGATCTTTTTTAACTTGAGTTTGAGCGGTTTTGGTGTTTGAAATTCTTCTTAAATGACTTTTAATTCTTGCTTGAAGTTCTTGAGGATTATATGGTTTTGGTAAATAATCATCAGCACCCAAATCAAGCGCAGCAACCTTATCGCTAATATCATGTCTTGCACTTGAAATGATAATAGGTGTATCATATTTTTTACGAATTTCTTCACACACTTCAAGTCCATCAAGCCCAGGCAAGCTTAAATCTAAAATGATTAAATCATAAGGATTTAAAGCAAGTCTTGAAAGACCTATATAAGGCTCATGAGCAATATCTACTTTCATATCAAATTGCTCTAAATATTCAGCTATAATCTCTGCTAATTCTAAATCATCTTCTATCATTAAAATATTTGTCATTTTTTTCCTTTCTTAAAAAAGTAAAGCTCTAACCATACCGCCTCTATTAATCCAAATTTTAACATATTCTTTGCCTTTATTTAATTCTAAAACCTTAGATAATTCTTTAAAATTTGAAACTTCATATTGATCAATACCTATAATAATATCACCTTGCTCAAAGCCTATTTTTTCTGCTTTTGATTTTGGAGTAACTTCAGTGATTAAAATACCACTAATATTTTCAGGTATGCGGTATTGTTGTTTATTTTTAGAATCAAGCTCTACTAATTTCAAACCATCAATATAACCTTTTTCATATTGTAGTGATTTTTCATCTGTTTTTAGCATAAATTTAGCTGTTTTGATTTTATTATCTCTTTCATAAGTTACTTCTATAGCTTGTTTTGGATCAATACTTCCTATATAATTTTTTAAATCCATAGGACTTTTAATCACAGTCTTATCTACTTTTATAATCAAATCGCCTCTTTTTAATCCTGCATTATAAGCTGCTGAGTCTTTTTGAACTTCTGTTATTAAAGCACCTTCTTGATTAGTATAAGCTTTTTTAATATCTTGAGTTAAAGCGCCTATAACTACACCTAAATATCCTCTTTCTATTTTTCCATGTTCAATGAGTTTTTGCGCAATAGATTTTGCCATATTAGAAGGGATTGCAAAGCCTATACCATTGTTTCCACCACTTCTTGAAAGTATAGCTGAATTAATTCCAACTAAAGCTCCTCTGCTATCTACTAAAGCTCCACCTGAATTTCCAGGATTAATTGAAGCATCAGTTTGAATGAAATTTTCATATTGATTTAAACCTATATTATTTTTATTTAAGGCTGAAATAATCCCACTTGTAACACTGCTTCCAACACCAAAAGGATTACCCAAAGCAAATACTACATCACCTTCTAATAATTTATCCGAATCAGCAAAAACAACTGCAGGTAAATTTTTTGCTTCTATTTTTATCACCGCTAAATCTGTTTTAGGATCAGCGCCGATTAATTTAGCTTTATATTCAGTACTTGAATCAGGCAAATTTACAGTGATTTTTTCAGCACCTTCTATAACATGATTGTTTGTTATAATATAGCCATCACTTGAGATAATTACACCAGATCCAAGTGAACTTACTACTTCTTTTTTATTCTTTTTACTTTTTGGAGCTTGTGGAAAATCAAAACCAAAAAATTGTTTAAAATAAGGATCATTGAAAAAATCATCAATCCCAAAGGAATTACTTTGAACGGTTTTGGAAGTTGAGATATTGACAACTGAATTTTTAACTTTTTGTATAGAATCATGATAAGAAAGTATAGTATTTTGATTATCAGTTGGTAAAGATCTTTTTACATTATCATCTGCTTGCTTAAAATCAATACTAGCACCAAAAAGAGTAGTTGCTAATGCCAAAGAAAGAATCATAGTTTTTTTCATGTATTATCCTTTGTAAAATCAATTTATGCAAGTATAAAATTTTATTTTTACACAATTGTAAATAAAACCTTTAGTTTTAAAACTTATAAAAGTTGATTGACTAAGACTAAAGTTTATGATATAATCTTATAAAAAATAAGGGATAATAAATGAGTAATAGTTTATATGAAACACTAGGTGTTTCGCAAAATGCTAGCGCAGATGAGATAAAAAAAGCTTATAGAAAATTAGCAAGACAATATCACCCAGATATCAATAAAGAAGCAGGTGCTGAAGAAAAATTTAAAGAAATCAATGCCGCTTATGAGATTTTAAGCGATGAGAAAAAAAGAGCTCAATATGATAGATATGGTGATTCTATGTTTGGTGGGCAAAGTTTTCATGATTTTTCAAGAAATGCAGGCGGAGCTGATATTAATGATATTTTGAATAATATTTTTGGCGGGGGTTTTGGAGGATTTGGTAGAGGTTTTAGCTCTAGTAATAATTTTAGAAGTGGTTTTGGCGGCTTTGGCGGCTTTGAAGAGGATTTAGACTTACAAGCAAGTGTTAAAATTCCTTTTGAAAAAGGAATTTTAGGTGGTGAGCATACCATAAATATCAATAATGAACAAGTTAAAATCAAAATTCCACATGGTATAAAAGATGGCGAAAAGCTACGCATACGAGGTAAGGGAAAAAGCTTTCAAGGACAAAAAGGAGATTTGATTTTAAAAGTAGAGCTTGAAAAAAGTGATGAATATGAAAGAGAAGATGATGATTTATACAAAAAAGTTGAAATTAGCCTAAAAACAGCACTCTTTGGAGATAAAATCAGCGTACATACCCCAAGAAAAGAAGTTAAAATCACTATACCGCCAAATTCTAAAAATAATCAAAAAATCAGACTTAAAGGCTATGGAGTACAAAATAGAAAAACAGACCTTTATGGGGATATGTATTTAATTTTAAATGTAAAAATACCTGATATTAATAGTCTTGATCCTGAATTTGTAAAAATTTTAGAAGAAAAATTACCTTAAAAGGAGTATGCAATGGAGCATAGTTATGATGAACCGGTGTATCTTATAAGTGTTGTTGCAAAGGTCTTAAGCATACACCCACAAACTCTAAGACAATACGAAAAAGAAGGTTTAGTTGAGCCAAGCAGAACCGATGGGAAAATGAGACTATATTCTCAAAAAGATATAGATAGAATCAAAATGATTTTACGCTTAACAAGAGATCTTGGAGTTAATTTGGCTGGTGTTGATGTGATTTTAAAGCTAAAAACAAAAATTGATGAGTTTGAAAATACCATTGAAGAACTAAGATTGGAACTTGATAGAAGAGATAATCCTTCAAAATCAAGAGCAGTAGTTAAGCACAGAAGTAATTTTGATTTAATTTTTTTAGAAAAAATGAAATAATAGAATAAAAAAGGCTAATTAGTGGAAGAGTTTTTAAATGTCTTTTTAGTTGCAGTTGCTTTTGCTGTAATTTTAAATGTAATTTTAAAAAAATTTGGTATTCCAACTATTATAGGCTATATAGCTACAGGTTTATTTGTGCGTGAATTTTATGGTTTTAGTACTAATGAAATCATTATCCATGTAGCTGAGTTTGGTATAGTTTTTTTAATGTTTACCATAGGACTTGAATTTTCATTTAAACATCTTTTAGCAATGAAAAAAGAAGTGTTTTTAAATGGAAGTTTGCAAATGCTAACTTGCGGTTTGGTTTGTACTTTACTTGTAACTTATATTTTAGGTATAGCAAACCATATAGCAATGATAGCAGGTTTTGCGCTAGCTTTATCATCCACTGCTATAGTTTTAAAAATACTTAATGATAGTGGTGATATCAATGAAGAATATGGCCGAAAAGCTTTGGGAATTTTGCTTTTTCAAGATATTGCTGTAATACCACTATTATTAATGATTGATATATTTAGCTCTCAAAATGCTGATATTTCAAAGCTTTTACTTACAACCCTAGTTAGTGCTGTGATTTTACTTGTTTTGCTTTATTTTATAGGCAAGTATCTTTTTACTTATGTTTTAAAATTTATCATTAAGACTAATGCAAATGAAATTTTCATCGCTACAATTCTTTTTACAGTTATAGGAGCAAGCTTTTTAGCACATTCTTTTGGTTTTTCATATTCACTTGGGGCATTCATAGCCGGAGCTTTGATAGCTGAAACTAAATACAAACACAAAATAGAAGCAGATTTGGTTCCTTTTAGAGATTTACTTTTAGGATTTTTCTTTATTAGTGTTGGTTTGCAAATTGATTTTCACATAGTTTTTGAAAATTGGTTTTTGATTTTTGTTTTTGTAAGCTTGGTATTATTAATAAAATTTATTGTAATTTATGGACTTTTAGCTCTTTATACAAGAAAAAGAGTAGCTTTGAAAACTGCTTTAAGTATTTCTCAAATTGGAGAATTTGCACTAGCAGTGTTTTCACTAATGCAAGTTAATTCATTATTAGATGAAAAAACAGCACAAATTTTTATTATAGTTTCTATTATCACTATGGTTGCGACGCCTTTTATTTTAAATAATCTTAGAAAAATAGCCAATGTAGCTGAAGGTGAACAAAATGATATGGCTAAATTTTATCTATGCGATCAAAAAATGAAAGATCATTTTATTATTTTTGGTTATGCAAGATTAGGCCAAGAAGTGGTGCAAAAGATTAAAAAAACAGGTATTCCATATCTAGTTTTAGAAAGTGATTTAAATTTAGTTGAGCTTGGACGTAGTAGAAATGAAAATGTATTTTTTGCAAATGTAGCCCAAGTAGAAACACTAAAGGTAGCCAATATAGAAGAATGCTCAGTTGCTATTATAACCATAAGCAATGAAGCTAAACTTGATATGCTTTACCAAGTGCTTTCTAACTTTAATAAGCCCATACAAACGGTTTTAAAAATAAGTGGTACAGGTGCTAAGATCATTTTCCCACATACTGATAAACATTTACACATTGTGGATGCTGAAGCTTCAATAGCTAGAAATTTAGTACAAGAAGCATTACAATGTAGAATCAATACAAGTGCAGCAGAATGAAAAATGATGAAAAAGCTTTAAGAGTTAAATACGTAAGAGCTTTAGAAAAATTTACTAATTCTGCTGTAAGTGCATTAAAAAGGGAAGATTTTGATTTAACACTTTTTAGAGAAAGAATGCAAAAAAATGCTAAAACCTTTGAAAAAGTTCAAGCAGTGTTTTTGGATTCTACCTATACTAAGGCTTTGGAGATTTTTGTAAATGAGTGTTTAAATGAGAGTTTAGATCAAAAAACCTTGGCTTCAAAAGCCAATGCCTTATATAAGCTAAAAAATAACCAAAGTTACAAAAAAGACAAGCATAAAATTAAATTTAAGGATGAATATTGATAAATGTGATTTTTGATATGGATGGCACGCTTATAGATAGTGCTAATGCTATAGTATGTGCGGTAAATGAAATAAGAGCGGATTTAAATTTAGAACCTTTGAAAAGAGAGTTTATTTTAGATACTATCAACACTCCTGGGCAAAATTATGCTAAGATTTTTTACGGGGTTGATATTTACTCACATACTAGTTTTAAAGAAGGTTATGAGAAGTATTTTATCAAGCATTATGATCAAAGCGTGGTGCTTTTTGATGGTGTGCTTGAGGTTTTGGATTTTTGTAAAAAAAATGATTGTTATCTAGCTATAGCTACTAATGCGCCTCAGGAAAGTTTAGTACCTATTTTAAAAAAACAAAACATTCTTTCATATTTTGATAAAATATTAGGTGTTAGTTATGGTATAGAAGCTAAGCCTGATCCTATGATGTTAAGATTAATCGCAGATGAAGCAAAATATGAAAAAAGTATTTTTATAGGCGATAGCTTAAAAGACAGACTTTGTGCTAAAAATGCTAAGATGAATTACATACATATTTCTTGGCAAAAAGAAATTAAAGATTTAGATGAAGCTAACGATAAAACTACTTTAATAGAAAAAATTCAAACTCACATGAAAGGTTAAAAAATGGATATTTTTGATGAAATGTTTGCAAAAAGCCCTAAAGAAAAATTTATCGAAACAATAAAATATGCAAATTTAGGTGCATTAGAAAATGTTTTAGAAAAATTATTAGCCGATCATATCGCTATGATAGAGCTTTTAGAAAAAAATAATTTAAATGAAAGCGATGTGGCGCAATTTCAAATGGAAAATTCACTCTTAATAGATGAGAGAAAAAACGATTTTTACATAGGATTAAGCGCTGAAATTTTAGGGCATGAGGGTTGATTTTGCGTTTATTTTTATCTTTATTTTTGATACTTAATTTTTTAAAGGCTGAAGTATTTTTTGATTATACTTATAAATTTACCTTAAGTAAAGATGAAAAAGCAAGTGTAAAAATAAAAGAAATTGACTATCCTGATGAGATTTATTATTTTGACTTTTCATGGACTTTATTTGATCAAACTAATATCATTGTTCATTCAAGATATAAAAAATACCCTAGACAATTTGTGATGTCTTTAAGAAGAAATTTAAACTGGGTAGATCAAACCTTAGTACCTGATTATAAAAATCCTCATATAGATAGAGCAAGATTGATACTTGAATTTAGTGATTTTAAAAAAGGTGAAGCTATTTTTACTGTGTATATAGAAGATAAAGATAAAAGATTAGAAGTAGAATTTTTAGACCCTAGAAAAGCCTCTCTTAATCAAAACTAAAGTAAAATTTAATAAAATATAATTATAAGAAAACTAAGGAAAGCATAGTGCAAAAGATCGATCAATATATGCATGAATTTTTATCTGAATTAAACTACAAGCCTATTTTAACCATGAGTTCAAAACTTCAAGGTGGTAAAAAATTACGCTCAAAACTACTTTTAAAAATAGCTGGGGAAAGTGATATTAGCTATAAAATCTGTGCTATTATAGAGTTAATTCATGCTGCAAGCTTATTGCATGATGATGTGATTGATGAGGCAAAATTAAGAAGAGGAGTAAAGTCTATCAATGCACAATTTGGAGCTAAAAACGCTATCATGCTCGGAGATATCTTATACTCAAAAGCCTTTTATGAGCTTTCTTTAATAGATTTAAAATTAGCAAAAATCATTTCTAATGCTGTTGTTATGCTTTCTGTTGGTGAATTAATGGATGTAAATTTAAGCGAAACTTTCAATACCGATAAAAACGCTTATTTGCAAATGATATACAATAAAACAGCCATTTTAATCGAAGCTAGTGCAAGGTGTGGGGCTATACTTGCTAATTTAAATGAAGATGATTTCGCAGAATATGGTAAAAATTTGGGTTTAGCTTTTCAAATTGTAGATGATATTTTAGATATTAAAGGTGATGAGCAAACCTTGGGAAAACCTGCTATGAATGATTTTAAAGAAGGTAAAACCACTCTTGCTTATATGTATTTGTATGAAAAATTAAATCCACAAGATCAAGAAATACTTAAGTCTTATTACAAGAAAGATTTAAGTGTGGATGAGCTTGCTTGGATTAAAAATAAAATGCAAGGATATGAAATTTTTAATCAAGTTGGTCAAGAACTAAACACTTATGCAAATAATGCTTTAAAAGCTATAGCAAAATACAATATAAAAGATTTAGAAGATATTATTAAAAGTATGATAGAAAGGGAATTTTAATGCATTATTATTGTATCAGTTTTACACATAAAAATACAGATATTGCTACTAGAGAAAAACTTTCCTTTTCTAATGAAGATAAAAAAAGAGAGTTGTTAAAGCTAATTCATGCTAATAATAAAATTTTAGAAAGCTTAGTGCTTAGTACTTGTAATAGGGTTGAAATTTTTCTTTTTGTTGGGGATATTGAAAGCATTAATGAGCATATTTTAAGAACGCTTAGTTTGCTTTGTGGAGTTGATAAAGAAAATTTAAGCACTAAGGCTGATTTTTACGAAGATAGTGGGGCTATCCATCATTTATTTTCTGTGGCAAGCTCACTTGATAGCTTGGTTATTGGTGAAACACAAATTGCTGGACAATTAAAAGATGCTTATAAATTTGCTCTGCAAGAGCAAAGATGTGGTGTGCATTTAACTAGAGCAGTGCATTATGCTTTTAAATGTGCGGCAAATGTTAGAAATCAAACCGAAATTTCTAAAAATCCTATTTCAGTTGCTTCAGTAGCAGTAGCAAAAGCCAAAGAACTCCTAAATTTAGAAAATAAAACTGCAGTTGTAGTAGGTGCAGGGGAAATGAGCGAACTAGCCTGTAAGCATTTATTAAATGCTAAGGCCAAAGTATTGATATTAAATAGAGATATACAAAATGCCCAAAAGCTTTGTGAGGATTTGGGTGAAAATGCAAGTTGTGAAAGTATTGCAAATTTAAAAGAAGCGCTAAATCAATATGAGATATTTTTTAGCGCCACAAATGCTCCGCATGCTATTATAACTAATGATTTATTAGAAGAAAAAGATTATAAAAGATATTTTTTTGATATAGCGGTGCCTAGGGATATTGATGTAAAAGCAAATGAAAAAAATATAGTCTATGCTGTTGATGATTTAGAAGAAGTTGTAAGAAAAAATTTAACTCTAAGAGAACACCAAGCCCAAATTGCTTATTCTATAGTAGGAACTATGACAAATGAATTTTTTCAACATCTAAGCAAACTAGCAACCCTGCCTTTAGTGAAACAACTACGTTTACAAGCTGATAAAATTGCCAAAGAACAATTACAAAAGGCTATAGATAAAGGATATTTAAAACACTCAAACCATGAAGAAGCAAGAAAGCTTATAAGACAAGTAATGAATGCCTTTTTACATCATCCTAGTGTAAATTTAAAAAAGCTAAGTGGAACTATGCAAAATGATTCAGTAGTTAATGCTATGCGTTATGTGTTTGATTTAAAAAATGAAAATATGGAAGGTTTAAACCTTTATAAATGTGAATTTAATTTGGAGAATAATCATGAAATTTAGTAAATTTTATGCCATAAGTACAAAAGAAAATCCAAAAGACGCTACTTTACCAAGTCATATATTTTTAGTTAAAGGTGCCTTTGTAGAACAAATTGGAAGTGGTTTGTATAATTTTTTGCCTTTAGGAAAAAGAGTTTTAGATAAGATTAAAAATATCATCAAAGAAGAAATGGATAAAGCGGGAGCTTTAGAAGTAAATTTAAGTTTTAATACTCCAGCTGAACTTTGGAAAGAAAGTGGGAGATTTAACGTTTTTGGCAAAGAGCTTTTACGCTTTAAAGATAGAAAAGAAAATGATTTTGTCTTAGGGCCAACTCATGAAGAAGCTATGGTGGCTTTAGTAAGAAATAAAATAAATTCTTACAAACAACTTCCTTTACATTTATATCAAATAGGACTTAAATTTAGAGATGAAGCTAGACCTAGATTTGGACTTTTAAGATGTAGAGAATTTTTAATGAAAGATGGTTATAGTTTTCATGCTAATGAAGCTGATTTAGACAAAGAATTTAATCTTATGCATGAAACTTATAGTAAAATTCTTACAAGATTAGGACTTGAATTTAGAGCTGTTGAAGCTGATAGCGGGGCTATTGGTGGAAGCGGTTCAAAAGAATTTATGGTTTTGGCTAAAAATGGCGAGGATGATATATTATTATGTGAGCATTGTGATTATGCTGCAAATATTGAAGCAGCAAAAAGAGCTAAAAAAAGTTGCGAAGATGAAAGACCAGAAGCTGACTTTGCTACACAATTTCACACTCCAAATGTAAAAACTATAGAAGAATTAGCAGAATTTTTTAAAATTAATCCTTACTATACTATTAAAGCTATTGCTAAAAAAGCTATTTATGAAAATGAAGAAAAAATTGTAGTATTTTTTATACGCGGTGATGATGAATTACAAGAAGTTAAAGCACTAAATGCAGCAAATGCACTAGAATTAGTTGATGCAAGTGAAGAAGAATTAGAAAAAGCAGGTTTAGTGCCAGGATTTATCGGCTTTGTAGGATTAAATGGAGTTGATTTTTATATTGATCATGAGCTTGAAAATGAAACAAATATGATTATTGGAGCAAATAAAAAAGATTATCATTTAGTCGGAATCAATGTTGTAAATTTAAACAAAGAACGCTTTAAAGATCTTGCGGCGGTTAAAGAGCATGATCTTTGTCCAAAATGCCAGCACAAGCTTAAGCAAAGCAAGGGTATTGAAGTAGGACATATTTTTAAACTTGGAAATAAATACTCAAAAGCAATGAATGCAAGCTATTTAGATGAAAATGGTAAAGCTCAATTTTTCACTATGGGTTGTTATGGTATGGGTGTTAGTCGTTTGGTTGCGGTTGCCATAGAAGCAAGCCATGATGAAAAAGGCTGTATTTGGAATAAAACTTTAGCTCCTTTTGTTTTAGATATCATCGTTTCTAATATAAAAGATACAAAAGCTATGGAATTTGCTGAGCAAATTTACACTCATTTTAGAGATAAAGAAATTTTATTTGATGATAGAAATGAGCGTTTTGGTGTAAAGATTAACGATTTTGAATTAATGGGCTTTCCTTATGCTTTAGTTATAGGCAAAGGCTTAGAAAATAATGAAGTAGAGTTAATCCATAGAAATACCTTAGAAAAACAAGTTTTAAAAACCCAAGAAGTAATTTCACACTTAGAGAAAATTCTATGATAGCAAGAGTAAATATAAGTGCATTTTTGATTTTAGAATTGATTGCTAGTATTTTATTTATAGCTTTTTTTGGTTTTTTAAATTTTTTTATGATAGTTTTTGCAAGTATGTTTTTAGGAGCAATGTTTTTAGCAAAGACTTGGACAAATCTCATTACTATGCAAAATACTAACACGAATTTATTTGGTATGATTAAATTATTTTCCTTAACTATAGTAGGAATTTTACTTTTAATACCAGGAATTTTAAGTACATTTTTAGGAATTTTGCTTTTATTTTTTATGATGGCACTAAAACTTTTTACAAAACAAAAAAGAAAATATCATCATCATACAAACAATGAAGAAGAAATCATAGATGTAGAAATCATACAGGAGCATAAAAAATGCAATTAATTATCGCAACAAGAAAAAGCCAACTTGCGTTATGGCAAAGTGAGCATATAAAAAATAAATTATCGCAAACACATTCTGAATTAGAAATTTCTTTAGAGGGTTTTAAAACAAAAGGTGATGTTTTACTTGATTCACCTTTGGCTAAAATAGGTGGAAAAGGACTTTTTACAAAAGAACTTGAAGAAAGTATGTTAAGAGGTGATTCGCATTTAGCCGTGCATAGCTTAAAAGATGTTCCTAGTTTTTTTCCAAAAGGTTTGGTTTTAGCTGCTATTTCAAAAAGAGAAGTTGTAAATGATGCTTTTTTAAGTGATTATTATGAGAGTTTAAATGCTCTCCCAAAAGGTGCAAAAGTAGGTACAACAAGTCTTAGAAGAAGAATGCAACTTTTAGCGTTAAGACCTGATTTAAACATCATTTCTCTAAGAGGTAATATTAACTCACGCTTAGAAAAACTTAAAGCCAAAGAATTTGACGCTATTATTTTAGCTTTAGCTGGTATTAAACGCTTAGGTTTGGATAAAGAAATAAAATACATTAGGGCTTTTGAGCTTGATGAGATGATACCCGCAGCCTCCCAAGGAGCCTTAGGTATAGAAAGCATTGATGATAAACAAATTTTAAAATACCTTGAATGTTTAAATGATGAAAATGCCTTTATAGAAACCCACGTAGAAAGAGATTTTATAAAAACTCTAGAAGGTGGCTGTCAAGTACCTATAGGAATTAACGCAAAAATCATTGATGAAAAAATAGAAATTCGCGCCATAGTAGGCTTACCTGATGCAAGTAAAATTCTCAAAGAAAAAAGAGTGATTGATAAGCAAGATTACACTAATGCAGGCGAACTTTTAGCTAAAGAAATGATAGCAAAAGGCGCAAAAGAAATTTTAAAAGAAGCAGAGAGTATGATATAAATGCAAAAATTCGTAGAGCTTTTAGAAAAAAATAATTTATTAAAAACCATTCATGAGCCTGTTGATATTGATCTTGAAATGGCACATTTAGCTTATATAGAAGTTAAAAAAGAAGATTCAAAAGCCTTACTTTTTACTAATGCAGTAAAAAATGGTAAAAAATACGATTATCCTGTCCTTTTAAATACTTTTTGTAATGAAAAAGCTTTAAAATTAGCATTTGAAAAAGACTATGAGGAAGTAGCTAAAGAAATTAACTCTTTGCTTAAAATGCATATACCACAAAGCTTTGGTGCAAAATTAAATTTTTTCAAAACCTTACTTGATTTAAAAAATATTCCACCAAAACGCATTAAAAAAGATGGAGAATTTAACCACAAAAGTTTAAATTCTTTATATGATATACCTATTTTAAAAACTTGGGAAAAAGACGCTGCGCCTTTTATTACCATGGGGCAAGTTTACACTCAAAGCTTAGATAGAAAACAAAATAATCTTGGAATGTATCGTTTGCAAGTGGTTGATGAAAAAACATTGCTTATGCATTGGCAAATTCATAAAGATGCGAGCCATTTTTTCCATGAGTATAAAAAAGCAAATCAAAAAATGCCAGTAAGCATAGCCATAGGTGGAGATCCTTTATATATTTGGTGTGCTCAAGCACCTTTACCAAAAGGAATTTTTGAACTTTTACTTTATGGCTTTATCAAGAAAAAACCTGCCATTTTGGCAAAATGCAAAAGCAATCATCTTTATGTGCCTTATGATAGTGACTTTGTGATTGAGGGCTTTGTAGATCCAAATGAATTCGCACCTGAGGGACCTTTTGGAGATCATACGGGTTTTTACACTCCGGTTGAGCTTTGTCCTATTTTAAAAGTAGAAAAAATCTTTGCTAAAAAAAATGCGATTTATCAAGCTACTGTTGTGGGAAAACCACCTTTAGAAGATAAATACATGGGGCTTGGCACAGAAAGAGTTTTTTTACCTTTACTTCAGACAAATGCCCCAGATTTGATAGATTACAACATGCCTGAAAACGGAGTTTTTCATAATTTGATCTTGGCTAAAATAGAAGTAAAATACCCAGCTCATGCAAAACAAGTTATGCATACTTTTTGGGGAGTAGGGCAAATGAGTTTTGTAAAACATGCTATTTTTGTTGATGAAAATGCACCTTGTTTGAAAAATTATGACAAACTCATACCTTATATACTCAATCGCTTTGATGAAGAAAAATTACTTATTAGTGAAGGAATTTGTGATCAACTCGATCATGCCTCAAACACTTATTGTTATGGTGGTAAAGCGGGGCTTGATGCGTGTGGTGATGAGAAAAAAGTTGAACTTGAAATTCTAAGTGATGAGGCTTTACTCTCACTTTTTAAAGAAAAAGATCAAAGTATTTTAAAATTAAAGCAATTTTACACCCAAACCTTTGCTCCAATTTGTGTGATTTTGATTGATAAAAAAGAAAAAATAACTCAAGTTTTTGAAAGATTACAAACTTGTAAAAAGCATTTTAGAATCTTGGTTTTCTTAGATACAGATGCTATTTTAGAAAATCCTTATATGCTAGTTTGGCGTGTGGTAAATAATATCGATGCAAAAAGAGATATATTTATCAAAAAAGATTGCGTTGCGATTGATGCAACAAATAAAGGATCATTAGAAGATTATCATAAAGAATGGCCTTTAATGACAAATTGCTCCAAAGAAGTTATAGATAGACTTATTGCTAAAAATTTACTTCCAAATGATGAAAAATTATTCAAAAAGTTTGAAATTTTCTAATTTTAAACTTTTTGAGAACACTTTTTGCTTGTAAGAAAATATAGATTTTTAATCTAAATATTAAGTTTTTTTAAATTATGTCGATAGAGTATTTTAAAGTCTTTTAAAAAGGAGTTTAAAATGGACATTAGCAATAATATTCAAAGAGATGCAAATGTAGCTCATTTTAACACAAAAAGCGTTGAAAAAGCACCTCAAGAGAATAAGCAACAACAAGTTAATTTAAATGATCAAGATGAGAATTTAAATGAAAAACTAAAAAACGTGACAGAAAAGCTTAATAATCAAATGGAAACACTAGGAACAAATGTACGTTTTGCATTTAACGACAAAATCAATGAAATGTATATAAACGTAACTGAAAAAGACACGGGAAAACTTATACGTAAAATTCCTAGTGAAGAAGCAATGAAATTAATAGAACATTTTAAAGGTGTTATTGGTACTATTTTTGATAAGGAGAGCTAATTATGGCAGTAGGTAGTTTAGGTAGTTTAGGGATAGGTTCTGGTGTTTTAACAAGTGATACGCTTAATAAACTTAAAGAAGCGGAGATGAATGCGAATTTAAAATTTTATAATTCGCAACTTGAAACTAATGGATTAAGACAAAAAGATTTAGCAGAGCTTGAAGCTAAACTACTTGCATTTCAAACGGCTGTAAATAGTCTAGGAGATGCTTCGCAGTTTAATCAAAAGAAAGTATCTCCCAGTGTAAGCGGGGATAGTGCTGCTGCGAGTTTAACCGTAGGATCTTTATCTAATCTTACCAATATGAAAGTTATTGTGGATCAACTTGCTCAAAAAGATGTATATCAAAGTAATGGTTTCAGAGATAAAACTTCATCAGTACTTCAAAATTTAGGTCTAAGTGGCACTAAATCTTTTACAATCACACAAGATGGAAAAGAATATAAAATAGAAATTGATCAAAGCACTACAGTAGCTCAACTTGCTGAAAAAATCAACTCTGCTACAGGGGGTAAGGTAGAAGCTAAAATAGTTAATACTGGAGATAAAGAAAACCCATATCGTTTAGTAGTACAAAGTAAAGATACTGGAACGCAAAACAATATTTCTTTTTCAGGTGATGAAGATCTCTTAAAGGGTATGGGATGGGAGCTTGATAAAAATAGTATTAGCGCTGGTGGTTTGTTTGGTTTTAGAGAAAATGGAAATAGCGATAAAACTCAAATCGGTGGAAAAATTACTGGTAGTACCTCTGATAAATTATTAGCCTCTGGTGAAAAAACTTCTTTAACTTTTGTAGTTAAAAACGGCGATACTTATGATAGGTATACCATAGATATCGATGAAAATACCACATATGATAGCTTAGCTGAACAAATTAGTAAAAAGACTAATGGTAAGGTTAAATTAGAATTAACAGATACAGGAGCAACTTTCAAAACAACCAATGGGGCTGAGCTTGGAATTTTTGATGGAGGTTATGCTGTAGATGAAGATGGTAATATTGACAAGGCAAATTATACTAGAGATGACAAAGCTACAAAATTATTAAGTGAAAAATTTGGAATTAACTTAGATACTAGTACGCCACAAGGTTATAATGTTTCTAAAGATAATAAAAATCATATCCAAAAAGGCATGGATGCTATCTTTAGTGTAGATGGCGTTCAAATGACTAGACCAACTAACACTATCACAGATATAAGCCCAGATACTACTTTAGAGCTTAAACAAAAAGGTGAAATAAGCTTTAATGTAACTCAAGATACAGCTGCTATAGCTGAATCTTTAGAAAGTTTAGCAACTGCTTATAATGATTTGATGTTAAATCTTACAGCAGCTACAAAATATGATCCTGATGCGGGGACAAAAGGAAATTTTGTAGGTGTTAATGCAATCTCAAATATAAAATCTCAAATTAATAATATTTTACTTCAAACTATCACAGTTGATGGAACAATTACAGTTGGAGATAGCGAGACTTCGGAAGGGACAAAAATATCATCTAAAGTTAGTTTATCTTTGGCTGATTATGGGCTTACTATATCTAATGGAACCATGACTTTTGATTCTTCTAAATTTAATACCAAATTTAGTGAAGATCCAGAAATGGCCGAAAGATTTTTTGTAGGAAGTAATGGTTTTGAAGATATAAACTTAAGCGGAGAAAAGGTTGGAGGATTTGCAAGCAAAAACCCAAATGGTATTGATTTTAAAGACTCTGAATTTAAAATTATTTATAATGAAGAAACCATAGATTTAACCAAAACAAAAAATGGCGATCCTTTTGTGCTAACGGGAAGCACAGATGAAGAAATGGCTCAAAATTTAGTTGATCATATTAATAGCTTTGGTCTAGAAGGCTTAGAGGCCAGTTTTGAAATTATCAATCAAGGAAGTCCTGACCAAAAAATTCAATTTAAAATTAAAGGAACTTCAGGAAGTGATTTGGAAATTCAAGGCAAAGAAGACTTTTTAAAACAATTTGGATTAAGTCCTAAAACTATGTATTCAAATTGGAAAGAAGAAACCGGAACTTTTGGTGTGCTTAAAAACACCATGAGAGAGATGATGAGTTCAGAAGGTTCTTTTGGTGGGTATAAAGCTTCTTTAACAAAAGAATCAAAGAATTTGAATGAAACCATAGAAAATACAAAAAGCTCTATTGATACAAAATATGATACTATGTGGTCAACATGGGCAGCATATGATAGTATTATTTCTAAATTAAACAATCAGGCAAGCGTTATTGCTAATATGATTAATGCAGCAAATAATCAAAATTCTTAAAACAAGAAAGGATTTAAATGGTAAATAGTGCAGTTTACAATGCATATTCACAAAGCCAAGCAGGTGTAGAATCTCAAGAAAAACTTATAGAGATGTTATACGGAGGGATTCTACGCTTTGCTAGTAGAATAAAAATAGCCATACAAAATGAAAATATTGAAGAAAGAGTGTATTATGTAAAAAGAGCCAGTGCTATTTTTGTTGAGCTTATTAACTGTCTTGATTATGAAAAAGGCGGGGATGTAGCACATTATCTAAGTGGTTTATATACTAGAGAATTACAACTTCTTTCTTTAGCAAACATAGAAAATAATGAGGCTAGAGTAGATGAAGTAATAAATGTAGTAAAAGGCTTATTAGAAGCTTGGAGGGAAGTACATCAAAAATGAGCGAGAAAAAATGGATAGATGAGTTTAAATTAGCTGTATATACTGAAGATGTGGAAAAAATAGTTAAACTCATCGAAAAACCTGACTTTAAAGATTATCCCAATGAGGCTTTAGCGCTTACCAATGAAGCAATAGCTTTCATGAAAAAAAAGCAAGATGAAGTAGCTATTAATTTACAAAAACTCAAAAAAGCTTCTGCTTATATGAAGTAAAACATGGCGATAAGCCGAGTTCTGTCAAGAGCGATCATTTATCTAGACTTGTTTTTGCAAACAAGCTCAAGCGAAGGGTTATATTATAAGACTAAAACCACCCCTTCTTGCTGCAGATTGGGTTTACATAGCTAGCTTTGTTACCAAAGCTACTGGTAGGCTCTTACTCTACCGTTTCACCTTTTCCATAAAAATATGGTAGTATTCTTTCTGTTGCACTTTCCCTTAGGTTACCCTAGCCATCCATTAGATGGAATCTTTGTCTTATTGCAGCTCGGACTTTCCTCTTCAAAAAGAAGCGATCGCTTGCCATGTTTAGATAAATTCTACCAAAAAAATTATTTTTATACCAGAGCAAAAATAAGATTTAGTGTAATTTTTAATTTATTTTCATATTTTACAAGTTCTAAATTTTTAACTTTTATATAAGGATCTAGTTTTTGTAAAAATTGCATTAAAAAATAAAAATCACTAACAAAACTCAATTTTAATTCATAATAAGCAAAATATTCATCTTGATTTTTATAGCTTTGAATTTGCAAAGATTGCACTCCATTAAGATTCTTTTCTATATCCTTTAAAATATTTTGATAATCTTTATTTATACTTAAAAACGAGCGATCATTATAAGATATATTTTCATCTTCTTTTAAATCAGAAATCATTTCTTGTTTTTGCTCGTATTTTGTTTGTAAAACATATAGTTCATCTTTTGATAACTTCATTTGTTTTTCAAAATAGTCAAAAACACCCATATAAACCATGAAAAAACCAAAGACAAAGGCAACTATCAAAGCTAGTGTAAATTCACGATCAGATAACTTAGCAAAGATATTTTCTAAATTTTTATAAAGATTTTTCAAAAACAAGAGTGATTTTTCCATTATTAACTTCTTTATTTTTTAATACAAAATGATGCTTTTTAAAATCTTCATAAAATTCATAGTCATTTTTAAGCTCTATAATAAAATCATTATTTTTAACATGCAAAGCCTCTATATGAGCTTGATGAAAATTTAAAACTTTTAAAAAATCATAAAAATCTTTATAACAAAGTGTATTTGCATAAAATTTTTGCAATAAATCAACCTTTAACTCATTTTCTTCTTGTAGTTTTTTAAACTCATGATTTTGCTTTTGATTTATTTTTACCTGTTCTAAAATATCATCTTGCTTTTTTATTAAATTTTCATATTTTGTTTTCTCATTTTCATAAAATGATTTTTGTGTATATAAATACAAGGGATAAGCTAAAGCTAGCAAAACTCCACAAACAAAAGCCAATAAAATCTTAAAACTAAAAGATTTCAAATGATTTATTTTTTCTTTGTTGGTAAAATTAATCTTGACTTGATCGCATTTTTTTAACAATTTTTGATAAAAAATATTACTATTAAATTTATCAAAACCGCTAAGATTTTGAGTATCATCTATGCTTATAATGTGCTTATAGGTATTTTTTAATTTTTCTTCATATATTTTACCATAAACATTTAATGGTATAACTTTACAATTTTGAAAATCACACCCCAAATACTCCACTAAAACTATGTATTTTTCCTTAAACAATAATGCAAGATTTTCACCATTTGTATTATTTTTAAAATACACTTCAAAAAGTAAGGGTTCTGGGATTATATAATCAATATCTAGAATATCTTCATATTTGCACAAAAATACTTGAGTAAAAGATTTATCTTGAAAATACTTTAACTTATAAGAAAAATCATCTTTAAGACCAAGCTCTTCAAAACTCTTTTTTAAAATTTCATCTTCACTAATAGGATTTGCAAATTTAATATATAAAAGCTTTTCATAAGCAAGAAAATCTTTTAGAATTGTTTTCTTACTCATCATAAAGGATTTTCTTAAGGTTTTGCTCGTTTTTGTGCCAATTTTTCTCAAGTTGAACGAATAATTTTAGCATTACCTTTTTTTGTGCTAATTTTTCTATTTTAACCCTAGCTTCTTTACCTATACGCTTAATTGTAGTACCATCTTTACCTAGTATCATTCCTTTGTGAGAATTACTATCTGTAATGATAGTGGCATTGATATAATAAATTTGCTCTAGTTCTTTGATTTTTTCTATTTTGACTTCAGTACTATAAGGAATTTCATCACTTAAATTTTCATATATAGCTTCTAAGATAAAATCTCTATAAATGTCCTTTTCATTTGTTGTAGTAATAAACTCAGGATCAAAATAATACGGATGTTCAGGCAAATACTTAATCATCTCATCTAAAAGAATTTTTTTATAAAATTTTTGCTTTGCAGAATAGGGGATAATAGCACTAAAATGTGAGCTAAACTGAGAATACTCGCTTAATTTTTTAAGCAAAACTTCTTTTTTTACTAAATCAACCTTATTGATTAATACAATATGCGGTACTTTAGGGTTTAAACTTAAAAAATTTTCATAATCTTTAATATCATCATAAATACTAGCTACAAATAAAATCACATCACAATCTGCAATGCTTTTAATCGCCAAATCAATCATAAGCTGATTCATAGCCTTAGAGCTTGCATGCAAACCTGGTGTATCTATAAAAATAAGCTGATGATTTTCATGCATTATAATCGCATTGATCTTTCTTCTTGTGGCATTTTGCTTATGAGAAACCATAGCCACTTTTTCTTCTAATAAAGAATTTAGGATAGAACTTTTTCCCGCATTAGTTCTACCCACTATGCTTATAAAGCCACTTTTCACAAGATATACCTAGCTAAATCTTTATTTTCTATGATATCTCCAAGTTTAACTTGCACTTTAAAATCATCTATTTTATATACTTTACCTGCATATTCATCCGCTTCAAAACTAATATCCTCTAAAAGTTTTTCCACTACTGTATGTAAGCGTCTTGCACCAATATCTTGCATTTCTTCATTAGCCTTGCTTGCTATTTTTGCTATTTCTCTAATAGCCTCATCTTCAAAAACAAGCTCTACATTTTCAGTTTTTAAAAGCTCAATGTATTGTGTTAGTAATGAATTTTTAGGTCTTGTTAAAATAGCATATAAGGCATCCTCATCTAGCGAATCAAGCTCAACTCTTAAAGGAAAACGCCCTTGAAGTTCAGGGATTAAATCACTTGGTTTGCTTAGATGAAAAGCACCTGCTGCAATAAATAAAATATGATCAGTTTTTAAAGGACCAAATTTAGTTTGTATAGTGCTACCTTCAACTATAGGAAGCAAATCTCTTTGCACTCCTTCTTTGCTTGGATCTTGGCGGTTTGAATTTGAGCTTGAAACTGCTACTTTATCTATCTCATCGATAAAAATAATCCCTTCATTTTCAGCTCTTCTTAAAGCCTCGCCTTTAATACTTTCCATATCAAGAATTTTCTCACTTGCTTCTTGAGCTAAAGCTATTCTTGCATCTTTTACCTTCATTTCTTTTTTAACTTTTTTATTACCCACACCAATAACTTTTACTATATCTTGCATAGCACCCATTTCAGGTGGTAAATTTGGATTAGTATCAAATACACTTTGTGAAATTTCAACTTCTATTGTGCTATCATCTAAATCACCAGCTTTTAATTTCACGCGCATTTTTTCTAAAGAATTTTGATACTCTTCTTGTTTTTCTTCACTAACACCCTTTGGTAAAGGTGGTAAAAGTTTTTCTAAAATCTTATTTTCTATAAATTCATTAATCTTTTCTTTGTTTTTTTCTTTTTCTTCATTTTTTACTAAATTTAAAGCAGCATTAGCTAAATCTCTAACCATGCTTTCTACATCACGCCCAACAAAACCAACTTCAGTATATTTACTTGCTTCAACTTTTACAAAAGGAAGTCCCATCATCTTAGCAAGGCGTCTTGCAATCTCTGTTTTACCAACCCCAGTTGATCCTATCATTAAAATATTTTTTGGCATGATATCATCTTGAAGTTCAGGGCTAAGCTGCATTCTTCTATAACGATTTCTTAAAGCAATTGCTATGATTTTTTTGGCATTTTTTTGCCCAATTACATAATCATCTAAAAATTTTACAATCTCTTTTGGAGTTAAATTCATTTATCATCCTCAATTACATAAGTTTTAATATTTGTATTTGTATAAATGCAAATTTCACCAGCAATTTGCAAGCTTTCTTTAACTAATACTTCCTCATCTAAACTTGAGTGTTTAGCTAAAGCTCTTGCAGCAGAAAGTGCATAGTTGCCTCCACTACCAATAGCAGCTATAGCGCCATCTTCAGGCTCAACTACATCTCCAGTTCCTGAAAGTAAGAATATATGATTTCTATCTAATACTAGCATCATTGCTTCAAGTTTTCTTAGATATTTATCCTTACGCCATTCTTTTGAAAAATCTATTGCAGCTTTTAATAAATCACCCTTAGAACTAGAAAGTAGTTTTTCAAACATATCAAAAAGATTAAAAGCATCAGCAGTGCTTCCTGCAAAGCCTGCCAATACTTTCCCATTGTTTAATTTTCTAATTTTAACCGCATTGTTTTTTAAAACAGTGTTTCCAAAACTTACTTGTCCATCTCCACCAATTACAGACTTATTTTTACCTTTATAAGCTAAAATTGTAGTTGCGTGAAACATTATTCTCCTTTAACTTCTAGCTTAAACACAGCATGAATTGCATGGCCTAATTTTGCTGAAATTTCATGCACACCAAGTTCTTTTATAGTATCACATTCTAAGCTTTTTTTATCAAGCTCTATGCCTTTTTGATCCTTTAGTGCATGAGCGATTTCATCTTTAGTAACCCCGCCAAACAAGCTTCCATTAGCTCCTACAGGCTTAGCTATGCAAATAGTGATTTTAGATAATTCTTCTTTTAATTTTTCCAAATTTGCAAGCTCAAATCTTAAATTTTCTGCCT
Organism: Campylobacter lari; assembly: GCF_001017575.1. NCBI lineage: Bacteria > Pseudomonadati > Campylobacterota > Epsilonproteobacteria > Campylobacterales > Campylobacteraceae > Campylobacter > Campylobacter lari. The sequence continues at coordinate 782,507 of NZ_CP011372.1, read as the reverse complement.
TTTTCTTTTGCTCTGCTTCATACTGTTTTAAAACTTCATGTGTAGCAGCTTTAGCAAAACCTTTAGCAATTAAAAAATTTTGTCCATATCCATCTTTTACTTCTTTAACTTCTCCTGCTTTTCCTAAACTTTTTACATCTTTAATCAATAATACTTTCATTGTTTTCCTTTTTTAAAATTTTCTTCCATTTTTACCTGCGATGATAAATCTTAAAGCATTTAATCTTATAAAACCTGCTGCATCTTTTTGATCATACACAGCATCTTCTTCAAAAGTACAATAAGCCTCACTAAATAAACTATCATTCGCACTTTCTCTACCTATTACCATTACATTACCTTTATATAATTCAAGTTTAACTTTACCATTTACATATTTTTGTGACTCATCAATTAAGGCTTGAAGCATTAATCTTTCAGGTGAGAACCAATAGCCATTATAAATCAAACTTGCATATTTTGGCATTAATTCATCTTTTAAATGCGCTGCTTCTCTATCAAGAGTGATACTTTCTATAGCACGATGTGCTTTTAAAAGTATGCTTCCACCTGGGGTTTCATAACAACCTCTACTTTTCATACCAACATAGCGATTTTCGACAATATCAAGACGACCTATACCATGTTTTGCGCCAAGTTCATTTAGCTTTGCTAAAAGCTGCGCAGGGGACATTTTTTCTCCATTAATAGTACATAAATCGCCTTTACTAAACTCAAGCTCTATTACTTCACTTTCATTTGGAGTTTCTTTTAAATCTTTCACCCAGCGCCACATATCTGCTTCGGGTTTAGCCGCAGGATCTTCAAGTACTAAACCCTCATAAGAAATATGCAATAAATTTGCATCCATAGAATAAGGTGATTTACCTGGTTTTTTAGCTATATCAATACCATGTTTTTGCGCATAAGCTAAGAGTTTTTCACGGCTATTTAAATCCCATTCTCTCCAAGGAGCAATGATGGCTAAATTTGGATTTAGCGCCAAAGCACCTAATTCAAAACGCACTTGATCATTTCCTTTACCAGTTGCTCCATGACTAATAGCATCTGCTTTTGTTTTATTTGCTATTTCTACTAAAGCTTTTGCTATCAAAGGTCTTGCTATACTTGTACCTAGTAAATATTCTCCCTCGTAAATAGCATTTGCTCTAAACATAGGAAATACATAATCTTTTACAAATTCATCTTTTAAATCTTGAATAAAAATATTTTCTTCTTTTACACCCAAAGAAAGTGCTTTTTTTCTAGCAGGCTCAAGCTCTTCACCTTGTCCAATATCTGCTGTAAAAGTTACCACTTCACATTTATACTCATCTTGTAACCATTTTAAAATTATACTTGTATCAAGTCCACCAGAATATGCTAAAACCACTTTTTTGATATCTTTTTTCATTGTCTTTCCTCTTTGTAAAAATAATTTTAAAATTTAACGAATTTAGCTTAATATAATGTAAAATATTTAGACATTTTATAACATTTTCTTGTATTTTTTGATAAAATATTTTTATGAGAATAGATAAGTTTTTAAATGTAGTTAATATTACTAAGCGTCGTGCTATTTCAGAAGATATGTGCAAAAGTGGCGTAGTAAGTATAAACAATCAAGTAGTTAAAGCTAGTAAAGAAGTAAAAATTGGCGATGAAATAAGCATTAAATTTATAGAATATACTAATATCTATAAAGTCTTAGACATACCAACAACCAAAAGCATACCAAAAGCTATGCAAGAAAAATATGTGGTAAAAATTCAATGAAAGAAATGATTTTAAGTCAAAATGAGCTTTATAAGCTTTGTGAAATTTTGCCTAAAAACGGAGTTATTTTACTTCAAGGGGATTTAGCAAGTGGTAAAACTACTTTGGTGCAAAACTATGCTCAATTTCTTGGAATAGAAAAAACACTTAATTCTCCTACATTTTCTATCATGCAAGAATATGATTTTCAACAAGGTAAAATGTATCATTATGATATTTATCAAGAAGGTTTTGATGGACTTTTAAAAAATGGTTTGATTGAAAATTTTTTTGAAGAGGGTTTGCATTTGGTAGAGTGGGGTGATGAAAAATTAAAAAAATACTTAGATAAATATCAAATTTTTAATATAATTTTACAAATCATTCCTTATGAAAGTAAAAGAAAGTATATAGTACATGAGTAAGCTAGAGGCTAGAAATTTAGAAAAAATCATTAAAAAAACTAAAATCATACACGATGTTTCACTAGAAGTACAAAGTGGGGAAGTTGTTGGACTTTTAGGGCCTAATGGGGCAGGAAAAACTACAAGTTTTTATATGATATGTGGGCTTATTTTACCAACAAGCGGGCAGGTGTTTTTAGACTCACAAGATATCACAAAAGAACCGCTTAATAAAAGAGCAAAGCTTGGCATTGGGTATTTACCTCAAGAAAGTAGTGTTTTTAAAGACTTAAGCGTAGAAGAAAATTTACTTTTAGCCGCCCAAGTAATATATAAGGATAAAAATTTATTAGAACAAAAGATAGAACAAATGCTAGAATTACTTAGCATAGAGCCTATTAGGCACAGAAAAGGTATGAGTTTAAGTGGGGGTGAAAGAAGGCGTTGCGAAATCGCAAGATCGCTTATGTGTGATCCTAAATTTTTACTTTTAGATGAACCATTTGCTGGTGTTGATCCTATCGCAGTGAGTGAAATTCAAAGCTTGATTAATGATTTAAAGGCTATGAATATAGGTGTTTTAATCACTGATCATAATGTAAGAGAAACTCTAGCAATTTGCGATAGAGCTTATGTGATTAGAAGCGGAAGGTTGCTAGCTAGTGGCAATGCTAATGAAATTGCGCATAATGAAGATGTTAAAAAATACTATCTTGGAAGTGAGTTTAGACTTGAATAATGCTTAAACAAAAAACCTCTATAACACAAAAAGCAAAACTATCACAAACCTTAAGATCTTGGCTTCCTATATTGCAAGCTAATATTGAAGATCTAAAAGAAAGCTTAGATGAATTTGCTAAAGAAAATCCTTTTATAGAGATCAAAGAAAACTCAAGTATTACAAACAATCAAAACAAGTATTATCAAGAATATTTTAGTAAAAATACCACCACGCAAATGATTGATACAAAAAGCTTAGAAGTAAAAAATGTGTATGAACTTTTAAGCGAGCAAATCATACCACCATTTTTTCCTACTAAAAAATCCCAAACCATTGCTGAAAAAATCATAGAATGTTTAAATCATGAAGGTTATTTTGAATATGATGAGGAAATTTTAGGTGAATTTGATCCTTTAGAAGTAGAAAAAATCAGGCAAAGATTTAAATACCTTGATCCCGTTGGAGTAGGGGCAAAAGACAATCAAGAAGCTTTTATTTTTGCATTAGAGCATTTTGACTTAGATGATGAGCTTTATGAGTTTTGCAAAATGTTGATTTTAAATTTAGAAAATGCAAAAGATTTTATCAAAGATCCTTTGTATAAAAAGGCTATAGCGATAATTAAAAAAATCTCTATTCCGCCTTTTTTAGAATATTTTGAAGAGAGTATGGAAATCATTCCTGATATATTTATTTATCAAGAAAATGGTGAAATTAAAATTAAAATTAATGATGATTATTACCCTGAAATTGCTTTTGAAGCAGATGGTTTAGATCATGAGTTTTTAAGTGCTTATTTAAAAGATGCTAAAAATTTAATCGATGCATTAGCTATGCGTAAAGCTACCCTTTATAAACTAGGGCTTATGATTATAGAATATCAATATGATTTTTTCATGGGCGGGGATATTAAACCTATGCAGCTTAAAGACTTAGCGCAAGATCTTGAAAGAAATGCTTCTACCATCTCAAGAGCAATTGCAAATAAATACTTAAGTTGTGACAGAGGCTTAATACCCTTAAAGTCTTTCTTTACCACTGCAGTGGATGATGGTGAAACTTCTAATGCAACTATTAAAGATTTTCTTAGTAATTTAATAAAAAAAGAAAATCCTAAAAAGCCTTTGAGTGATTTGAAAATTCTTGAACTTACTCAAAAAGAATTCCCAAGTGTACAACTAGGGCGTAGAACTATCACAAAATATCGTATGCAACTTGGCATAGGAAGCTCAAGTGAGCGTAAAAAATTATATGAATTGATGTAGGAAAAGATGAATTTAGAAAGTATTTTTGAAAAAACCATAAAACAAAATGTGCGTTTAGTAGCAGCTAGCAAGTATGTTCAAGATGAACAAATTCGAGAGCTTTTTAAGCAAGGTGTTGTAGAGTTTGGAGAAAATCAAGTCCAAGCTTTAGCTTTAAAAAAAGAAAAACTTCAAGACTTAGAAATCAAATGGCATTTTATAGGCAATCTTCAAAGTAATAAAATCAATCTTTTAATCAAACAAAACCCATTGCTTTGGCAATCTTGCAATGGTTTAAAAAGCGCCAAAGCCGTAGATAAAAGACTTGATTATAAATTAGATACTTTATTAGAAATTAACACTGCCAATGAAAGTTCTAAAAGTGGCATAGAGCAAAATAAGGCCATAGAAGAGTATTTGCAAATACAAGAAGAGTGTAAAAAATTAAATCTAGTAGGCATTATGTGTATAGGCTCTATAGATGAGGAAAAAGTTCAAGAAAGTTTTGAGCAAACTTTTAAAATCTATGAAAATTTACAAAAACACGGGGCAAAAATTTGCTCCATGGGTATGAGCGGGGATTTTGAACTAGCTATAAAATGTGGCTCAAATATGGTGCGTTTGGGGAGTATTTTATTTAAATAAACCCCATTTGTTTTGCTTTTTCTATCATAAAATCTGCACCATTTTCACTTTTTAATTCTTGTAAGGCTAAAGATTTTTCTTCTAGTGAGAAATTTTCTACCAAATTTAAAAATTGATGTTTTTCTTCTTGGGTTAAAATTTCACATAAATTACGCTCTTTTAAATACAAAGCATTAAAATACTGATGATTTTTAGCTGCATAGGGATAAGGTATGAAAATACAAGGAAGTAAATTTGCACTAAGCTCAAAAAGACTACTTGCACCTGATCTTGATATAGCTAAATCTGCTTTAGAAATTTTATCTATAATGTTTTTATCAAAGTCAAAAAGATCTGCATTGACATTTAAATCCTCATAAGCTTTTTTACATCTTTCATAATCATTCTTACCACATTGATGAATGATATTTATACCTTTTTCTTTAAAATATAAAGCATTTTCTAAAGCAAGATCGTTTATAAATTTAGCCCCTTGAGAGCCACCAAGAAAAATAATATTTTTTAATTCTTTTCTCACTCTTGCTTTTTGAGAAAAAATCTCGCTAATAGGATAAGGGCAAAAGAAAGTATTTGCTTTATTAATTTGATCATCAAAAGCAGTAAAAAAAGCTTTAGAAAAAGGCTTTAAAAGTGAATTTAAACTTCCCATTTTTGAGTTTTGCTCATGGATTAAAAGTGGGATATTTGCCATTAAAGCACCAAAAGCACCTGGAGCACTGCTATATCCACCCACGCTAAAAACTGCTTTAATATTATGTTCTTTTAAAATTTGTTTTGTTTTTCTTGCAAGTTTTATAATATGTAAAAACGATTGAACCTTAGCTAAGCCTTTTTTATTAACAACGCCTTGAGAGCTTAGAAAATATTTTTTATAAAAGCCATTTTCATTTTCAAACCAAAGTCTATCTTGGCCATTTTCACTTCCTATGTAAATACACTCTAAACCTTGTTTTCTTGCACTTTGCAATAAACATCTAGCTATAGCTAAATGCCCTCCTGTACCTCCACCTGTAATTGCTATCATTTATCCTCTTTATTTAGCTTTTCTTCTAAAATAGCAAGCCTTGCTTCTAATTTAGCGATTTTTTCTTCATAATCAATCTTGCCATGTTCTTTAATATAAGCAGGTATACCAATAGCTGTTAAATTTGCCTCAACATCTTTTAATACAACTGCATTTGAGCCTATTTTTGCATTTTTACCTATGGTAATATTGCCTAAAATTTTAGCACCAGAACCTATTACTACGCCATCTTCTATAGTGGGGTGTCTTTTGGTATTTTTATCTAAACTCGTTCCACCCAAAGTAACACCTTGATAAATCAAAACATCATCACCTATAATAGAAGTCTCACCAATCACAACCCCACTTGCATGATCTATAAATATCCTTCTACCCAAATGCGCCCCAGGGTGCAAATCAACTCCGGTAAAAAACTGCGAAATTCCACTAATCATTCTTGCTATTTTTTTAAAACCTTTTTGGTAAAAAAAATGTGCAAAACGATAATTTACCACAGCCCAAACACCAGGATAGTTAAAAACTAATTCCACGCAAGATCTATATGCAGGATCTTTTTGCTTTGGCATAGAAAAATCTTCTTTGATTAGTTTAAAAATACTCATTTAGAACCTATGCTTTTTAAATATCCATTATCATTTAAAAATAAATAAATTTCACCCAAAATATGCTTTTTTTGATTTTCATTAACAAGTTTTGAAGCATAAATTTTTTCATTAATATTATCCATAATTGCATGAATATCATAGTCAAGATCTTCTAAGGTATCTAAAATAGATTGAGCCTCTAGTACGCTTTCTATTTCAAAACCCTTTTCATTGATACTTATACAAGCTTCGGTTGGATGTGTAAAAAGATTATGCTTCATACCAAGGACTTCTTGATAAGCTCCCACTAGGAAAAATCCCAAAAAATAATCTTCAGCTTCTACATCAATATCATGCAAAAACAAAGGATTATCTTTAGAATAAGAAATTTCTCCATCACTATCGCAAGTTATATCCCATATACTTGCACTTCTAGTTGGCTTTTTATTAAGTCTATCAAGTGGCATGATAGGGAAATTTTGCTCCAAACCCCAAAAATCAGGTAAAGACTGAAATACTGAAAAATTCACTAAATATTTTTCTTGTACTTCATTTTGTAAACTTGATAAATCAGCTTGATCACCCACCAAAGAAATAGCTTTTCTCATAATCAAATGCACTAAAATTTCACTATTAGAGCGATCTTGTAAATCTACATAACCCAAATCAAACAAGGTTAAAATACTCTCCATATGATCAATACTATCATGTAAATACTCAAGTGCATTAGAGGCTTTAATGTTTTTATACAAATCATAAAGTTCATCAATAAGTTTTGGATTTTTATCTTTTAATAAAAGCTTGCTTTCTGTGTATTCTTGAGAAAAAAGCTCTAAAACAGGCGCTACTAAAACAGCATGATTAGCCGCTACAAAACGCCCACTTTCTATAAAAATATCAGGCTCTAAATCTTTTTTTTGCTCTGCAATGCTTTTTAAAATAAACACAACATCGTTTGCATACTCACTTAAGGTGTAATTTCTGCTTGTTTCGTTTTTAAACTGAGAGTATTCTACCGCTAAACCTCCACCAAGATTAATAGCTTTTAAATTTTTTGCCCCCATTTTTCTAAGCTCAGTGTAGATATTGCCCGCTTCATTTAGAGCTTTTTTTAAAGGATGAATTTCAGTAATTTGTGAGCCTAAATGAAAATGTATCATAGTAAATTGATCTAAAAGCTTATTAGCTTTTAGAAGATTTACTGCTTCAATAAGCTCAGTAGATGTTAAACCAAATTTTGAATTTATACCACCACTTTTTGCCCAAATTCCTACTCCAGCTGAATGCAAACGCACCCTTAAGCCTATATTTGGCTTTGGCTTGAAACGATTTTTAGCAATTTCAATCATTGCTTCAAGCTCATTAAGCCCTTCCATAGTTAAAGTGATATTATGACCCATTTCACACGCTATAAAGCCCATATTTATGAGTTCTTTATCTTTAAAGCCATTAACTGTTATAGGAGCGCTTTCATTATTATAAGCCATAGCTAGTAAAAGCTCGGCCTTGCTTCCTGCTTCTAAACCATAGTTGTATTCTTTGCCTAGATTGACTAAATTTTTTACAAAACCTGGATATTGATTAACTTTTAAAGGATACACAGCATTAAAAGAACCTTTATAGTTAAATTCTTTTTTTGCTTTAGAAAATTTTTCATAAATCTGCTCAATTTGCTTATGGATTAAATGAGGAAAACGAAGCAATAATGGCCCCTTATAACCATCATCACGCAAAGTATTTACTATATCTATAATGGCAGGTTTTTTACCATGATTTACACATACTTTGCCATTTTCGATAATAAAATTATTCGCACCCCAAATATTAATACCATAATCAATCATAACTCATTCTCCAAATTTGATAATTTTATATTTTTAGTATCTTTATTTTCTAAATTTTTATAAAAAATCTCTTCTTTTTGCACTTCATCTTCGCCTATACACAAAAAGATTTTAGCATTAGCATTATCTGCTTGGTTTAAATGCTTTGCAAGTTTTTTTGCTTCATAACTTAAATGCACTTTATGTTTTTTTCTTAAAGTATTTGCTAATTTAAAAATAGTATCTATATAAGCTTCATCCATAGCACAAAGATAAATTCCTTCTCTAGCTTTTACGCTTTGTTTTTGCTCTAAAATAGCCATAATCCTTTCTATACCCATAGCAAAACCCACGCCATAGCCACTTTTACCATCTAAGTATTCAATCAGTCTATCATATCTTCCACCACCTGCCACAGCAGCCTTTGCACCGATTTCATCGCTAACAAACTCAAATGCACTTTTAGAATAATAATCAAGCCCGCGCACTAATTTCTCATCACACTCAAACTCAACATCATTTTCTTTTAAAAGTTTTTGCAATTTTTCATAATCTTTTTTACAACATGAGCATAAATTTTCACTTAGTTTTGGCGCATTTTCGATTAAACTTTGACAATGATCATTTTTACAATCAAGCACTCTAATAGGGTTTAAGTCTTTTCTTCTTAAGCAATCTTCACAAAAACCTTCTTTAGAATTTAAAAAAGCTATGAGTTTTTCTTTATATACACCCATACATTCTTTACAGCCTAAAGAATTAATTTTCAAACTTGTGTGAATTTCTAAGCGTTTAAAAATTTCATTTAGCATTAAAATAATACTCGCATCCTCATATACACTTGCTATACCAAAGCTTTCTACACCAAATTGATGAAATTCACGCAATCTTCCTTTTTGTGGCCTTTCATAGCGAAACATAGAGCCATGATAAAACCATCTTTTAACACTTTGAGCCTTATCCATTTTAGCTTCTATGTATGATCTTACCACTCCAGCTGTCCCTTCAGGCCTCAAACACACATCATTGCCTGCTTTATCAACAAATTCATACATTTCTTTACCAACTATATCAGAGCTTTCCCCAACACTTCTTTTAAAAAGCTTAGTAAGTTCTAAATGCGGACAATTAATAAAAGTAAAACCATAGTTTTTAGCCACTTCTTCACAAGTTTTAACTACTTTTTCATAAAGAATAGCTTGGTCATCTTGTAAATCTTTCATTCCTTTTAAAGCATTAATCATCTATAAATTCCTTAATCTTTTCATGTAAATTTTCAATACTCAAAGAAGCATCTAATTTTAAAATTTTTATATCTATTTTAGTTTTTAAAAACTCTAAAGTTTCTTCTAAAGCTTTTTGTATATTTAAAAAATATTCAATCCCTCTTTTTTCAATACTATCTAAATCTTTTTTAGAAAGTCTTTGTGCGATAAGCTCTTTAGAACCATGCAAAAACACAACCTTTTGTGGAAAAACTCCACCTGTGGCAAAAGAATTTAACTCAAATAAAATATTTTGATCAAAATCACATCTTGCATAAGCCATATTAGAAATAAAACTACGATCTGAAATGATAAGTTTGTTTTTATTATGCGCTAAATACATGTCGATTAAATTTGCTCTATCTGCTAAAAAAAGCAAAAGCTCAGCCTTTTTAGAAAATTGCATTTTACTTTCTAATAAAATTTTTCTCAAATGCACCCCAAGCTCACTTCCACCTGGTTCTTTAGTAAAAAATGCATTATGAAAATATTTTTTCAAAAGCTCTATTTGCGTGCTTTTACCCACACAATCAACCCCTTCAAAAGCTATATACAATCTCTCTCCTTTAATAAAGGTATAATTTCTTTTGGCACAAGCTTACTCACATCGCCATTATGCATACAAATTGATCTTACTATGGAGCTTGAAATAAAAGAATTTTTTAAATTTGGCATAAGATATATAGTTTCAAAATCTTCCCAAAGCATGTGATTTGCATAACCAAGTTGTAATTCATACTCAAAATCACTCACCGCTCTTAAGCCTCTTATAATGATATTTATTTGCAAATTTTTAGCAAGATCTACTAGTAAGTTATCAAAAGTTGTAATTTTAACATTTTTTAAGTCTTTTGTGGCAATTTTTACCATTTTTTCTCTATGCTCTAAGCTAAACATAGGCTTTTTACTCTCACTTTTAGCTATGGCAACAACTACTTCTTCAAACATCTTACTAGCTCGAATGATCACATCTAAATGTCCATTAGTGATAGGATCAAATGTCCCTGGGTATATACAACTAGCCATCATTGCCACCTTTGGTATAAATTATGCTCAATATTTGCTAGATCAAGCCATTTTCCTATGATAAATTCATATAATTTTTCCAAATTATCAATCTTAGCATAACTTGCTATTACAGGGGGAGCAATGATAACTCCGTAGCTAGAAAGTTTAGCCATTTGTTCTAAATTTAAAGTAGAATAGGGCATTTCCCTTACCCCAAGTATGAGTTTTTTACGTTCTTTTAAAGCCACTCCTGCAGCTCTTGTAAGTAAAGTATCATTTATACCACAAGCAATTTTTGCCAAAGTATTAATCGAGCAAGGTGTGATAAAAGTCGTTTCTATGCCAAAAGATCCGCTTGCAACGCATTGACTAATATCTTCATTATCTAAAAAATTTACATGTTCAAGCTCAAATTTATCTTTTATGTGTTGCAAAAAGTCTATATTTTCTAAAAGAGAATTTTCTTTTGTAAAGCTTATTTTTGCATTTTTACTCACAATGGCATAAATTTGCCCTTTTTCTTTTAAATGTTTTAACAATAAAAAACCAAGTTCACAAGAACTAGCCCCGCTAATACCTACTAAAATTTTTTTCATTTTAGCTCCACATAATTTTTACTAATAACTTTACCATGCACGACTTTTCCATCTTTGTTTTTAAGGCGAATTCTTTGGTTTAAATTCCCACTTTGCAAGGCTTTTAATTCTATTATCATGCTTAAATCCCCATCTTTGATAACCCCGTAAACAGAATCATTTCTTTGTATAAGGGTTTTGGTTTTAAACATATTATATTTTAAAATAATATTTTCTCTTATATTACTTTTGGCTATTAAATTTGCGATTTCATCTTTTTTTAATACACCTTGGGGAGCTTTATCAAAAGGAATTTTTAAAATTTTAAAACTAGCAGGACTTAAATTTTCATTACGCGCAATAGGGCGCTTGGTTTGTAAAACTTCCAATTTTGCCTTTAAAAAATACTTAAAAAATATATTTTTTTTAAACTGCTCTGGAGTTTTAAATTCAGCCTTTACAAAACCATCTGCTCTATCAAAATTATGATTACCTAGTTTTAAAAAAATGTATTGATTAAAATCAGCAGGTAAACTTGATTGAGTGTTAAGATCTAAAGAAATGATTTCTAGTTGTGGATAATTTGTCTTAAATTCTTTAATCAAAGCTAATTTTACTTCATCAAAATTCGAAGCAAAACTTAAAGTATAGAAAAATAAAACTAGAATGATTTGCTTAAAAAACAATACAGTAACCTTTTATAAAAATATATTAATCGTATAATACATTAAAAAAGTTTGATTTTAGTTAAAAGAAGTGGAGCGGGAAACGAGATTCGAACTCGCGACCCCAACCTTGGCAAGGTTGTGCTCTACCCCTGAGCTATTCCCGCATTTTGAAAGTAGAGTGTGATTTTATCAAAACTTTATTTTATTGTCAAGTTTTTAAAATTAAGGAATGTTTTTTGCTTGTGATTATTAAATTTTAAAAGGAGTTCTCATGCAAGTAAATGATAAAAATAGTCCACTAGCCCTAAATAATATGACAAAAATCAAAGAAAAAAACACATCTTCAGATGAATTTCAAGCTACACTTAATGCACTTAAAGACAAAGAAGAAAAAGAGTATAAAAAAGATAGCAACAATGCTTTTAGTAATACAGATTTAAATATAGGTTCAATTTCTAAAGATTATAGTGTATATGCTTGGGAGAAATTACGCCAAAGCAAATACCAAAAAAACGAAGAAAATATCTTAAATAATCTTTTTAAAACCTTAGATAAAGCAAGAAGTTAATCATTCAAAATAGGGTAGTGTAATACCCTATTAAATTTTTAAAACTTTAACTTCTTGATCTTTTGCTAATTTTGTGTCATCTATTTGCGTGATTAAAATATGCGTGTTTTCACATAAAGGTTTTAGCATACCTGAGCCAAATTTAGCTTCACTTGGTTTAAAATATCTATCGACTAATTTTCCAAAAGCAAAATCATTTCTTTGGCCTTTGAAATTTAAATCTTTAGTTAATCTTGCTTTATCAAATTCCAAAAGTTCTTTACCATAAAGTAAATTGAGTATATTTTTTGCAAAAATATGTGTTGAAACTAAAGAGGCCAAAGGATTTCCTGGTAGGGCTAGAAAAAGCATATCGCTTTTGCTAAAAAGTTTTACATGCTTGCAAAGTTTAGCATTTACTTTTTCAAAAATAGGGCTAAAATCACACTCAAGCAAAGCTTGTTTGATAAAATCAGCCTCACCCACGCTAGCTCCACCACTGCTTATAAGCATATCAAATTCTTTATTTTCTAAAAGCTTTTTATATGCATTTAAATCATCTTTTATAAGTCCTAAATACTCAACATCAGCATAATCTTGCAAAATAGCATAAATACCAAAAGCATTTGCATTATATATGCTATATTCATTAGCATTTTCCCAAGGTTCTACAAGCTCATCTCCACTTGAAAAAATCCCAATACGCATTTTCTTAACTACTTTTAGCTCATAAATTCCTTGAGCAGCAAGCATAGCTATCATACCTGAGGTGATTTTTTGCCCCTTTTTAAACAAAAGCTCTCCAAGCTTTGCTTCCTCGCCTTTAAAACGGATGGCATTGTTTTCTTTAGCGTTTTTAGCATTGAGCTTTTCATCTTCAAGCAAAGCTTCTTCAAACATTAAAATGGTATTTGCATTTTGAGGAATTTTAGCTCCTGTCATGATTTTATAGCATTCATTTTTTTCTATAATATAATCATTTTTATCGCCTGCTAAAATGCTTCCTTTTATTTCTAGCAATTCATTCTTATGTGTATAATTTAATGCATAACCATCTAGGGCTGAATTATCAAAAGCTGGTAGGTTTTTTTTCACAGAAACATCTTCATATAAAATACACCCCAAAGCTTGCGTCAAATTTACTCTTTGAAATTCATTTTTTGCTTTGATTTGTTCTTTTAAAAAATCTAAAGTTGCAAAAATATCTCTCATTCTTCAAGCCTTCTTATACTTGCACCTAGTTTTTTAAATTTTTCTTCTAAATTTTCATACCCTCTATCAAGATGATAAATTCTATGAATTTTGCTTGTGCCTTTAGCTGCTAAAGCTGCTAAAATCAAAGCCGAAGACGCACGCAAATCAGTAGCCATAACATCAGCTCCTAAAAGCTCTTTAGTACCATTTATAGTAGCAATATGCCCATTTAATCTTATATCAGCTCCCATTCTTAAAAGCTCACTTACATGCATAAAACGATTTTCAAATAATCTCTCATCAATAATACTTGTGCCATTTGCTTTTAAAGCTAAAGCCATAAATTGTGCTTGCATATCCGTTGGAAAGCCTGGATATTCGCTAGTTAAAATTTCAACTGGCTTGATTTCTTTGGCAGGATTTATACTAATACTATCTTCATTAATATCAAAGCTAAAGCCCATTTGCTCTAGCTTTGCTAAAACTGCGCTAAGATGGCTTGCATTGACTTTTTTTAGAGTGATTTTTGAGTTAGTGATAGCTCCTGCACACAGATAAGTTCCTGCTTCAATACGATCAGGAATGATTTCAAAAGGTTTAAATTCTAAAAGCTCTCCACTTGTGCCATAAATTTCAAGCTCAGAAGATCCTATGCCTTGTATATCAAGCCCAGCTCTAGCTAAAACCTCACAAAGTTGCACCACTTCAGGCTCTTTAGCGACATTTAAAAGTCTAGTTTTACCATGAGCTAGGGCTGCTGCCATGATGATATTTTCACTACCTGTAACAGTGATTTTATCAAACATCACATCAGCACCTTTAAGCCCTCCACTAGCTACTACATAACCTTGTTTAATCTCAATATTAGCTCCCATTTTTTCTAAAGCTAAAAGGTGTAAATCAATAGGGCGTTGGCCTATAGCACAACCTCCTGGTAAAGAAACTTCGCAATTTCCAAATCTAGCTAGTAAAGGCCCTAAGGTAAGTATAGAAGCACGCATTTTACGCACGATGTCGTATTTTGCTATGGTTTTATTTAGATGTTTTGTATTTATTTTCGCAAAATTGTCTTTAAAAGTATAATTTGCTCCTAAGTTTTCAAGCAAAGAAAGTAGGGTGCAAATATCTGCTACATTTGGTAAATTTGAAATTTGCACTTCATTTTTAGCTAAAATACTTGAAGCTATCAAAGGAAGCGCAGCGTTTTTTGCACCGCTTATTATCACTTCTCCATTTAACTTTTCAACACCATCAATCTCTAAATAAGTCATTAATTTTCCTTAAAATATATACATAATGATATAATAATATTTTACTACAAATATTATATAAATTAATAAGATTAAAGGTGTTATTTGGACTTTTTTGAGCTCTTGAAGTGGCATTTTTCTTTGAGTATTAAGCTTATCATAATAAAATATGGCTTGTTTTTAATCATAGGTTTGACTAGTTTATTTACTTCTTTTTTGCTTTTTGTCCTACTACAAGGAAATATCCCAAAACATGATTTTTCTTTAAATTCCTTTTAGCTATGAGCGCGATTGTGTTTATAGATACAATAGGGGCTTTTAGCTAGCATGATAGCTTGTATAAAACCTGTGGCTGCTGCTTTTGTGAGTTTTTTATTTTTAGGGACTATTTATGGCATGATTGATCTTTTTGCTTTGGTTATTCTTAGTGTATTTTTAAACGCTAAAAAGCATTAAAATCATTGCATACTTTGCATAGCTTGATCTAGCATTTGCATTATCCTTGCATATATACTTTGCATTTGCGAATTTAAACTTTGAATTTGAGAATTGATCATTTGAGCTTTTTGTGGATCTTGGCTTGATTGTAATTTAGCATTTAATTCTGCTATTTTAGCTTGTATTTTAGAAAGTTCTTTATAAAGTTTACTTAACTCATCTTCTGATTTTTCTCCATTTTGACTTTCCTTAACGCTTTTTTCAAGCTCTTTTATACCTTGAGTAAATTTAAACTCTATAAAATTCTTATTTTCTTTGCTTTCTTTTTCTTCTTTTTGAGTATTTAAAATATAAGGATTAATTTTACTAATATAATCATTTATTTGCATGATATATCC
Organism: Campylobacter lari; assembly: GCF_001017575.1. Taxonomy (NCBI): domain Bacteria; kingdom Pseudomonadati; phylum Campylobacterota; class Epsilonproteobacteria; order Campylobacterales; family Campylobacteraceae; genus Campylobacter; species Campylobacter lari. The sequence continues at coordinate 766,985 of NZ_CP011372.1, read as the reverse complement.
TTTCTTTAAGGATATATCGGATTTTTTTATAAAAACTTAAGTTCTATCGTGAAGTTTTTTTGCTACTTCTGCGGCTAATTTTAGCTTTTCATTATCAAAATGTGTGTAAATTCTTGAAGTATTTAAACTTGCATGACCTAGTGCTTCTTGGACTAAAACTAAATCTTTTTGTTTTTTATAAAGTAGGGTAGCAAAAGTGTGTCTTAGCATATGAGCTCCGTTTTTTTGCTTGCGAATTCCTGCTTTAAATAAAATTTGTTCTACTATACGCGAAACATAAGCTTGGGTTAGGGCTTTACCATTGCGATTGACAAATAAAAGTCCATCACAAGAAAGATAATTTACTCTTACATCTTTTAAAAGATGTTCTATAAGCTCTTTTTTAATCATCACAACGCGATATTTATTGCCTTTAGCTCTAATGCGTATAATATAAAGATCATTTTCTTCGCTAATATCTTTTAATTTTATATTAATAGCCTCACTAACCCTAATTCCTGTAAAAATGATGATTTTAATAATCAAACGATTGCGTATGGTATTACTTTTAAAATCTGTATTATCAATAGCATCTAAAAATTTACTCACTTCATCTTCGCTCATATACTCAGGTAGTTTAACTCCTTTAGAGCCACTCACACCTGCCCAATTTTTAAGGTTGATATCAAAAATATGTGCTTTTTGATCTTCTTCGTTTTGTTTATCTAAAAATGCAAAAAAATTAATCACAGCTATACGATAATTTTTTTTACTCGCATCAGATAAAGAAGCGCTAATACTTGCTAAAATTTCCACTAAAAGCTCTTCATCAATTTGTTTTAGCGAATAAAGCTTGTAAAACAACAAATATTCATAAAGTTTTTTCAAAGGATTAAAATACGTATTTACACCGCTAAGTCCTGCATTTCTTGCTTTTTTTACATAAGCATCAAGCTCTTGTATATTTTTAACACCCTTACTTAGAGCTAAATTTACTACAGCCAAGGCTTGAGGGTCTTTTAATTCCTTATTTGATAAAGAATTAAGCTTAAATTTCACATACCTACAAAGCCAAAATAAAAATGACTTTTCAAAATTTTCTTCACAATCTAGAGGATATTTCATCACTCATTCTCCAAGGCTTTCAAAGTAGCCATTTTAGCATGGATATAAGCACTATCAAATAGTTTTTTAGAGCTTTCTTTTACAATCAATCCAAGTTCAGTGCAACCCAAAATAACTCCTTGAACTTGTGGAAATTGAGCAATCAAATTATCTAAATATTTTTTTGAGTCCTTATTTATAACACCTTTACAAAGCTCATTGAAAATAATATCATTAAGCTTTAAAATATCATTGCTTTTAAGGATAAAAACTTCAATCTTTGAGTTAATTAAAAGTTGTTTATAAAAATCTTCTTGCATAGTGTATTTTGTTCCTAGTAACAGCACTTTATCGATTTTTTGCTCTTGAAGCTCTAAAAGCATAGCTTTAGCTATATGTAAGATAGGAATTTGAATGTTTTTTTGTATGTTTTCATAACATTTATGCATAGTATTAGTACAAATTAATATAAAATCAACTCCGCATTTTTGCAAAAGTAGGGCATGTTGGGTTAAAATTTCACTTGCTTTTTGCCAATCATTCTTACGTTGACATTCTTCTATTTCTTCAAAATCAACGCTAGTTAAAACTATCTTAGCACTGTGTAATTTTCCTAATTTTTCATTTGTTAATTTATTGATTATTTCATAATAGCTAAGTGTGCTTTCATAACTCATTCCACCTATTAAACCTATGGTTTTCAAACTTTTTTCCTTTAAAATTAATATAAAAATTATAAAAAAATCTTACTTAAAAAATATCAAGCTATAATTATAAAAACAAAATAGGGTGATGACATGTTTTTTAAGAAAAAAACTACGCAAAGGCAAGTAAACCAAAACAATACCTCAAAACAAAACAATACTTCAAACAATGACTTTGCACAAGAAAAAAGACTTTATGAATTTAGAGAAAATATGAAAAAACTTAGCAAAGATGAAAATAGTGCCAAACTTTTAGCAAAACAACTTTCAAGATTAATCCTAAAATCCAAATAAAACCAAAAATTCCATACAAGCTAAACTTTTATATTTATTTTCCTTTTTACTCATCATTTTAGCTTTTTTAGTCTATAAAAATATTTTAAATTAAACTTAATATATATGTAAAATTATATGATAAATAGTAAAATCTTGAAATTATATATATTTTGTATTGAAAACTATAATTTTCAAACTTTTATATTTATCTACACTTTCATAAGTAAAATGTATTTTAAAATACCTATAATATAGTATTTTAAAGCATTTTAATTTTTGAGTGAAAATAACTTATCCATAAAAAAATAAGTATAATTTTTTGAAAAATATTATAAGTTATTTTATGTAACTATGAAAGACTAAAGATGTGTATTTTTTATTTCAACTAAATTTTAGTTTGTATTTTTGCTTAAATAAAATTGAAGTTTAAAAATGTAGATTAGTTATTTTCTTGACTTTTAGGATAATCAAAAAACACAACTTCCCCACTGTATTCTTTTATATCTTTAAATTCTTTTATATCAAATTGCATACATAAAATAGCAGAAGTTGGAAAGTTTTCTAAATCTATATGAGCTAAATATTCACAAAGTTCTTGCAATAAAGGATTATGCATAATTAGCACTACCCTACTCTCTTTTAATTCTTTTATAAATTTTAATACATCTTCTAAATTACCATCATAAAAGTTTTTTTCTATCTTAATATCTTTTTCTTTTAAAGAAAAGCTTTTGCAAAATTTTTGTGCTGTTTTTATACAACGCCTAGCAGGACTTGAAATAATGCTTTGAGCTTTAAATTCTAAATCTTTAATCCTATAAATCATAGTCCTTAGATCATCTTTTCCACTAGAACTAAGCTCTCGTTGTAAATCTTGTTCGCAGTTTTCTTTTTGAGCTTTAGCATGACGGATAAAATAGATATATTTCATCTTATAACCTTAAATTTACCCAAAACATATCCACATATAAAGCCGAAAATATGTGCATACCAAGCTATATTTACACCCATAAAAATAGGTATAAAACTCATTAGTAATATAGCTACGATAAGTCCTTTAGTGGCGGTTTTATCCAAATATGCATAATATCCCATTAAAACACATATAGCACCACTTGCACCCACTACATTTACAAAACTACCATCAAAGCTTAAATACACATAAAAAGCACTAAGTAAAGAGCAAAGAATTCCACCGATTAAATAAAGCAAAGCAAATTTGAAACTTTTTAAGTATTTTTCAAGCATAGAGCCAAATTGAAAAAGTACTATCATATTTAAAATCAAATGAGGCCAATTTCCATGCATAAACATTGAGCTTAGAATTTGCCAGTAAAATCCTTGAAAGAAAAATAAATTTAAACCCAAAATAACATCTAAATTTGAAGATCCAAAATAAAGATAATTAATAAAGACAAATATCACAGTATTTAAAGCGATTAAAAAAGAAGCTACCATTGCCCTACTTTGTATTTTTAATAATTATAACAAAAAGCTATTTAAATTCTAGCTTACACATAAAATTCACACTAATAAGGTACAATATCGTCAAAAAATAAAATAAGGTTAAAAATGAAAAAACTAGCTTTGGCTTTTTTTATCGCTCTAAATACTCTTAATGCAGGTATAGTCATAGCACCCGATTCTTTACCGGTAAACATCAAACAATTTATTAAAGATTATTTTAATGCAGAAATAGGTCTAGTAGAGCAAGATGGTTATTCCTATGAGATTTATTTAAGCGATGGAACCGAAATTGAGTTTTCACTTAATGGAGAATTTAAAGAGGCTGAAAATTTTAGATCGCTAAATTACGCAATTTTGCCTCTGGCAATACAAAATACCATTAAAAATACTTATCCCAATACAACGATTATAGAAATAGAAAGAAAAATTTCTTATTATAAAATAAAACTTAATAATCAAATGAAACTTTACATAGATAACAATGGAACGATTTTAAGACAAAAATTTGATGATTAAAGGCTTATTTGATTTTACTCAAATAAGCCAATTTTGAATTATTTTTCCAAAAAGGTTTTAGCTCATCATAACTTATAAAAATTTCAACTGCTCCTGTTGAATATGGAGCTATATCATAAGGCTCCCATATCAATACTAATCCGTTTTTTCTCACTTCGAAAATTTCACTTATTTTAAGCTCTTTAATATCAAATAATTCATTTTCATTATATAAACTTAAAATTTTTTGCTTAATCATATTCTGAAAATCTTCATTTTCTATTTTTAACTCATTTTTCAATCTAAGAAGTTTCATATCATCAATACTATAAGTTTTTCTTAAAAAATTAGTCATACCATGAGCACCACCTTTATACTCATAGATATTTTTTCCCAAAGAGATAATATGCTCATCTTGATAAAATATATAAGCTTGAGAAAAAAACTCATTATTAGAAATATCTTCTTTATTCCATTTATCAAAACTTTCTTTTGCTTTTTGTTTTAATGAATTTTTATCCAAATTCTCATTAAAATCATCAATAATTTTTTCTAAATTTTTATTTTGACTTGATAGTTTTAATACATCTTCACTAAAATCAAACTCAATACTCTTATTATCTTCTACTTGTTTTTGTTCTTTAAGTGATAATTGATAAATGCTTGCATTGGTTTTATTAGCTAAAAAGTTAAATTCTTTTTTTATACCATCTATTTTGCACAAGGCTTCAAATTTATTTTTATGTGTATCTTTTAAAACACAAGTTCCAAAATCTGTTATATCTATATAATACTCATCATTTTTAGCACTACCCCAAAAACTATATTGCTTTTGTTTTGTTTGGACAAATCCATAGCTAGTATTACTTTTGCTAGAGCTATACAGATGAATATCAAAATCCTTTCCTTTTAAAATATTTAGTGTAAATGTATTTTCATTATAAGCATACAAACTCGCATATAAACTTAAACTCAAAGCAATTTTTTTAAACATTTATTCTCCTTGCACTCTTACAATTAAACTTTTTGGCAATTTAAAATATTCAATCCATTCTTGTTCTTTTTGCCTCATTTGCCCTTGATCTATCTCATGATCATAACCTTGTAAATGAAGCATTGCATGAATAAAAAGTAATGCCATTTCTTCTTTTTCGCTATGTTTATATTCTGTAGCCTTTTTACTTACTTCATCTAAATTTATTACTATACTTCCAAGTAAATTTTCATAATTTTGCACTAAAGGAAAAGACAAAACATCTGTAGTTTTATCTACCCCTCTTTGATTAAGATTGATTTCATGCATGGTTTTTTCATCTACCAAAACAAGTTCTATATTTTGATCACTCATTTTTTGAGCAATATTTTCAAGAAAAGAAATATCCATTTCTTCTTCGCAAAAAATCATTATTATCCTTTTGATTTTATAATTTCAAATTATATCAAAATTAAGGAAAAGTATGAAAAAAGCTCTTTGTATTATAAGTGGCGGTATGGATAGTACTTTGTGTGCGTATTTAGCTAAAAAAGAAGGATATAAAATCATTGCTTTACATTTTGATTATAACCAACGCACCATGTTTAAAGAAAGAGAATGTTTTAATAAAATTTGTGAAAAACTTAATATAAAAACAAAATATATTTTAGATGTTTCATTTATAGCAAATATTGGTGGTAATTCTTTAACGGATTTAAATTTAGAAATTCCCAAAGAAAAACTACACGAAAAAGAAGTTCCAAATACTTATGTTCCTTTTAGAAATGGTATTTTTTTATCCATTGCAGGAGCCATAGCTGAAAAAGAAAAATGTGAAAGTATTTTCATAGGAGTAGTGCAAGAAGATAGCAGTGGTTATCCTGATTGCAGTGCAAATTTCATACAAAAAGCAAGTGAGTTTATCAATGAAGGAACTACAAAAACTTGTAATGTTACAATTAAAACCCCATTAGTTCATCTAAGTAAAAGACAAATAGTTGATTTAGCCTTGAAAGAAAAGGTAGCCTTAGAACATACTTGGTCTTGCTATGAAAGAGAAGATAAAGCTTGTGGCAAATGCGATAGTTGTTTATTAAGATTAAAAGGTTTTAAAGAAGCTAATGCAAAAGATTTTATAGAATATGTTTTATAAATTTACTTTCATTTTATTTTCATTTGTATAATAACTATTTTTAAATATTAAGGAGAAAACATGAAAAAATTACTACTTGGTTCTTTTTTAGCTGCTTCTATTTTAGCAGGCAATGCTTTAAGTAAAGAATTTAGCTTAGACAAATCACATACAAACGTAGGATTTAAAATCAAACATTTACAAATTAGTAATGTAAATGGAAATTTTAAAGATTACGATGCAGTAATTGATTTTGATAGTGCTAAATTTGAATTTAATAAACTTCAAGCAAATGTAAAAGTTGCTTCTATAAATACTGAAAATAAAGCAAGAGATGCTCACTTACAGCAAGATGATTTTTTTAAAGCAAAAACTCACCCAAATATCACTTTTACAATGAGTAAATATGAAAAAATTTCTAACGAAAAGGGTAAAATGTATGGTTCATTAAACATTGCTGGTGTAACTAAAGATATCGTTTTAGATACTGAAATTGGTGGGGTTATTAAAACAGATAGCGGTAAAGAAAAAGCGGGCTTTACTTTACAAGGACAAATCAAAAGAAGCGATTTTAAATTTGCTCCAGATACTTCTAGTTTAACACTTAGTGATGAAGTGCAAATCAACATCGAAGCAGAAATTAATGAAAAATAATTCAATAAAAGCATTTTACATTAAAGTAAAATGCTTTTAATTTATTTAGCTAACCAACCTTCTTTTTCCCATACTTTTTGCGCTTCTTTACTTTGTGTAAATTCTATAAATTCAGCTACTTTTGGATTTTTCAGACCTTTTTGTGTTGGTACTATTTCAGCGGCTCTATAAATAATTGAGTTTTTATCTGCTTTAATAAATTTATTTTCTTTCTCACCAACTGCTTTAATCCAATGTGTCCAAATAATTAAAGCGTCAATATTTGGATTATTTTTCCACTCATCAACTGCTGCTTTTGAATTTTTAGCATATACTTTGATGTTTTTTCTAAGTTTTTCTAGATTTTCAATTTTTCCTGTTTTTAAAGCCATATCTTCATACAAGCCAACCTGCCCTGCTCCATCAACAACCATAACATTAACACCATCTTTTAAAAGGTCTTCAAATTTTTTAATTTTTTTAGGGTTATTAGCTCTTACAATCATACCCGAACCCCTAGCATTTAAAACCTGAACATCTTGTATTTTAATTTGTTTTGGCATTGCTTTAATAAATCCATCCATCATAGATGTATTACCAGAATAAATAATATCAGCATCCATTTTGGCTTGTTTGATCCATTTAGGTGTTGGCCCTGCATTAACGATAACTTTTTCTCCATGTTTTTCTTCAAATTGTTTAGCAAGTTCTTTTAAAACAGGAGCTGGACCACCTGGACCATAAACTAAAATTTCAGCATTTAATGCAGCTGCAGCAAATAAACTTAAAAATAAAAATTTTTTCATATTTTTCCTTTAAATTAATAAAATAAAATTATAAATATAGCTTTTTAAAGTTGATATTTTTTTAATCAAATAAACTAATGTTTTTTTCTTGAGCAAGAAAGTATTCTAAAAAATCTTCTTTGTTTTCTTTGATCAGACAATATTTAAAATCAAAAAATTTCTTTAATTCATTTAAATTTGCATAAGAAAAATCACAAAATAGTGAATTTTTTAATGCTATTTTAAAATCTTTAACGCCTTGAAAATTTTGTGCTATAAAATCAAAATCTTTTTCATTTTCTACAAGTAAAATTACTCTAGAACTACCCCCAAAAGCACAAATTTCATTTTTTGAGTTCAAAAAATAGGCTTTAAAAAGTTCTAATTTTTTATCATTAAAACAAAAAGATAATTTTTGACTTTCTATAAATTCAATAAAACTAGCAAAAACATCTGCATAAAAAAATGCAAACTTTAAATCTTTAAAATACAAATTTTTACAAAGCAAACTCGTTTGAAATAAAGACTTAGAACCTAAAATTTCATATTTACAAGCTTTTAAGGTATGAAAATTTGATTTTAATTTTAAAATAAATTTTTCATCATCAGAACAAAAGAAAGTTTTTTCTTTTGAATTTTTTAAAAGATCAAAATCTAGTAAAATATTTGAGTGTAAGACTTTAAAATTAAATGCCTTTGCAAATTTTAATTCTATATGGTTACAGTATAGAAATTCATAAGATTTTTCTTCACATAAAAATCTAAAAAGTCTAAAAATAGCTTTTTCAAGATCATCAACTTGAAGATAAAATACATCTTTATCTTCAAGACTTAATTTCTCCTCGCTTACTATAACATAGGCACCAAGTTTTATAGCAAAACTTGCTTGTTCATTATTTTTAGCAAAAAAAACACTTGCTTGTTTGACTTTGTTTAAATCTATACTAAAATCATAAACACTAGAAGTTGCTCCATGATTTAAAACTTGGGCATTAATAAGCTCAATAAAATTAGAAATATTCATCTAGCCTATTAAAGCTCCATTTTCAATAAAGCTTTGTGGGCTAATTAAAACTAATTTTTCACCTTTTTGGGCACTTAAAATCATACCTTGACTTTCATGGCCAAAAATTTTAGCTTTTTTTAGATTGGTAATGACACAAACTTGCTTGCCTATTAATTCACTAGCTTTATAAAATTTAGCAATACCAGAAAGTACTTGTCTTAACTCGCCATTTTCAAGCTCAAGTTGAAATTTTAAAAGCTTTTCACTGCCTTCTATATTCTGACAATCTTTTACTAATGCTACTTTAATTTCGATTTTTTTAAAATCATCGATTTTAATTTGAGGCAGACTTGGCTTTTCTTCTACTTTTTCTTCTTTTTTGCATTCTTGGGTTAATTCAACTTTTGGAAATAAAGCTTCACATGTACTTGATTTTAAATCGCACAATTGATTATTTAAAATTAATTTTTGGTAATTTTCATTTGAAATTTCAAAATTTAAAGCTTTGGCAATTTTTAAAGCTGTTTTTGGCATAGCAGCTGAAAGTAAAATAGTAACTTTTGTTAAAATATTAGCACACAAAGCCACTAAGGCATTAGCTTTTTGCATTTGATCATTTTTAATTAAATTCCAAGGCTCATATTTGCTAATACTTAAATTTGCTAAAGATAAAGCCTTGAAAAGCTCTTCTAAATAACGATTTGGCTGGATATTTTCTAAAGCATTGATTGCATTGTCTAAATACTCTTTGCATTCATTTAATTCTTGATTAAAATGCAAATTCACATCTTTGCATTCAATAATATTTTGAGAATACTTAGCACTCATACCAATAATTCTATTTAATAAATTTCCAAGCTCATTGCTTAATTCTGCATTGATTCTAGTGACTAATGCTTTTTGTGAAAAATCCCCATCATTACCAAAAGGAACTTCTCTGAGCAAAAAATACCTAAAAGCTTCTAAACCAAAAGTATCTGCTACTTCTTTAGGTGCTACTACATTGCCTTTAGATTTGCTCATTTTTTCACCATCTTTAGTCCACCAACCATGTGCTGCTACAAATTTAGGTAAAGGAAGTTCTAAACTCATCAAAAACGCAGGCCAATACACTGCATGAAAACGCAAGATATCTTTACCTACAAAATGAATATGAGCAGGCCATAGATCCATATTTTTATCATCAAGTCCATAACCCAAAGCACTCACATAATTCATCAAAGCATCAAGCCAAACATACACCACATGTTTTTCATCATTTAGTTCTTTTGGAAGCTTTATACCCCATTCAAAACTTGTTCTTGTAATAGAAAGATCTTTTAAACCACTTTCTACAAAGTGGATCAATTCATTAGCCTTATTTTTAGGTAAAATCGGCTCTTTTTCTTTATACCATTTAAGAATTTGATTTTGATATTTAGAAAGCTTGAAAAAATAACTTTCTTCTTTTAAAAGCTGTGTTTTTTTACCACAATCTGGACAATGACACTCATTTACAAGCTGAGTTTGAGTAAAATAACTCTCACAAGAAACACAATAAAAGCCTTCATAAGTTCCTTTATAAATATCACCTTTATCAAACATTTTTTTAAATGCTTTTTGTACACTTAATTTGTGATTTTCATCTGTAGTTCTAATGAAATAATCATAAGAAATTTCAAACTCATCCCAAAGTTTTTTAAACTTAGAACTAATTTCATCTGCATATTCTTTAGGGGTAAAATTTCTAGCACTAGCAGCTTGCTCTATCTTTTGGCCATGTTCATCTGTACCTGTTAAAAAGAATGTTTTTTCTCCTTGCAAGCGATAAAATCTAGCCAAAGTATCTGCTATAATCGTAGTGTAAGCATGACCTATGTGTGCCACATCATTTACATAATATATCGGAGTAGTAATATAACGCATTTTAAACCTTTAATTAAAAATCAAATCCACCTTCTTTACCTTTAGACATACTCTTATAAACTGCATCAATATACTCTTTTCTTAAAGAGCATTCAAAAATCATAGAGCAAGGTAAACAAGATTTTAAGTTTTTATCGTTTTGACAAGTTTGAAGTTCATTTTTTTTAACTTCCAAAGCTAGTTCAAATTCATCTTTAACTTCAGTCATTAAAGCCCTTTATAAGCTTGTTTTAATTTTTCAATTTCATATTTTGAACCCAAAAAGCATGGCGTACTTGCATGGATTTTTTCAAATTCTAAATCAAGTAAAGAATCATTTTCTCCATTAGTAGAAAGCCCTCCTGCTTTTTCAAAAATAAAAGCAAAAGGAAATACCTCAAAATATGCTCTTAATTTTCCATTTGGCGCATCACTTGTTGCAGGATATGAAAATAATCCTCCACCTTTGAGTAAAATTTGGTGCAAATCACTCACCATAGCACCTGAATATCTTAAACGATATCCTTCATCAAATAAAGCTTTTATAAAAGTTCTATGAGTATTTGACCAATTTTTTTGTGTCCCACCGCTTGCATTTAATTTGCCTTTTTCGTTTAATTTTAAATCCTTGACAAAAATAAATTCATCATTTTCATTTAACCTATAAAGCTTAGGAGTATCTATGCACACTATAAGCTCTAAGCGCACACCATAAATAGCATAAACTGCTGCTTTTAGGTTTTTTGCACTAGCCTCTTGCTCATAAATAGCAAAAATAGAACCTATAGCAAAATTCACATCTACCAAAGATGAACCATCTAAAGGATCATAAGCAACAATATATTTTTCATTTTCATTGATTAATAATTGCTCTTGCTTTTCCTCGCTAATTAAGCTTTTTATACCTTTGCTTTGCTTTAAAATTCTAGTGATAATCTCATCGCTTTTTACATCAAGTTTTAATTGATTATCTCCGGTTGCATTTTGAGAAGTAGTATAATCAAAATCTTTTAAATATCTAAGTTCTTTTGAAATTTCAATCACTGCTTTTTGTATATCGTTAATTAATTCTTGCATATTTTACCCCTATACTTTGTTTGAATTTTTTAATATAAAATCACAAATACTTTCCAAATCATCCAAATAGAGCCAAGTTAAATTTTTATTTTCGATTTTCTCATAGCTTGCAATAGCCTTAGAATAAGCAAAATAGCTCTCATCTACTTCTTTGCAAAAAACACTAATTCTTGGCATATCTAAGGTTTTTAAGCCCTCTATAAATAAAAAATCAAAATCCCCTAGCTTAGAAATAGCTTCATCTAAAGTGCTTGGAGAATGTGTAAATAAAGTTGTCCTTGTAGGACTTAAAACCATTACATCAGCACCGCTTTGAAAAAATTTAAAACTATCTTTTTTTGCTATATCAAAACTTGCTTTATCTTTTGGATCATGTTTTATAATACATACTTTATAATTTTGCTCCATAAAATACTTAGCAACTTGAGTTATTAAAGTTGTTTTACCTGAATTGGAAGGCCCGCTAAAAGCCATTGCTAATCTTTTCATAACTTCCTTAAATCAAAGAAAATAAACAAAATTATATCTTTTTAAAAGTTAAAAGCTTATAATTATAAAAAAATTAGGAATAAAATATGAAAAAAATTTATATGATTATTTTTTTAACACTTATTTTTACTGCATGTTCAAATAAAACCCAAAAACAAAGTGAAATCGATTTAAAAAGCCAAACTCTTATGTATGCACAAAAAATCAATTTTAATTATAAAGATAATCGAGTAGTAGCTTTGTTAAGTTATCTAAATCCTGTATTAGATGAAAAAAGTCAACAAGAAGTTTTTGTGCTTAGTTTTTTACCAAATATCAATATCAAACAAGAACAAATTTCAATACTCATAGATGGAGAAAAAACTAACTTAAAAACCTTAGATCAAAATGATGAGTTATTTAAATACATCATCAAAAGTGATTATGCAAGTTATTACAAAATCACCCTTGATGAGTTAATACAAAAACCTATTTTGAAACTTGATTTGTGTTTTGAGAATCAGTGTTTTGAGTTAAAGTTTCAAAAAATTTCGAAATCGGTGTATTATCGTTCAGAAGATGCAAATACACAATATAATTAGCTAAAACCTTTTTAGCATACACCCTACTTTCTGCATAAGGAACAAGCTCCATAGATAAAAATGGTTCGTACTTTCCAGCTCTAAACATATCTTCTCTTTTGAGCATTCTAGTGGTAAATCCTATACCTCCATTATAAGCATAAGCCACAAATACTGGAGAATTAAGTTTAGATTCTAAATAATCTAAATGATGATTTGCAAAAGTATAAGCTGTTTTTGGATCAAAAAGCATATCTTGATCAAAATTTGGAATTTGTAACTCTTTATTGCCTATATGATTAGCCAAAAATGGAATAAATTGCATAATACCCAAAGCATAAGAAGTTGAAATTGCTGTTGGTATAAAACGACTTTCTTGTCTAGCTAAAGCTAAAATCATAGCCTTTCTTTGTGTAGAATAATCTTTTAAATACTCAAAATAAGGCATAATAAAATAATGTTTTTTAAAACCCTCAGCTCTTTCTTTAATATAAGCATAAATAGCAATATTTTCTTTAGTATAAAAATCTTTTGCAAGCTTTTTTAGCTCATTAGGAGTACCTTTTGCAATTTCTTTTGCAAGTTTTTGCCAAGCAAAAGGATCTTTCATATCAAAATCATTTTTTTGTTTTTTTGGCTTTAATTCTTCTATTTTAGGCAAAGGTAGACCCTTTAACTCCCTTGCATAAAGACTATAAATATTTAAAGAATCACTTTGAGCAAGCTCATCAAGATACTTTTTATCTTGAGTGATTAAATAAATCCAAAAATTTGCATTATCTGCTAAAGGCTTACTTTTAAAAGTATCTTTTGCTACTTGAAAAAACTCTAGTGCTTTTTTATCGTCATTTTCTAAAATAGCATTCACACCCAGATAAAAAGCATTATCTTGAAAAGTTAAATTTGCATCCACATTGACCAAAGATTTTCTTATCAATGGACTTTTTTTCTTAATGATAATTTCTTTTACAAAATTTGTAAATTCTTTTTCTTTTGCTAATTCATCAACAAAATCTTTTTCTAAAAAAAAATCCTTTTTATCTTTTAAAAAACCATAAATTTTATAAAAATTTACACTATCATAATTTAAAACCGCATAACTTAAAGGATCTTTAGCATCAAAAGCTTCTAAGAGTTTTACTAAATTTGGATTATCTTGTGGGATAATTTTTTTCATTTCATTACGCGTTGTAGTATTAAGATCTTGTATAAAAGTTAAACTATTTAATCTTATAAGCTGACAAGTAGCATTAGCATCTAAGATATTTTGTGTGTTAAATTTATAACAAGCTTCATATTCTTTATTATACCCCAAAGGTGGAATGATCGCTTCAATAGCATTTTTAATACGCCCTGCATAACGATAAATATGTTCTTTTAAACCTTCAACTTCTTCTTTTTTAAATTCATTTTTTTCCAATAAACGATATAAATAATAATCCTTAGCTAAAGAATTTGGTTTTTGCTCTAATTCTTTATAAGAATACATAGCACTATTTGCAAAAACTACTCCAGCTAAAAGCAATACTACACTTTTTTTCAACACTTATAAACTTCCTAAAATTAAATTTGATAAAAATATTTGAATAAATTTTAACCCTAAAATAATAATCAAAGGTGCTAAATCAATGCTTCCTATAGTAGTAGGAATAAATCTTCTTACAAAAGCATAAGCAGGATTAGTTAAACGATATAAAATTTGCACTATAGGATTATAAGGATCAGGTCTTACCCAAGAAATCAATGCAGCAATAATTATAATCCACACATAAATTTCAATCACTAAAGAAAAAATTTGTACCAAAGACACAATCAAACTTGTTCCAACTCCCATTTTACTCCTTTATAATTTCTTTAACAAAAGGTTTAATTAAAGTATAAATTTCACTCATTTCAGGTCCGTGAGTAACCCCTGTTAATACTAAACGTAAAGGCATAAAGAAATTTTTACCTTTTAAATTTGTTTTTTCCATCAAAATCTTTTTAAACTCATCGTATTCTTGAGGCAAATCTAAATCTTTTAAAACCTCTTTAATCAACTTACATTCATTTTCAAATTCATTATAATTTTTAACTGCAAAAATAGCTTGTATTTTTTCTTTGATTTCATTTAGAGTGCTAGCTTCTTGAGTGTAAAATTTTGCAAGCTCTGCTACATCTTTACCTAAATTTAACAAAGAATTTAATTTATCATTATCAAGCATTTTTATATGCTCACGGTTAATTTGCATTAAGCGCTTAGTATCAAATCTTGCTGGAGATTTTGAAACTTTTTTCAAATCAAACCATTCTATAGCTTCTTCTAAAGTAAAAATCTCTTTTGGGGTTTTATTACCTAAAAGGATTAAATAATTTGCAATAGCACTTGCTAAATATCCATTATCAAGCATCCATTTCACACTAGAATGAGCCTCTCTTTTGCTCATTTTAACACCCTCTTCATTTAAAATGATAGGTAAATGTGCATAAGTCATACTTTTATCATAACCCAAACTAGTTCTAATATGTTCTTGTTTAGGAGTATTTGAGACATGATCTTCTCCCCTTATAATACAAGTAACACCTTCTAACATATCATCAACCGCACAAGCAAAATTATAAGTTGGGGTTTTATCCGCTCTCATAATCACAAAACTATCAATATCATCAGGATTAAAACTAATCTCGCCTTTAATATAATCAGTAAATTGCATTTGAGATTGAGGTTTTTTAAGACGGATTACAAAAGGTTTTTCACAATTTAACACATCAATATCTGCTAATTTTTCACAAGTGCCATCGTATCTATATGCTTGATTTTTACTTTTAGCTAATTCTTTTTTATGAGCTAATTCATCCTCAGTGCAAAAACAAGCAAAAGCTTTTTTTTCACTTACTAACTTTAAAGCCATTTGACGATGAAATTTCAAATTTTCACTTTGTATATAATAATGCTGCCAAGTTATACCAAATTCTTTCAAAATAGTTTTTATTTCTTCTTCTTTTCCAGCAATATTTCTAGCATTATCCGTATCTTCAATACGCAAAATAAAATCAGAATTTTCTTGTCTTGCTTTAATATAATTAAACAAAGCTGCTCTTAAATTTCCAATATGTATATCTCCAGTAGGCGATGGTGCAAACCTATACATTATTTATCCTTTTAAAACTTTTTTATCATTATACAATTAAATACTTGCTATTTATTTTAAAAAAACAAAGTTCACACAAAATTCACTTAATATTTATATGATTTCACAAATAATTCAATTTAAAGGATAAAAAATGAAATTAAAAATAGCTTTAATGGCATTAGCTCTAGCAAGTTGTGTTTTTGCTAAAGATATGGTTGTAGGTGTAAATGCTTTACCGACAAATTCTAAAAATTTTATACAAAAACACTTTATAGGCTCAAACATAGCTTTAGTTAAACAAGATATTGATAGCTTTGATGTTTATTTAGACAATGGAACTGAACTTGAGTTTTTCATCAATGGAGATTGGAAAGAAATTGATGCAAAATACAGACCGATTGATACTTCTTTTTTAAATCCAAATGTTTTAGCAACGATTAAGAAAATGCACCCAAATGCAAGTATAATTAAAGTTGAAAAAGAAATTCAAGGCTATAAATTTAAACTAAATAATATGATGGAAATTTATACTGATGCAAATGGAAATTTCTTAGGACAAAAATTTGATGATTAAAAATTAAGCTAAGCTTTTTGCTTAGCTTTTATAAGAATTTAGAGCAAGCTCTTGTATATTATAATTAGCAACTCTCTCATAAGTAAAGCCTTTCTTCTCTAAAAAATCAAGTAAAATTTTCTCCATTTTTTCTAAAGCATTTAAGACTTCTTTTGAAAGTTCAAAACTCAATGGTTCTATGCGTTTTGGCACACAGGCTAAAATTTGAGTTTTAGGCAAATCTCCCATAAGCTCCATATATTGTAAAGTTTGAAGCATTTCAACCTCATGTGCACTACCACTCCAATTAACTTTTTTTGGCATTGCATCATAAGGAAAGAAAAAAATATCTCCGATCTTAGCATCATCTGCTGCAATACAATCAATCACAACCATTTCATCATAATCAGCGATGATATAACTAAGTTGTAAAGCCAAAGTTCCACCATCTACAAAGCTCACTGAGTCTTTTTCGTGATAAAACTTATAATTTTTTTCTAGAAGTTTGCAAAGATGAACGCCTAAGCCCTCATCTGCAAACATAATATTACCAATGCCTAAAATTAGAAGTTTCAATGATTTTCTCTTACAAATTTATAACCACTAAAGATAGCATCTAAAGCACCATCTTTGCCTTTAACCGAGTTAAACACAGCCATATAAATATGCACTGGAACAAAAATCAACACAACCCACATTAAAATTCTATGGTAGGTTCTAACATCAGCTAATCCACCTAGCATTACCTCAATAGGTCTTAAGATATTGTATAAAAATCCACCCAAGCCTTCATGATATACATGCATATAAAGGATTAGACCTGTTAAAATAAGCCCAAACATAACAAGATAAAAGAAAAAATAAGTTGCAAATTGCAAAGGATTATATACGCCTTGTAAATGCGGGTGCTTTCCTAAGAAAATGTAAAATTTAATCTGCTCTATCCATAATTTTACATTAAAAATATCTTTGATACTTCTTCTTTCATTTGCACTTTTTGAATCAAAAAAGAACAAATATGTTTTAAAAAGCACACAAGCTATCATAATAAAACCAAAAATTTGGTGCACCATGCGGTATTTTGCCTGCATGAATAAAGTTGGCTCAGATGAAATAGAAGGAGATTGAAATACATAAGAAATATAATATCCAGTTCCCACCAAAATCACAATTGCAACCGCTCTTAACCAATGTGTGAAACGAAGGCCGATACTAAATTCATACTCGGCCTTTCTGTTTGATTTTAAGGAATGTTTAGAATCCATACTAAAGTCCTTTCCTTATAAATTTACATTTACTTTATACTCGCTAAGATTATTACCTTTAGTATCCATTACATGTACAGCACATGCTATACAAGGATCATAAGAGTGAATAGCTCTTATTACCTCTAAAGGTTGTTTAACATCAGCTAGTTTCATACCGATAAGACATTGCTCATAGCTACCGCCTACTCCATTTGCATCTTTTGGACTTGCATTCCAAGTAGAAGGTACTACTGCTTGCCAATTTTCAATTACACCATTTTTAATTCTACACCAATGACTCAACGCACCACGAGGCGCACTTCCCATAAATCTACCTTTGTATTCTTTATTTTTATCGATTACATAAGTAGCACAAGTACTTTCATCTGTTTTTAAATTTTCAACCAAAGAATTAAATGCTTTTAAACCATGATCAGCAATGATTTTAGCTTCAATCGCTCTAGCACCCGTTCTTCCTAAAGTACTCATAAGTGCTTTAACTGGTAAATTCGTAGCTTTTAAGAATGAATCAACCGCTTCTACTACGATTTTATTACCCTTAGCATAATTAACTAAAATATTTGCTAATGGTCCAACTTGCATAGGTAAATTTTCATATCTTGGAGCTTTAATCCAACTGTATTTGCCTTTGGTATCAAATACCTTACTATGAACCATATTGCCTTTATCATCAATACTTTCACCATCAATTAAGCCTGTATAGTTTGGATTAGTTTTACCATCATAAGGATGTAAAGCTTCATTGTCTGCATACCAAGCTCTTGTAGCTTCCTCGGTGATTTTAGCTTCATCTACTTCTTCAACTTTACTCAAATCACCATTTCTAATAATACCACCTTCAAACAACCACTCATCACTTGAAACCTGGAATTCTCTTTCAGTATAGAAGTTATTTACCCCTACATCATTTAGCACACTTGCTTCTTTAGAATAAGCTTTTGCTGCCATGATTAAATCCGGATAATAAGCACGATTAATAAAATCAGCTACTTCTTGGAATTTAGTCATATATTCAGCCATTCTTGATGGATTTAAAAGATCCATAACACAAGTTACACCACCTACTGTTAAGCTTTGTGGATGAGGATTTTTAGCACCAAAAATCGCCATAGCTTGAGCTATTGTTCTTTGAATTCTTAAACATTCCAAATAATGCGAAAGTGCAATAAGGTTTTGCTCAGGAGTAAAGCGATAAGTTGCGTGTCCATAATAAGCATTTGCAAATGGTCCAAGATTTCCTTTATCTACAAAGGTTTTTAGTCTTTGTTGTACTTCTAAAAGTTTATCTGCACCTGTTGCATAAGGCATGTCAGTGTATTTAAACGCTTCATCGCTTGCTTTTTTCACATCAGCACTTAAAGCACTTACAACATCAACAAAATCAAGCCCATGAAGTTGATAAAAATGCACAGGATGATCATGCATATATAAAGCTGCATTCATTAAAGTTCTAGTTAAAACAGCATTTAATGGTGGAGTAATACCTAAAGCATTTTCCACTGCAATAATCCCTGCTCTATAATGTGAAAAAGTACAAACACCACAAATTCTTTGAGTTAAAAAGCCTGCATCTCTTGGATCACGACCTTTTACAATAGTTTCTAAACCTCTCCATAGAGTTGATCCTGAATATGCTTCTTTAATGACATTATTTTCATCAACTACCACTTCAACTCTTAAGTGTCCTTCTATTCTAGTAAGTGGATCTATAATAATTCTTTTTGACATTCTTAATCCTTATTCTTTTCTAATGAAGCAATCACAGCATGCGCAGCAACAGCAACACCTGTTACACAAAGCACACCTATACCAATTTTATCTGAAATACTATCCGCACCCAAACCATAAACAGTATCAAATAATCTTCCTGCCATCACTTCTTCAAAAGGTCCCATAGTATCCCAAAAATCCGGTTCAGAACAACCTATACAACCATGTCCAGCTTGTACCGGCCATGAAGTATGTTGATTAAATCTTTCTTTTGAGCAGTTATTAAAAGTATAAGGTCCTTTACAACCTACCTTATAAAGACAATATCCTTTTTTTGCCCCCTCATCACCAAATTGTTGCACAAACTCACCCGCATCAAAGCGTCCTCTTCTTTCGCAAAGATCATGAATTCTTAAAGCATAAGCCCATTTTGGCCTATTGTAAGCATCAAGCGCTGGTAATGTTTGATACAATATATAATGAATCACATTACCTATAATGTTTTTCTCGCTTGGAGGACAACCTGGAACATTAATAACTGTTTTATTTGTAACTTTACTTAAACTCACAGCATTACTTGGATTAGGTCTAGCAGCTTGAATACCACCAAAAGCTGAACAGGTACCTATAGCAAAAATGGCCAAAGCATTATCACAAGCTTGTTGTGCTATTTGTTTTCCTGTTTTACCGTGTGGTCCTATGGTTAAAAAGTTTTCTGTAGCACCTGTTGGTATACCACCTTCTACCATTAAAATATATCTGCCTTTATATTTTTCCATAGCAGCTTCAAGATTATGCTCAGCTTGCCAACCTGCTGCACCCATTATAGTTTCATGATATTCTAAAGAAATATGATCAAAAATCAAACTATCTATAGTAGGAGCATCACTTCTTAATAAACTCTCAGAACATCCTGTACATTCAGCCATATGAAGCCAAATCACTGGAAGTCTATCACTAAGCTCAGCAGCTCTTGCAACTACTGGAGTAAAGCTAGCAGGTAGTGCTAAAAATGCAGTCATTGCACTAGCCCATTTCATAAAATCTCTTCTTGAAAAACCTGATTGCTCTAAAGCTTTAGAGATAGAAATCTCATTTTTCAAAAGAGGAAGTTTTTCTAATGCGTCTAAACGGCGATTAAAAATATCTAAATCACTCATTTGTTGTTCCTTAAATATAGAAATATCATTAAAGATTTTAAAATATTTATTGTTAAGAATAGATAAAAAATAATAATTTTTTAAACAAATATACGAAGTATTTACAATTTAATGTTAATAGGAGATTTTTACTCTAAAATAAGCAAGTATTGCACTTGCTTATTGTTTAATAATGACAATCTCATCGTTTTTAGAATCTATAATAATCTCATCATTTTCATTTAATTCATCCGATAATATCATATCACTTAATTTATCTTCTACCATATCATATAAAGCTCTTTTTAATGGTCTTGCGCCAAAATCTACATCAAAACCAACCTTTGCTATCAACCTAGCAGCATTATCGCTCAAACTTGCTTTAATACCTTTATTTTCAAGACTTTTTTGTAAGGTATTAAAAAGCAATTTAACTATTTTTTCAGCTTCAATTTCCCCTAAAGGATTAAAAGTAATAATATCATCTAAACGATTTAAAAACTCAGGTCTAAAAAAGCTTCTAAGGGCTTCTTTAATAGCCTTTTCTCTTTCTTCGCCCTTTAACTCCATAATAAAATTTGCACCTATATTAGAAGTTAAGATAATGATAGCATTAGTAAAATCAACCGTTACACCTTTACTATCTGTAGCCCTACCATCATCTAAAATTCCCAAAAGTATATTAAATACATCTTTATGAGCTTTTTCTACTTCATCAAATAAAATCACACTATAAGGCTTTCTTCTAACAGCTTCAGTTAGCTCCCCGCCTTCTTCATGCCCTATATACCCTGGAGGTGCACCTAAAAGTCTTGATACGCTATGTTTTTCCATAAATTCACTCATATCAAAACGCACCATAGCTTTTTCATCATCAAATAAAAATTTAGCCAAAGCTTTTGCACTTTCTGTTTTACCTACTCCAGTTGGCCCTAAAAACAAAAAACTTCCTATAGGCTTAGTTGCTTGATTTAGCCCTGCTTTATTACGCTTAATAGCTTTAGCCAAGGCACTTAAAGCCTCATCTTGCCCTATGACACTTTCTTGCAAATACTCTTGAATGTGTAAATATTTTTGCTTTTCAGATGTAAGCATTTTTTGCACGCTAATACCCGTCCATTTACTTAAAATGTCAGCTACTAAATCCTCATCTACTTGATTTTTAAGCAAAACTCCTTCTTGGGTCATTTGTTTCCATTTTTCTTCTAAATTTAATACCTCTTTTTCACACTCTAAAATTTTGCCATATTCTATTTCAGCAGCTTTTTGGAAATCTCCTTTGTTTTTAGCTAAAATAGCTTCATTTTTTAAAGTATCGATTTCTTTTTTCTTTGCACTTATGCCATTAAATACTGCTTTTTCATTTTCAAATTTAGCATTAAGTTTAATTTGCTCTTCTTTTAAATTTGCTAATTCTTTTTTGATCTCTTCTAATCTTTTTTCGTTAGCTTCGTTTTCTTCCATTTTTAAAGCTTCGTTTTCTACTTCTAAGCTTTCAATTTGTTTTCTAACCTTTCTTAATGAATTTGGCTCACTTTCTATTTGCATTTTTAATTCTGCTGCGGCCTCATCAATTAAATCAATCGCCTTATCAGGTAAAAATCTATTAGCTATATAACGCTTAGATAGTTTTGCAGCTGCTACTAAGGCACTATCATTAATAGTTACATTATGATGAATTTCTAATTTTTCTTTTATACCTCTTAACATTGCTAAAGCTTCATTCACGCTAGGTTCAGCTACATTTACAGGTTGAAATCTTCTTTGCAAAGCCGCATCTTTTTCAAAATATTTTCTATATTCTTTTAAGGTTGTAGCGCCTATAGTATGAAGCTCACCTCTTGCTAAAGCAGGTTTTAAAATATTTGCTGCATCCATACTTCCTTCATTTGCACCCGCACCTACAATGGTGTGAATTTCATCTATAAATAAAATAATATTTTTATGTTTTATTACTTCATTTACAACAGCTTTTAATCTATCTTCAAATTCACCTCTGTATTTTGCTCCTGCTATTAAAGCACTCATATCCAAAGCTATGACTTTTTTATTTTGCAATGAAGTAGGAACATCTTTTTTTACTATCCTTTGTGCTAAAGCTTCTACTACAGCAGTTTTTCCTACCCCTGGCTCACCTAATAAAATAGGATTATTTTTAGTTTTTCTGATTAAAATTTGCATTAATCTTTGAATTTCTTCTTCTCTGCCTATAACAGGATCAAGCTCATTGTTTTTAGCTTTCATAGTCAAATCAATACCAAATTTAGACAAAGAATCAAGCGTTTCATCGCTTGTTTTAGTTTCTATTTTAGCTCCAGCTCTAATGAATTCTAATTCTTTTTTAAACTCATTTAAATCTACAAATTGAGATAAAAGTTCTTTAACAACCCCATTTGTACTTTCTGAGACAAGCCACATATCCACAGCTAAATAACTGTCTTTGTTTTCTAAAGCCAAGCCTTTTGCTTTTTCTAAAGAATTAATAAATTCATTTGAAAATTTAATATTATCTTTATTTACATTTGAGCTAGTAGGAAAAAATGAAATTTTACTTTTTACTTCTAACTCAAATGCCTCTTTAGAAACATTTAATTTATTAAAAACTTGATTTAGTAAACTTGAACTATCAACACTTAAAGCCCATAATAAATGCAAAGGTTTTATTTCACTATTCTTAGAATGAATGGCTAAAGAAATCGCACTTTCTATATTTGAAAGCATAGAATCTGTTAAAAAATCTTGTATATTTGCCATTTTTACTCCTTTTTACTTTTATATGAAGTGTATTATATAACTTTAGTCTATTATTGTCAAGTTTATTTAGTTATATTTATAAATAATTTTTTATATATACACACTAATATCATAAAAATATTTACTTTATTTACGATTTTTTAAGCAAAAATAACTAAAATTAGACAATTATTTTATGAATTCATATTTATTTTGGAGTTTTTCCTTTGAAGACAAAAAGAAATCTTATTATCGCAGCTAGCATTTGTAGTTTAGTAACTGCTTCTTTTATTTTTACGAATTTACAAGCTAAAAACCCCGCTCCTAGTGAAGCAGAAAAGAAAATAGAAGCTTTATCTAAACTCACAAGAACCATGTCTATCATAGAACAATACTATGTTGATGATGTTAATTATACAGATTTGGTTGATAAATCCATAGCAGGTTTGCTAACAAATTTAGATGCTCATTCTTCTTTCTTAGATGAAAAAGGCTATAAAGAACTTAAAGAACAAACTAATGGAGAATTTGGAGGACTTGGCTTTACTATTACGCAAAAAGATGGAGCAATTAGCGTTGTAGCTCCTATAGAAGGAAGCCCAGCAGATAAAGCAGGCATTAAAACTGATGATATTATTTTAAGAATTAATAACGAATCAACCTTAGGTATGACTTTAAATGAAGCTGTTTCTAAAATGCGTGGAGAACCTAAGACAAAGGTTACTCTAACTATCTATAGAAAAGGCGATGCAAAACCATTTGATGTTAATTTAAAAAGAGATATTATAAAAGTAGATAGTGTTTATACAAAACTAATTGAAAATGAAAACTTGCTTTATTTAAGAGTGACTAATTTTGATAAAAATGTCGTAGATGAAGCTAGTAAAGCAATCAAAAAACATTCTAATGTAAAAGGAATTATACTAGATCTTAGAACTAACCCAGGTGGTATTTTAAATCAAGCTGTAGGTTTGGTAAATCTTTTCGTAGATAAAGGAGTCATTGTCTCACAAAAAGGAAAAATAGAAAGTGAGAATGTAGAATTTAAAGCAAATCCTAGTAAAAAAATCACCAACGCACCTTTAGTAGTGCTTGTAAATGGTGGTAGCGCTAGTGCAAGTGAGATTGTAAGTGGGGCTTTACAAGATTTTAAACGTGCTATTATAGTGGGTGAAAAAACCTTTGGAAAAGGTAGTGTGCAACTTATATTACCTATGGATGAAAAAGGTAAAGAAGGCTTAAGACTTACTATAGCAAAATATTATTTACCAAGTGGTAGAACCATACAAGCTGTCGGGGTTAGTCCTGATATAGAAGTATTCCCAGGAAAAGTAAGTAAAGAAGAAAATCATGGCTTTGAAATCAAAGAAAGCGATCTAAAAAAACACCTACAAGCTGAACTTGATAAAATCGGACATCAAGAAAAGAAAAAAGATAACAAAGAAGATAAAAATATCATCACCAAAGAACAAATTGATAATGATATACAGCTAAAAACAGCAATTGACGCAATCAAAATTTTAAACATCACAAAAGGAGAGTAAAATGGCAACAAAACTAGATCTTTTATACGAGGGAAAAGGTAAAAAAATGTTTAAGACTGATGATGAGAATGTACTCATCACAGAATTTAAAGATGATTTAACTGCTTTTAATGCAGAAAAAAAAGGTAATGAAGCAGGAAAAGGTGCATTAAATTGTAAAATTAGCACTGAAATTTTTCATCTTTTAGAAAAAGAAGGTATTAAAACACATCTAGTAGAAACTATCAGCGATAAAGAACAAATTGTTAAAAAATGCAATATTATACCTATTGAAGTTATTACTAGAAATGTAGCTACAGGATCTTTGACAAAAAGATTAGGTATTAAAGAAGGCACAATTTTACCTTTTGCTGTAGTTGAGTTTTGTTATAAAAATGATGATTTGGGCGATCCTATCATCAATGACGAGCATTGTTTGATTTTAAATTTAGTAAAAAGTGAAAAAGATTTAGAATTAATCAAAAATACCGCAAGACATATTAATTCTATCTTAGTTAAATTCTTTGAGTCCAAAGGATTAAGATTGATTGATTTTAAATTAGAATTTGGTATTGATAGCGAAGGAAATATGATACTAGCTGATGAAATTAGTCCTGATAGTTGTAGATTTTGGGATAGTAAAACTAATGAAAAATTAGACAAAGATCGCTTTAGACAAGACTTAGGCAATGTAAAAATGGCCTATGAAGAAGTATTAAAAAGAATTTTAAGTTAGGAAAAAGAATGAAAGTAACTGTAAATATCACACTTAAAAATGGGGTTTTAGATCCCCAAGGCAAAGCTATAGAAAAGGCTTTGCATTCTTTAGATTTTAATAACATAGCAAATGTTAAAACCTCAAAACAAATTAGTTTTGATATAGCTTGTGATGATAAAGAAGAAGCTTTAAAACAAGTTGATTTGATGTGTAAAGAATTACTTGCAAATACCGTGATAGAAGATTATGAGATAATATTATGAAAGTAGCTATTATTCGTTTTCCTGGAACTAATTGTGAGTTTGATACAGCTTATGCTTTTGAAAAACTAGGCGTAAAAACTGAAATCATTTGGCATGAAAGACAAGATTTTAGTGCGGATTTAATCGTTTTACCAGGTGGATTTTCTTATGGAGATTATTTAAGATGTGCAGCTATTGCAAAACTTGCTCCTGCTATGAAAACACTTAAAGAACATGTGCAAAAAGGTGGCTATGTCCTAGGTATTTGCAATGGTTTTCAAATTTTATTAGAACTTGGTCTTTTAAAGGGAGCTATGAAACATAATAATAGCCTAAGTTTTATTTCTAAAATGCAAGCATTGCAAGTAGTATCAAACAATAATGCTTTTTTGAAAAATTTCCAAAAAAATGACATTATAGAATTACCTATTGCTCATGGAGAAGGAAATTATTTTAATAGCGAAGATGGTATTAAAATGCTAGAAGATAAAGATATGATTTTATTAAGATATATCAATAATCCAAATGGCTCCTTAAGCGATATAGCTGGAATTTGTGATGAGAATAAAAAAATCTTTGGACTTATGCCACACCCTGAAAGAATGTGTGATGATATACTTGGCTCAAAAGTAGGACTTAAAATGTTTGAAGGATTTTTAAATTGCTAAAAACCTTCAAAGTTTTTTGTATTTTTTTACTAGCGTTTAATTTATATGCTCAAGAAAATAGCGTTTTTGAAGATTACAATACCTTAGAAAAAAATTACAATCAATTGGACGATCAAGCTAAGCAAATATATCAAACTATCGCTCCAAGCGATGAGAGTAATTACGAAAGTAAAATCAATGATGAAAATTTTATTCCTCAAGGCTCTTTGGTATTAAATGCAAAAGAATACACTGATGAAGCTTTCATAGATGAAGCTTTTGCTATAGATCTTGAGGTTATTACCACAACTAATGTAAGTTTTGATTTAAATGTGAGCTTTGAAAAAAATGATGATATGCTTTGGATTAATCCTAATCCCATTTGGGAGCAAAAGGCTAATTCATATCATACAAAATTATGGTTTGAAGCTAAAAGTTTAAATGCTAATTTAAATAAAATCATCGTTTCTTTAAGCAGAAATGATCATATTTTTCAAAGCTCATCATTAATTATAAAACCTATTAGACTTAAAAAAATTGATGCTCCTTCTAATAAATACTCACACATAGTTGCAAGTAATTTAGAAGTAAAACAAATAAAAGCAAGTAGTTTTGATAATGATAATATAATTTTATTCATAGAACTTGCAGGAGAAAATACAAATCTAGCAAGTTTTAATATAAAAGATATTCAAAAACAAGGTATAGAAGCTATTAAAGGTGATTTTGAAAAGCAAAGTGGGTTTTATTATGCTATTTTAGATAAAAGCAAAACGCGTTTTGATTTTTCTTATTTTAATTTAAATTCTAAAGAACTAAAAGATTTTTCCTTAAAAATAGAACTTAAAGAAGATAGTATAAGCACACAAAGTGATTTAAATCCAAAAACCAATGACTTTAATTTTTACAAACAAGTGTTTTTATGGAGCTTGTGTGGTATTTTTGCTTTATGGTTTGTATTTAAGAAAAGCTATGTAGCTTTAGGTTTAGCGATTTTAGCTCTAATAGCAAGTTTTTTAGCCCAAAATAACATATATAAAGCTATATTAAAAGCTGAAAGTAAAGTGCAAATTTTACCAACTCTAAATTCAACTCATTTTTATTCTGGAAAATATAAACAAGAAGTAGAAGTGCTAGATTCAAGAGATGAATATAAAAAAATTTTATTTAATAATGGAAAAATAGGCTGGGTAAAAAGTGAAGATTTATCAAAGATTTAAAGCTTTAATATTTTGGATTGAATTTATTTTATCTATTATATTTTTATGTATTGCCTTTTTATTATTACAATCACAAGAAAAAATTTGGAAAATCAGAAAAGCATGGTCAAAACTGCAAAAATATATAATAAATTATAAAATCCAAACTCAAGGTTCTATACACCCTCAAGCTAATTTACTTTTAATCAATCACCAAAGCTTGTTAGATATAGTTGTTTTGGAAGATCTATGTCCAAAAAATATATCTTGGATAGCCAAAAAAGAACTTGGCGAACTCCCTGTTTTTAAAACTTTGATTAAAAAACCTAAAATTATTTGTATAGATAGAAGCCCAAAAGGTCTAGTAAAACTTTTAAAAGAAGCCAAAGAAAGACTAAAAGAAGATAGAATCTTAGCTATTTTTCCAGAAGGTACAAGATCTAAAACACAAAAACTTTTAAAATTTAAAGTTGGAGCTAAAATTTTAAGTGAAAAACTTAAGCTAAAAGTCCAACCTGTGGTAATTGTTGATTCAGCTAAAATTTTAGATACACAAAAATTTAGTGCAAAGAGTGGCATTTTAAAAGTAGTGTTTCTTGATCTTGTTGATACAAGCAAAGAAGATTGGCTTGATCAAACTAGAGAAAAAATGCAAACAATCTTAGATAACGAAAGGTCAAAAGCTTGATTAGTACGGTTTTGGCTGTAGGTTTTGGTGGCTTTTTAGGAGCCATATCTAGAATGCTTGCTAGTAGCTTTTTTAATAAAATCATTCCACATGATTTTCCCTATGGCACTTTACTTGTTAATATTATAGGTTCTTTTTTAATGGGCTTGTTTTTTTCTTATGCAAACTCTAAAGGTGTGCATATTTTTACTAAAAGTTTAATTAGTACGGGTTTTTTAAGTGCTTTTACGACTTTTTCAACTTTTTCTTATGAAAATTTGTTATTTTTGCAAAGTGGTGATTATTTTCACTTTTTTCTAAATATTATTTTAAATGTTATCCTTTGTCTTTTGGCAGTGTGGATTGGTTTTTTAATTTTTAAATAAAGGAGATATAAATGCAATTTCAAACTGAAGTTAATCAACTTTTACAACTTATGATTCATTCTTTGTATTCAAACAAAGAAATTTTTTTAAGAGAGCTTATTTCTAATGCAAGTGATGCACTTGATAAACTTAGCTATTTAAGCGTGAGTGATGATGCTTATAAAAATTTAAAATTTGAACCAAAAATTCAAATCAACTTCAATCAAGAAGCAAAAACCCTAACCATAAGCGATAATGGCATAGGTATGAATAAAGAAGATTTGATCAATCATCTTGGAACCATTGCCAAAAGTGGTACAAAAAGCTTTTTAGAAAACTTAAGTGGCGATGCCAAAAAAGACTCTCAACTTATAGGACAATTTGGCGTAGGCTTTTACTCTGCTTTTATGGTAGCTTCTAAAATAGAAGTTTTAAGCAAAAAGGCATTAGATGATAAAGCTTACCTTTGGACTTCTGATGCTAGTGGTTATGAAATAGAAGATGCAAATAAAGATGAACAAGGCACTTGTATAACCTTGCATTTAAAAGATGAAGAGTTTTTAAACTCATATCGCATTGAAAGTATAGTAGAAAAATACTCAAATCATATACAATTTCCTATTTTTATGGAAAAAGAAGAATATTTACCATTAGAAGAAGGTGAAAAAGAACCTAAAAAAGAATTAAAAAACACTCAAATTAATACAGCAAGTGCTTTATGGAGACAAAATAAAGCAAGCTTAAAAGCTGAAGATTATGAAAGATTTTATGAGCAAAACTTTCATGACTCAAACAAACCTATGCTTTATATCCACACAAAAGCTGAAGGTTCTATAGAGTATAATTCTTTATTCTTTATACCTGCACAAGCTCCGTTTGATTTATATAGAGTAGATTATAAAAGTGGTTTAAAACTTTATGTTAAAAGAGTTTTTATAAGCGATGATGATAAAGAATTATTACCAACTTATTTAAGATTTGTACGCGGGATTATTGATGTAGAAGATTTACCGCTTAATGTAAGCCGTGAAATTTTACAGGAAAATAAAATCTTAAAAAGCGTTCAAGAAGCAAGTGTTAAAAAAATCCTAGCAGAACTTAAAAAATTCAAAGAAAAAGATAAAGAAAACTATCTTAAATTCCATGAAAACTTTGGAAAAGTTTTAAAAGAAGGTTTATATGGTTTTGGTGAAAATAAAGACGCTATAGCTAAGCTTTTATACTTTAAAAACTCAAATAAAGAAGAATTAATTGATCTTGAAGAGTATAAACAAAACTTAGCTGAAGGTCAAAATGAAATTTTTTATATTAGCGGAAAAAATGAAAAACTTTTAAGAAATTCTCCATTACTTGAAAGCTATAAACAAAAAAATATCAATGTTTTATTGCTTGATGAGGAAATTGATACCATAGTTATGCCTATGATGAATGAATTTGAAGGCTTAAAATTTAGTGCTATTAACCATCTAGCTAGTGAAGAAACTAGCGAAGAACAAAAGGCTGAATTTGCAAGCTTACTCATCAAAATAAAAGAAGTTTTAAAAGATGAAGTTGAAGAAGTAAAACTTAGCCAAAGACTTTCAAATAGTCCAAGTTGTATTGTTTATGATCAAAATAAACCTGATTTTGCTATGCAACAAATTCTTAAACAAATGGGGCAAGAACAGCAAGTTAAACCTATACTTGAAATTAATCCTAATCATGAAATTTTAAAAGCCTTAAAAGAAAATGATACCTTAGCTAATGAAATGGCACATATTCTTTTAAATATGGCTAAACTTAGCGAAGGTATGGGTATAGACAACCCTAGTGAATTTAACAATGCTTTAAGCAAAATCATTTCTAAGGCTTTAGAAAAATGAAAAATATAGCTATTTCTAAAGATATTTTACACGAATTTTGCATTATAGATGTAAGAACTCCTAGCGAATGGAAAAGCGGGGTTATAAAAGAAGCTATACTCATCGCACTTTGCGATGATAATGGCTTTATGAATGAAAATTTCATCCAAGAGTTTAAAGAAAAAGTAGATTATCAAAATAAAAACATAGCCTTTGTATGTGCTACAGGCTCAAGAAGCAAACACACTGCTATGATGATAGAAGATGCTCTAGGTATAGAATGCACTAATTTAGATGGTGGCATGGTAGCGCTTTTATCACAAGGTTATGAAGCAACAAAAGAAGGTTGATTATGAAAAAAATATTTTTATCTTTGGCACTTTGTGCTAGTTTTGTTTTAGCAGAAGTTAAAAATATTGATATTAACGCAGGAATTTTAGAAAATTATCAAGTAATTGATGTTAGAAAACCTAGCGAATGGGCGCAAACTGGTACTATAAAAAATGCCATTAAAATTAGCTTTTACAATGAAGATGGTAGCTTAAATGAAAATTTCATCGAGGAAATTAAAAAGATTTCAAGTGACAAACCTATCGCTATAGTTTGTAGAAGTGGTTCAAGAAGCGCTAAAGCTTCTGCTTTACTAGATCAAAATGGCATAGAAGTTACTAATTTAAAAGGCGGTATGAACGCACTTTTATCGCAAGGTTATAAAACCTCAAAGTAAGTCTAGCTAGACTTACTTTTTCTTTGGTCTAAATACAGAAATTACTTCTTCATTATTTTCAATATAAGCTCCACCTATTAAATCCACACAATAAGGTATAGCAGGAAATATAGGCTCAATGCATTCTCTTATAGCTTTTGGATTACCCGGTAAGTTAACAATCAATGATTTTCCTTTTATACCCGCGCTTTGTCTTGAAAGTATAGCTGTTGGTACATATTCTAAGCTTTTTGCACGCATTAACTCCCCAAAACCTGGAAGCATTTTATCACACACTGCTTGTGTTGCTTCTGGTGTCACATCACGCAAAGCAGGCCCTGTACCCCCTGTAGTAAAAATCAAATCACATTTTACTTCATCAGCCAAATAAGCTAATTTTTCTATGATTAAATCATACTCATCAGGAATTAGCTCATAATAAAAACTTTTTTCATTTTTTATATAAGAATCTAAAATTTTTTCTATCTCTACTCCGGATTTATCTTCATAAACTCCGCTACTTGCTCTATCTGAAAGTACTAAAATTCCTATTTTTACCATTTTTACTCCATTATGATTTTTTCTACATCTTGTTTTTCTATTTTTTCATTTTCTAAAAGAATGTTAGCTAATCTCACTACTTTTTCTTTCATTAATTCTAAAAATTCTTTCACTTCTTGCTTTTGCTCTTGTAATAAACCCTCATTTGCCATAGCAAAAGTTTCCATGAAAGTAAGCAATTCTTTAACCTTCAAAAGATCACTTTGTGCATTAGTATAGCTTTCATTAAAAATAAGCTCCATGGCAACTGAGCCTGCTAGAAAAACTTTTATTTTGTTTAGCAATTCTGATTTTGATTTGATGGTATTTTCATACTCTTTAAATCTATCTTCTATCAAAGTAATTTTTTCAAATTTAACATCAAAATAAAAAGCACACAAAGCTTTAGCTGCTTGGTATGTGGCTTGAATTTTTCTTTCTTTATCACTTAGAGAGAAAATCTTTTTTTTACCCATTAAAACCTTATTAAGCACTGCAAAAAAATCATTTTCTTCTATTAAATCTGATTTTCTTCTTATAGCATTAATAGCCGCTTCATTAACTAAAGTCTCTAAAGCTGCTCCGCTAAAACCCACACTAGCTTTTGCAATTTTTTCTAAATCTACACTAGATTTTTTTTCTTTCATATAATTTTGTAAAATATGCATTCTATCTTTAAAATCAGGCAAAGATATAAAAATTCTTCTATCAAAACGCCCTGATCTTAATAACGCATTATCCATAAGATCGATTTTATTTGTAGCGGCCATTACTATAACCCCACTATTATCTTCAAATCCATCCATTTGAGTTAAAAGTTGATTTAGAGTATTATCTCTTTCTACATTAGAAAAATCTCCCCTACTTTTACCAACTGCGTCAATTTCATCTATAAAAATAATACTTGGAGCCTTTGATTTAGCTTTTAAAAAAAGCTCTCTAACTCTTTTTGCGCCCATACCTACATAAATTTCTACAAAACTAGCCCCACTTTGATAAAAAAATGGCACCCCAGCTTCGCCTGCTACTGCTTTTGCTATCAAAGTTTTTCCCACTCCAGGAGGCCCTACTAATAAAACGCCTTTTGGCATTTTTACGCCAAAATCTTTATATTTTTGAGGATTTTTTAAAAAATCAACGATTTCTAAAAGCTCTACCTTAGCCTCATCAACACCTGCTACATCTTTAAATTTAACTTCACTTACTACATCTTGTATAGTGTTATTTTGTTCATTTTTTTCTAAAATATTTTTTTCTAAAGAAAGTAAATTTTGCCTATCTTTATTTTTTTTATTAAGAAAAAGTAAAAAACTTACAAGAAAAGCAAGCAAAATAAAGATCAAAAAAAACTCACTTAAATTATAATCTTTAGCATATTCTAAAGGAATTTTTTGCCATAAAGCATTTAAATCCACTACATCTTTAGCAATTAAAAAATTTCCTTCTTTGCTTTTTAATAATATTTCATTATTTTCTACTATGGCTTTTTGGATCAAATTTTGCTCTAAAAGCTCTTCGTAAGCAGCTTTACTAATATAATCAGGTTGATTTTTTATAAACGCAACTATTACAAAAACACAAAGCAATAAAAATGAAGCTAAGATAATCTTTTTATTTTTCATCCTCTAGCCTTACATAGTTACAATCTTCTTTGCATTCATATTTTTCAATATTTATCCATTGTTTAGCAATATCTTCTTTGCTTGTAATTTTGATTTTATTAAAAAACTGATCATAGCCTTCATAAAAATCATCTTTTTTACTTTCTACTAAAATTTCTAAAGTACCTTTTTGACTTTTTCTAAACTCATAATTATTTTGTGCGACTATATCTTTTAAAATATTTAATCTTTCTTTGGCTATTTCACCATTAATTCGCTCACTCATAGAAGCAGAATGCGTTCCATCACGCGGTGAGAAAATAAAAGCATGAATATGCGTAAGTTTAAATTGCTTGAAATTTTCTAAAGCTTCTTGCCATATTAATTCACTTTCTCCAGGGTGCGCTACGATAAAGTCTGTTCCTAAAGCAAAACCTTTTTGACTTAACTCATTAAACAATGCTAAATCATTTTGCGTATGTGATCTTCTGCGCATTATACGTAGCATTTTCTCATGAGTATGCTGCAGAGCAATATGCAAATGCTTTTCAAGCCAAGGCTCATCTAAAATTTCTTTAAAACTCTCATCAATTTGAGCAGGCTCCAAACTCCCAAGCCTTACTCTTTTTATGCCATTAATCTTACCTATTTCTTGTAATAATTTTCCAAGTGTGGTTTTATCTTTTAAACCATAGCTTCCTATATTAGTACCTGTTAAAACTACTTCACTATAACCATTTTGAGCTAAAAGTTTGATTTGTTTTATTATTTCTTCACTTGGCATACTTCTTGATTTACCCCTAACACTTGGGATTATACAATAACTACAAGCAAAGTCACATCCTTCTTGAATTTTCACAAAAGCTTTAGTGTGATTTTCATAATTACTTACAATTTTTGTATCAATAAAGCGTAAATTTCCAAGCTCATAAAAGGCTTTATCTTGTGAGATTAGCTCATTGATTTTATCTTTATTAGAAGCTCCTAAAACTCCAAAAATTTCTTTTTTATCAAAAAAATCCTTTCCCTTACTTACAGCACCACAACCTGTAAGTATAACCTTAACTCCATTTTTCTTTACACCATTAATATAGCTTCTAAGCCCACTATCAGCACCATTTGTAACTGTGCAAGAATTTATCACTATCACATCAGCTTCTTGCTCATTTTGTGTGATATCATGATCTTTAATGTAGGTTTTTAACAATTGTGTATCATAAATATTGGTTCTACAACCAAAAGTTTTAAAAAATACCTTTTTTTTCAAATATCTTCCTTATTTTCTATAAATTCATGTTTTGCCATATATAAATTTTGCGATGGATAAGCTATTTTTATATCATGATGTTTATTAAATTCATTAATTATTTCTTTGCTAATATTACTTCTTAAAATCAAAGCCGCATAAGAATTTGTCATATACCAAGCAGAAATTCTCATACCATAACCTTCTAAAAATGTAAAAAATCTAGGCTCTACTTTAGGATTTCTAATGCTATATTCATTTCTTAATTTACTCATGGATTCTTTGGCTAACTTTGTATAGCCTTTAGAAGCTTTTGTGACAATTTCTTCTACTATCTCTAAAGCTTTTTGATGATTTGAATCAAAAGTCAAAGTAATATCAAGTCCATCCCAAACTGTCTTCATTCCATGATGGGTATAATTTGATATGAGATTAGTAAAAATAAAATTATTTGGTATAAAAATTATCCTACCACTTCTTCTATTATCTGTATAAGTTAGCAAAGAAATATCTTCATATAAAGTTATTCTCAAAAATGAAATATCAATTATATCACCAATATAATGCGTGTTATTTTGAAAAACTCTAACTCTATCGCCTACTCTAAAACTCCCACCAAAAACTATCACACACCAACCAAGCATAGACATAAACATATCTTTCATGGCAATAGCCAAACCAGCAGAAGCAAACCCAAGTACAGTAACTAAATAACTGATATTTTCAATATAACCAAAAAGCAAAATTAAAATAATCACATTAATATTAATAAAATTAATAATTTTATTTGCTGTATAAAAACGATCGTTATCGCCTATGTATTTTCTAGCTATAAATTTGAGTAAAAATGCTATAGCTATAACAATAATAATAGCCAAAACTATATTAAAAGCTCTTACACCTTGAATTTTAATAGAAGCAGTTGTTTTTTCAATCTCTTCTTGGATTTTTTTCTCATACACAGAATAAGAAATTTCTCCAAAACGTAAGGTTTGCGAGAAATCCCTTACCATTTGGTTAGAAGCTTTTAAGTATTCATCATATTCTTTACTAGGAGCTAACTTAGCTATCTCAGCTACCAAAACATTTTCTTTTATAAGCTCATCTAAGGTTTGCTTAAAACTATTTAAAAGATTAATATACTCTTCCTTATCACGTCTTAGTTTTTTTATGTGCGAATATGCTGAAATAATAGCTAAAGGATTGGTGAGCTTGTCCATCTTATCGACTTCTTCAGGTGCTAAAACCATCTTAGAGAAATTAGCGCTCTTATACTCACTTAAAAGCTCTAATCTTTCTTTTAAAATCAAAATTTGTCTTTCTATTATACTTTTATTACGCTCATTAGCCTTTAAACTTTCTTTTTCCAAAGTTAAAATTTCATCTTGGGTTTTTTTATAAATATTAAAATTATTATATTTGATTACCCAAGTATTGTATGCTAGATTATTATGTAACTCATTTAATTTTTGCTCTAAATGTTTTACATCATCTTGCGCTAAAAGCAACACAAAAGGCAAACATAAAATCAAAAAAAACTTTTTCATGCAAACACCTCTAAAGCGTGTAAAATATCTTCTTTAGATATATCATTTTTTATGCAAGCTTTTCCCAAGCCACAAGCTAAAATGAAATTAATCTTTTGATAATGCGTTTTTTTATCCAAGAAAAAAGCATTATAAAAATCATGTATATTTGGAATTTTATAAGATATGGGCAATTTAAATCTCACAAGTAAATTTTGTACCCTTTGACATTCTTGCTCATTTAATAACCCTAAATTTAATGCTAAAATATTTGCCATATTCATACCTATAGCCACAGCTTCACCATGTAAGTATTTTTTATACTCTGTTTGATTTTCTATAACATGAGCAAAAGTATGACCGTAATTTAAAAGCATTCTTAAGCCATTTTCTTTTTCATCTTGCGAAACCACATTAGCTTTAAGTTCTATGCTTTTTTGAATGATTTGAGCCAAGACAATATCATCTAATTTAGCGTTTAAAAATTTATTCTCATCTAATTTTTCCAAAAAAGATAAAATTTCCTCATCAAAAACCACAGCCATTTTAATAAATTCAGCCATACCAGCAGCTAATTCTCTTGAAGGTAAAGTTTTCAAAAACTTACTCTCACAATAAACTGCTTTTGGCTGATAAAATGTGCCTATTAAGTTTTTGCCAAATTTATTATTTACTCCGGTTTTACCACCCACACTTGCATCCACGCAAGCTAGTAAAGTTGTAGGGATATTAATAAATTCTATCCCTCTTTGATATATGCTTGCTACAAAACCACCCATATCAGAGATCACACCACCACCAAAGCTTATAAGCAAGCTTTTTCTATCTAGCTTATAAGTACACATTTGATCTAAGATATATTCTATGGTTTGTAAATTTTTATATTCTTCACCATCTTTGATTTTTATAACAAAAAGCTCTTTAGCATGGATTTTTTTCAAAAGTGTATCTAAATGTAATTTTGCAACTAATTCATTAGTTAAAATCACCACTTTAGTATCAAAATTCAACTCTTCTAGTTCATTTATATAGACATTATAACTTGTATTTTTATCTAAATTTACCTTAACTTGCATTATTTTCTCACAGCGATGGTATAAATAATTGATAATTTTTATTCATCTTATAATATATCGTATTTAAATCTGTTTTTAAAATTTTATTAAAATTACTACCTAAAATTTTTTCATTAAATGGTACAAAATGCAATACATTTTGTTTGTAAGAAAATTTATTGATAGGATTATGTTCTTTTTCTTCTATCAAAAGTAATTTTTCATCGTGAAGCTTTGAAAGGCTTTCAAAATATTGATGATATTCAAAAATTTCTGCTTTATTTAATTTTAAAGCATAATAATACAAAGCAAGTCCTAGTTGAATTTGCTTATTTAAATCAAGCATAATAGAAGCAATACCCTCCACATCATCAAAATTTGAGCTTAAAACTACTGATGATTTCAAGTCAGCAAAGTCCCCTTTACCAGCTTTTAACACAGGAATTTTTAAAGTAAAAAGAAAACTTTTTTCTTTTTCAAAAAGATAATCTTCCACCACTAGCAAACCTATGCTAGTATTTTCCACAAAAGGTTTGATATTTTTTATATTTGTACTTTCATAGTCAAATATCACTTCGGTACTATTTTTATGCAAGGCTTTAAGTTTATAATACATAGGAGTTAAAGTGGGATTAATCACTTTAAAATAAAGTTTTTTACTATTAATCCTTATATGCAAAAGCAAGCTTGCAAAAATAAGCTTTTCTATAGCAAACTCACTCATTTTTTTCATATCTATAATACAAAGTATATTATCCCCAAAAGGCGATGGGAAGCGTCCTAAGCTTGTTTTAACATTAGTAAAAACACTTTGTAAAACTTTAGGATCGCCTACGATTAAAATACTATCATTTGGCATCAAAATAAGCCCAGGTCTTGCTAGGATAAATTCATTATTTCTATAAACCATTACAATTTTGAAACGTTTTTGACTAATAGAACTTATATGCCTATATGCAAAGCTTGATCCTGCAGGAATTCTAACCTCCATAATCTCACCTTGTCCAAGTCCTATAAATTGAGCAGTTGATGGCATATTATCCAAACAACCTGTTAATCTTGTGCTTAAAGTATCATAGATATTAATCACTTCACAAAAATTATCATCAATTTGACTATTCCATAAATCCATGATAACTATATTTAATCTTGAATGTAATTTTCTTAAATTTTTATAACAAGCTAGCATATCAGCTTCTTCTTGCATATAAATGATAGCTTGATGGAAATTTTCCTTTAGCAAATTTTCTAACTTAATCAAACTAGTAGGATCAAACTTGTAAAAAGAAATTTGTTCATTTTCTAAGCTTAAATCTACGCTTTCATCATTATAATAAACAACACTCAAGGACTCTTTAAAGGTTTTATTGCTATGAATTTTCTTTAAAAAATCCTTCGCATAAACTCCATCAGCTAATAATAAAATTTTATTCATTTATACCTCTAAAATACAAAATATAATTATAGCAAAGTTATAGTTTATATTTTAAAGTTTTAAATTTTTAAAAATACACCCCACCACTTAAATATAATTTCATTCTATGATCATCATCGTATTTATATTGATGTAATGCTCTAGCTGCATCAAGTTTTATATAATACTCATTAGTTTTATTATAAAGTATTTGTAAACCTACTGCATCTAAAAAATGCTCATCTGCTAATCTATCCCCTGAAGCTTTTTCATACCAAGCATAACCTACATCATAAAAAGGCGTAAAATAAAAATTCGTATTTGGCATATTTATTCTTATACCAAAGTTAGCTACTATGGTATTATCTCCATCACCTTCGCCATTATCATAAGCTCTTACTCCATAAGCTCCACCTAAAGAGGAACTCTCAGAAGAATCTAATTCAAAATTCCCTAATACCTTTTGATAGTTTATATTTAAAGTATGAGTAATGTATTCATTAATACTATAATAATTATTCACACTAGCATTGAGTTTTCTAAACCAACCAAAGCCTCCGCTTTTAGAAATATATGGTGTCAAAGAATTGCCATCATCATATACCTTACCCACACTTATCTTAGCACTATAACTTAAGGTGTTATTTTCAAAGCCTCTAAATAAACCTTCTAAACCCATACTACCTACATTAGAATGCTTATCAAGAGTTAAAAATCCTGCTTTGGTATCACTAAGTATCTTATGATAAATACTTGAAGTAAAATATAAAGAGGAATTAGTATTAATCCATACAGGATAAGAAAAGTCTATACCAAAATTTCTAGAAGTACCATAAAAACCTGCATCTTTATAATCCCCACCTAAAGAATAAGAGCCTTGAGATACGCTTGGAGTGATTTTTAAATTTCCTAAAAAGAAAGTATAACTTGCTCCATAGTTGATTTGATTTTCATTACTTGATTGTAAGTAAAAATTATAATAATCTCCCATATTAAGTATGGAATTAAATCCCATACTAATACCAGCTCTAATATCCCCTGCACTTTCAATACCATAATTATCAGTATATAATAATACATTAGCCTTAGTATCAGGCACTACTTCTATAACTACATCAGTTTCTCCTACATTCTCTCCTGCTTGTAAGCCTGCTAGGGTTTGTACTCCATACATTTCATTGACTTTATACACACTATCTTCTATTAACTTAGTAGAGATGATTTTACCTTTGATTCTTTCATTAAGCTTACTTTCTATGAAATAATCTTTTATAGTAGTTTTATTCTTTACTATATACTTACCTAAGGTTCCTAAGGCTATGTTTATTTGTACACTATCTTCAAATTCTTGTTGGGGTACATAAGCTGTTGCTGCAGGATAGCCATTAACTTGGAAATAATAAGCAATGATATTAGATATATCTTGTAAATCTTGTAAGCTAAATTTTCTAGTACTAAACTCACTAATAAGTAATTGTAAATCTTCTTCTTTAATACCTAGCTTTTTAAAGCTAGTGTTTTCATTAGTGATAACAAATTTGTATTTGGTTATTACTTTTTTAGTGGTGGTGTTAGTGTTAGAATTAGTAGAGTTAGTGTTAGAACTATTATTGGTTTGGTTGTTTGTATTGTTATTAGTTGAGTTAGAATTGTTAGTTTCATCTTTTACACTAGTATTAGTTTTATCATTGTTTGTATTAGTATTAGTTTGGTTATTTAGATTGGTAGTGTCATTATTAGTTTGATTGTTAGTTTCCTCATTAGCTTCATCTTCTTGATTGAATTTTTCTTTTAAAGCTTTCTTTTTTTCTTCAAAGTCTTTTTTAGCTTCTTGGCTTTTTATATAATCATCTTTGGTTTTTAGATTTTCTTTGATAGCTTTGTTTTGAGGGAGGTTTCTATCAGGGGAGAGTTCTATAACCTTTTCTATATCATTTTTAGCTATGGTAATACTTCCATTATTAGCA
The DNA here is from genome assembly GCF_001017575.1 of Campylobacter lari. NCBI lineage: Bacteria > Pseudomonadati > Campylobacterota > Epsilonproteobacteria > Campylobacterales > Campylobacteraceae > Campylobacter > Campylobacter lari. The sequence goes on along the minus strand of NZ_CP011372.1, from coordinate 726,648 downwards.
TAGACTAAAGAGCTAATTGCTATAGTACTAAGTAAAAGTTTTTTCATGATTGTTTGTTCCTTTTGGTTAATAATGTATTTGTGTTGAAAAAATATAAAATAATTCTTGGGAAATAGTTTCCCAAGAATTATTAGTGTCCTACTGCGCAAGGGTTCATAGTTTTAAAATGATCACTAACTATACAAGTAACTGATCTAAGTTCGCCATCTGTTTCACCTATTTCTTTTTCTTCATCCTCTTCGTGTTTTATTAAATTCAATGCAGTAGTTTGCTCAAAATCTAAATCTTGTTCAGGTAATTCAGGTTTTGGATCAGGATCTTTTCCACCATTTCCATTTGGTTCATTTAGGTCAGGCTTGATTAATTGTGTATAGTCAAATTTGCCTAAAATCACAAAATGCTCGTTTGATTCTTTACTAGATTGAGCTTGCCATTTTTCTAAAATATTTTGACTATTATCAATCTTAGTTGCTAAAGATTTACTATGATTTTCTAGATTTTCTATATTCTTTTTAAGAGATTCAAGCTTAGCATCATCTCTTTCAGCTTTATTGGCATTGATTAAATCCACATAAGCATTGTATTGTGAAATAGCTTCTTTTAAAGCTGCTTGAGTGTCTTTAAGATCTTGTAACAAGTTATTTGTAGAATCAACTAACCACTTAAGACCATTTTCTTCATTTTTTAAAAAATCAACTATAAGATTTTGCTCGTAAGATAAAGTTTTTTTGACATTATCTTGAATTCTCTTGTTTGCACTTTTTGTCGCTTCATCTTTTAAAATTCCATTTTTTTCAGCATTTTCTAAACCATTAGTTTTATAAGCTAGTAAAAAATCCAAACTTTCGACAACTTCTTTTGCTTCTTGCTCGCTTTTACTTACAAGCAAATGATTTTTTATAAAATCAATTCTTTCTTCTTTTGTGCTATTAGAATTTAGTTTATCATAAGCTTTTATTAATTCTTCTAACGTTTTAATATCAACAAAATAATATTTCTCTGTGATATCTTCTATAATCTCTTTTTTGATAGTTTCTTCAAAAAGATCATCTTTTTGATCGTTTTTTTCTAAAATAGCAATTTCACTTTTTATTTTTTCTACATCTGGTAATTCAAGCGACACTTTTTGATTACTCTCATATGTTCCTACATTTGGTTTTGTAGTTTGGTCTTTTGTCTTAAATTCATTATATTTTTCTTGTTCTTGGCCTTGTTGATATTTTTTTAAATTTACACCACTATAGTTTTCGTTTCTTGCGTTTGAAAAAGTTTTTTCTTCATAATAAAAATTCAAATTATTAAAAGATATCTTAGAAGAAGTATTTTTTAAACCTATTATTAATCCCAAACTTTCGCTGCCGCTTTTATGTATTGAAAATCTTGGATCAAAAAATAAATTAATATTAGAAAATGAAATTTCAGCATTTTTATTATCTTTAATTTCTCCTATAAATCCACCTATTCCATGATAATTTTCACCGCTAAACTCGATTTGTTTTATTCCATCTATAGTTATATTAGTAAAAGTGTTTTTTATATTTTCTGTTCCATAACTACCAATATATCCTATAAATCCTCCAGCAGCACTTCTGAAGGAGTTAGGGTTGTTTTGTATTAAATCTATAGATTTTATAGCTACATTATTTACTTTAATTTCGTGCGCAGCATTATTATATGCCGTAGCACCAGCAAATCCTCCTACAACACTACCCTCAATAACTCCAATATCTTCTATAGATATTGTATCATAGATTCCAGCTAGGAGTTGACCAGCAAATCCTCCCCCAGCAGAACCACCTTTAATATTTTTAATATTTTGTATTTTTATATTGTAAAATTCTGTATATCCCGGATAGTTATCACTATTACCACCCAAAGAACCTAGAAAACCACCAGCGTTAGATCCTAAAATATCACCTATTTTAAAAATAGAAATATTTTTAAAATTTAAACTATGATTGTTGCCTGCAATGCCTAAGAAACCACCAGCGTTATAGCCATTTATTGATGCTATATTATTAATATATATATTTTGAAATATTGTATTTGTAGAAAAAGCGGCTCCTAAAAATCCACCTACACCAAATGAATTATAACTAGCTATACTCGATATCTCACCAATTTTATTAAGTTCTATATTGCTAAATTCTATTTTAGAACCACTGATACTGCCTGCAAACCCGCCCACATTAAAACTACCATCTTTAGCAGAATCTATCTTACCTATATTTCTCAATGATATATTTTCTATCTTTATATTATCTCCATTAACTGTCCCAATAAACCCGCCTATTCCACGATAATCTGAAAATCCAGAATAAGAATTTATCAAAACTCCGCCACCTTTATAATCAACATCAACATTTTTTATAATCGCATTACTTCCTACCAAGCCGAATATTCCAGCGTAGTTTATTTGATTTTGTGTTAAAATATTGATATTTTCTAACTTATATCCCTGTCCATCAAAAATTTTATTAAAAGCACTGGCATATCCCACTATCATATTAGCGCAACCAAGTCCATCTATACAATAATTTGCATAGTTTTGCCAATCTTTACCTTCCTGACCTTTACCCTGATTACCTTTAAAATCAATATCACTAGTTAATCTATACTCACTAGCTATATTTCTAAAAACACCATCTTTATTTTCATTCCACCCTTTAGCAAAGTGCCACCAGTCAACATCAGAGCCTATGCCTACATATTTATATACTTTAAAGTTATTATTTGTGTTTGTATATTTATCAAACACTTTAAACGAGTTAGGATTATAATAATATCCACTAGCATTTAAATACATAGAACCTTCAAAATTATTACCATTGCTTCCCTTGATATTTAATTTGCCAAGTTTATTACCATTAATAGAGCTTACATCAACATAAACCTCATTGCCTTGTAAGGTTATTTCATTAGCTGAAATTTGTTTTGAGTGTTCTCCTAAATTTTTATCATAGTCAGCATATGCATTAGACACTACTTTATTACCTTGTAAAACAACGCTAGCAGCATTGATTTCACCTCCCATATTTACTACATTGCCACCATTTGGTTTAAACACAGGGGAAAAGCTTAAACCGTCATTGAAATTTTTCATATTAGCAAATTTCCACATATCCCCATCGCTCATCGACGAAGTCGAAGCCACAAAGCGATTAGCATTGATAGTTCCTGTTTTAGTAATGATTACTCCATTAGGATTGATTAAAAAGACATTATTACCACCTGCATTTAATAAACCTTCTATGGTAGATTTACTAGTACCATGAGCAATGTTTAAGTAGTTTTGCCCATCACCTTTAAAATTTACTCTTTCGCCAGCGCCTATATTAAAGCCACCACCCCATTGGATAACATGATTACCACTTGCTGTCGTTCCAGTGATATTCATAGTATTGCCAGATGTTTCTATCTTTCCACTAGTCCCATGAGTAAATTTACCTCCACTAGGTAAAGCCATTAGTGGAGAAAATAACATTGATACAGTTACACCTGAGAGTATGATATGATTTGCTAACTTTTTCATAATTAATCCTTTTTGGTATATTGCTTTAGTTTAAATTCACTACTATGCTTTTTGCATCTTTACTTACACTTAGAGTATATTTAGCTTTTTGAACTTTTGCTTTGATGTTTTTATGTAAGCTTTGATTATTTTTAGTAATAGTTTCTAATAAGCTTTGTAAGTCTTTTTGATTTAGTTGTTTATTGTTTGCATCTACAAAGCCTTTTTCACTTTGCATTAAAATAAAGCTTTTATTTTTTACATTATTGTTTGTATATACATTAATAGAACTATCTTTAGAAAGATTAATAGCTTCTTTAGCACTTAAATAAGTTTTAGTATCATCTTTTAAGATAAAGCTATAATGATCAAAGTTATTGATAGTATTTGCTTTTATATTTGTATTTAATACTAAATGATTATTAGTGCCACTTTTATGCATTAGAGCTTTTGATACAAAGTTATTATCTTCTTTAGTTTGTAAAAAGCTACCTGCTAATACATCTATATTAGTATTATTAAAAATATTAGTATTACCACTTAGATATAAGGTATTATTATAGCTTTTATCATTTTCACTATATACACCAGAAGCACTTATAAATATAGCTTTGTTGTTTTTATACTCATCTATATTTAAATTATTTATATGAGTATAATTATCATGAGTGTTCTTAGCTATACCTGCACTAATTACTACTTCACCTTCTCTTTTATCAGAAGCTGTGCCTAGGGCTAGATTATCAAAGATAAAAGTATTATTAGCACTTTCAGTATTAGCATTAATAACATAAACATTAGAACTAGCCGCACTTGAATAATCTTTAATATTTAAAGTATTATCATTAGCATTTTCATTAGCTCTTAAAATGATTTTAGAACCTTTATCTATATTAGAAGCATTTGATAAAGATTGCACAAGATTATATTTTATAGTGTTTTTTTCTAAATTATCAGCTTCTATAATAGCAGTGAGATTTCTACCTGATTTTACATTATCTAAAACTATACTATTAGCATTAGCACTACTTGCATAATAATCTTTATCATTTAAACTAACCTTGCTTACTCCATATAAATATAAAGGCATAGCAATGTTTGAGTTTTTAATATTAATGCTATTATTATTTGCTTTAGAACTTAGAGTTTGTGCTGCTGTGATTTGAATTTTATCTTGATGATTTTCAACAGTAATACCTTGGGTTAAATCCCCATTGATATGAATACTATTTCTATTAGCTCCTTTAGTCGCTACCCCACCATAAAGATTAAACTCATTTTTACCTGTAAAATTAGAATTAATTTCAAATGGTTTTTTTAGATTAATGCTAATGCTATTATCATTAGCTATACCATTATTAGTAATACCTGCATAAAAGTCTAAAAGAGCTTTTACCTCTACATTAGTATTTAATGCTAATAAGGTTTGTAAGTCTTTTATATCTATGGTGTTTTTATAAGCATTACCTTGTATGATTTTACCCCCATAGATTTCTCCTACTAAGACAGCATTATAAGCTAATGGGGTATTTTTAGTATCTACTCTTAAATCTAGTTTTAAATCATTGATTAATACACTATTATTACTTACTTCATAGCTTTGATTATTATTAACATCCACAAAAGCTCCTCCTAAGTGAGTAGCAGCTGATGTTGAATATGCTCCACTTGGACCATGGACTAATAAAGAAGCTCCATCTATAATAACTTTATTATTTTTAGCATTAGCATTATAAGTAATGGCTCCATTTACATGAGTCATTCTCTCATCAAAGATATTATCCCCTAAAGTGCTTTGTCTATAAGGGGTAGTATGAAAGTCTATCTTTACGCCTTTATTTAATATAACTGTATTATTATTAGCATTAGCATCCACACCAAAAGCACCTAATACATAAGGAGCACCATTTAAAGGTAAGGTATAGGTGTTTTCAACACCCATATTTACATAGGCATCTTTTAAGAAATTTAAAGTATTATTACTTACTTCACCTTTTCTAGCTATAGCTGGAGTGATTAAAAAATTATATTTATTATCCAAACCACTAGCTTTAGGATTAATTACTTCTTTATCGGTAGGTTTTAAATAATATACTGAAGATAATTCCCCTGCTTTTAATACTAAGGTATTATTATTAGCTTTTGCATTAAAAGTATAAGCAGAAACTAAAAAAGGTATATAGCTAATTTGATTTAGGGTAGTATTAGCTGAGTTAGAACTATGAAATCCATTAACTACAAAAATATCTTCTTTAATACTTGGAGTAAGTATGTCTTGCTTAAAATATAAATCATTCATTTTTGCATGAGCTTTATCTTTAGGATTATCATAGATTAAAGTGATATTTGAAAGATTTTTATTAGTAGCCATTTGACCATAGAAGTTTTTACCACTTAAGAGTTTATAAGTATCAAGATTATAATCATAGACATCATTGTTCTCATAATGGTGTTTTTTAATTATATAAGCATTAGAAGTTTTATCATAATTTGCTTGGGTGGCTGCTTCTAAAGAACTTAGTGAAAAAATAGTAAATAAAGAAAGTTTTAAAAGATTAGAGTTTTTATAGTTTTTTAAAGAATTTAAAGTATTTGAGTTAAAACGAAAATTATCGTATCCCCCCCCCCGTGAGGCGATTTTTAGCTGTGCTTATATGCATTGAAAAAGTCCTTTCGAAAAATGATTAATGTGTTTGATTGATTTATTGCTTGTTAACAATGAATTATTTTTGTAATCATTATTACTAATATAATAATAACAATTAAGAAATGTTAATACTATATTTATAAATTTAAGCTTAAAGATATTTAAGATAAAAATTGTTTGAAATTTATAAATATCCTAAAAATAGCAGTTTGAAAGAAAAAAATATTATAAAATTTTAATATATTTTTTTACCAAAAACATACTTATCAAACTAGTAATAAACACAAAAAATATATAAAAATAAAAATATTTCTCATACATAAAATTAACGATAAAGGGTGTTAAAAAGCCTAAAATCGCATAAGAAATATTATAAGCAAAAGAAAGACCGCTTGATCTTAACTCTGTAGTAAAAATTTGAGTCATAAAAATAGGAGCAAAAGTTATAATACCTTGTGCAAAACAAGCAAGCAAATAAAATAACAAAAACCACTCATTATAAAAGCTAAAAGCTATACCAAAAATTCCAAAAATTAAAGTGAAAATCAAACAAATTTTAAAATGTCCTAATAAATCAGCCAAATAACCTTGCACTAAACTTCCTAGTATGATCATCACTATGGCCAAATTTTGATATGTCAAAGCAGTAGTTTTACTAACTCCCAATAAGCTTTCAAAATATTGTGGTAGTATCATTAAAGTAGCTACTCCGCTTGTTAAAACCACAGTAAGTAAAGCGCATATTAACATACTTTTCTTATGTGTTTTTAAAGCTTGCAAAAGTGGAAAATTTAAAATTTTTTCTTTTTCTTTTATGTTTTTAAAAGCTGGTGTTTCGTTAAGTTTTGTACGCAAAAATAAGGCTAAAATACCAAAAAATCCTCCTATAAAAAAAGGAATTCTCCAAGCAAAGCTTTCTACTTCTTCTTTATCAAAATACGCATATATACTTAAAGTCGCTAAATTTCCGAGTAATAAACCTAAAGTTAAAGTCGCTGAAATAAAACCAAGTGCCAAGCCAAGTCTTTTTTTACTCACAAATTCGCTCACAAAAATCCAAGCACCACTCACTTCAGCTCCTATGGCTAGCCCTTGAGCTATCCGTATGATAAAAAGCATAAAAGTAGCTAAAAGTCCTATGCTTTCATAAGTAGGTAAAAAGGCCAAAACAAAACTTGGTACGACCATTAAAAGCATACTGACATAAAAAACATTCTTACGCCCTTTAATATCTGCAAAATGTGCTAAAACAACAGCACCAAAAGGTCTAGCTAAATATCCTGCTCCAAAGGCTACATAAGTATAGATTAATGGCCAAAAATCATCGTTTTGAGGAAAGAAAATTTTTGCAAAAACACTTGCAAAGAAGATAAATAAAACAAAATCATAAAATTCTAAAATACCACCTAAAGAAGCATAGATGGTATTTTTAAAGGCTTTTTGCATTATTAAATTTTGCCACCTTCTATTACTACATCATCAGCTTTTATATCATCGCTAAAAAATGGCTTTAAGGTTTCATCATAAGCTTTGTGAAAAAACTGCTCATTTTGTAATTTTACAATCAAATCATTGATAAATTTCAACATAGCTTCATCGCCTTTTTTTACAGCAGGAGCTATAACATCATGATTTCCAAGTTCTTTAATCACTACTTCAAAATTGGGATTTTCTTTAGCCCAAGCAAAAAGCAATGCATTATCATGACTTAGCGCATCGCCTCTTTTACCGATTAAAGCTGCAAAGGTTTCTGTGTTTTGATCAAATTTAATCGTTTTAATTTCTGGCATATTTTTTGTAAAATACGCATCAGCTGTTGTACCTTTATTTAAAATCAAAGTTTTGCTTTTTAAATCATCTATAGTTTTGATATCTGATCCTTTAGGAGCTACCACCCCAAGAGCAACTTTCATATAAGGAAAAGCAAAATCCACCACAGCTTCTCTTTCTGGAGTTTTAGTAAAATTTGCTAAGATTAAATCTACTTTATTTGATTCTAAAAATTCTACTCTGTTTGCTGCTTCAACTAAAACAAATTGTACTTTAGACTCATCCCCTAAAAGTTCTTTAGCAATACGCTTTGCAAAATACACATCATAGCCTTGATTTTTTCCTTGAGCATCTAAGTAACCAAATGGAGGTTTATCACCAAACACACCTATGCGGATAGCACCTTGCTGTTTGATTTTCTCTATAGAGTTTTCATTAGAGCTTGAATTTGAGCATGCACTAAAAAAAAGTGCCATTAAAAACGATAAAAGAAAAATCTTTTTCATATTTTTTCCTTATGATTGAAATTTAAATTTTTAAACCTTATATTAATTTTTTAAACAAATCTTTTCTAAAATAAAATTAACGATGAAAATCAAACAAATTGAGAAATTTCTTCGCACGATCAGTTTTTGGATTTTCAAAAAATTCATCGGGCTTTGAAATTTCTACTATTTTTCCATCATCCATAAAAACTATTTTATCAGCAACTGCTCTAGCAAAACCCATTTCATGTGTAACTATAAGCATAGTCATACCATCTTTTGCTAAATTTAAAATCACGTCTAAAACCTCACGCACAATTTCAGGATCAAGCGCTGCTGTAACTTCATCAAAAAGCATGATTTCAGGATTCATACAAAGGCTTCTAACTATGGCTATGCGTTGTTTTTGTCCACCACTTAATTCTTTAGGATAGGCTTTTAATTTATGCAAAAGCCCTACTCTATCAAGCCAGTATTTAGCTTCTTCTAAAACCTCTTCTTTTTTTCTTTTTTGCACCTTTAAAGGCCCTAAGAGTATATTTTGCTCCACATTTAAATGATCAAAAAGTTCATAAGATTGAAATACCATGCCTATTTTTTGGCGAATTTGAGTCCATTTTTTATAATTTTTATCAATTTTTTCATCATCTACAAAAATAGCCCCATCAGCCATTTCTTCCAAACCATTAATACATCTTAAAAGCGTAGATTTCCCACAACCACTTGGACCTAGTATAACCACTACTTCTTTTTGATTTACTTCTAAATTTATATCTTTTAAAACATGATGATCATCATAGTATTTTTGTAAATTTTGTATTTTTAAAATGCTCATATTAGCTCCATTTTTTCTCTAAAAACTTTGAATATACCGACAAAGGATAGCAAAGTATAAAATAAATCAATAAAATCAAACCATAAATCACAAAAGCAGCATAAGAGTTTTGAAATAAATTTAGCTCGATCACTTGTTGGCCTACTTTAATAAGCTCTATACCGCCGATGAGATAAATCACTGAAGTACTTTTGATAATTCTTGTAAAGAGATTGATACTCATTGGTAATAATCTTCTTAAAGATAAAGGTATAATGATAAAAAGATAAACTTCAAATTTATTAAAACCTAGTGAAAGTCCTGATTCATACTGGTGTTTTGGTATGCTTGATAAAGATGATCTAACCAAATCCATCATCTCAAACACGCCCCATATACTAAAAACAATAATACTTGAACCCAAAGCACTCAAATGCCATCCAAACCATTTCGCCAAGCCAAAATGCACTATAAAAAGCCAAACAATCAAAGGCATAATACGCACAAACTCAAGCATAAAACGACAAAAAGCATAAAGGATTTTATTTTTAGAATGCATTAAAATTCCAAAAAACACTCCCCCTATAAGTGAAATCAAAACACTAATTAACGAAAGCTCTAAAGTAACCTTTAAGCCTTGTGCTAGTCTAAAAAAGGTATCTTGATTTAAAATTTCAAACATAATTTAACCTTTTTTCTATACGGTTTAACACTAAAGATAAAGGTAAAATCAAAATCAAATAACAAAACACCAAAGCAAATAATGCTTCATTACTTTTATAATAAAGCCCTATAAGATCTTTAGCCACATATACTAAATCCGCTAAAGCAATAATACTTACCACTGAAGTTTCTTTGAGTAAAAAAATGATATTAGCACTAATGCTTGGCATAGCTATACCCAAAGCTTGAGGTATGATTACATAACGAAAATTTTGCCATTTACTCAAACCCAAAGAAAGTCCTGATTCGTATTGTTGTTTTTTCACCGCTTCCATACCCGCTCTTAAACTTTCAGCCATATAAGAACCACCTAAAAAACTAAGTCCTATCACAGCACATGCAAAAGAACTAAGGTGTATCCCAAACTCAGGCAAAGCATAATATAAAAAGAAAAGTTGGATTAATAAAGGTGTGTTTCTTGAAAATTCTATGTAAATTTTACAGATTGTATTTAAAAAAGAAAATTTAAAATAACTTACTCCCACACAAAATAAACCTACTAAAAATGAAAAAAACACCCCATAAATAGCAAGTTTTAAAGTAAGCCAAGAAGCTTGTATAAACATAGGGCTAAACTTGATTAAAAAATCAAAATCCATAAAACCTTCCATACTTTAAATACAATATTGTAACAAATAAGACTTAAAAAGACTTAATTAAATTTTGCATTTTTTCTTTATTTAAAATTGCTATTTTACCTTTATTTGTACAAATAAGCTCATTTTGTTTTAATTCTTTTAAAAAACGTGACAAGGATTCTGGGGGTAAATTCAAAATCACAGCGATTTCTTTTTGTTTTAAATTTTGTAGTTTTTCTTCATTTTCTAGTAAAAAGCTGACTAGTCTTGACTTTAAATCCAAAGATTTTTGTCTGATGAAATTTTCTAAAATTCGAATTTTACCGATTAAAGAAGTCAGAAGCAAAAAGCTAAATTCTCCATTTTCCAAGCATAATTTTTTAAATTCATCAAAATCAAAAACACAAATTTCACAATCTTGCTCACAAATAGCATTAGCTGGGTAATTAATACCTTCAAACACAGGCATTTCGGCTATAAAATTCACCGGAGTTAGAGTATGCAGTGTTAGTTCAAAACCCTTTGCATTTACCTTATATATACGTACTTTTCCACTTAGTAAAATGTAAATTTTATTTGCTTTTTCACCTTGAAAAAATAAAATATTCCCTTTGTTAAAATGTTTTTTCTTGCCTTTAGAAATTAAAATTTCAAAATGTTTATCCATTTTCTTTTTCCATATTTTTAATACTTTCTTTTGCTTTTAAAACTAACTCTTCATCATCTGCAAAATCAAAGAATTTAAAATGATTACCATGCTGCACTCTACCATCTAGCAAATCCCCACTTAGCCTATTTTTCAAATCAAGCTCAGCTATTTTAAATCCATCTAAAGTTTTAGCAAATTCAAGCAAACGGCTTGGAATTTCTTTTTGCTTAGTGTATAAATAACAAAAGCTCTCAAGCCCTACTCTACCTACCCTACCTCGAAGCTGATGTAAGGTAGCAAGCCCAAGTCTTTCAGCCCCAACAACTACAATAACGCTTAGTCTTGGCAAAGAAATCCCCACTTCAACCACCGTTGTAGAAAGCAAAATCGTGCCTTTTTCTCTAAATTCTTGTAAAATTTGATCTTTATTTTTATCTTTTCCATGGGTTATATAAACATTTTTATATTTGTTTATCCAGTATCCTTGTGCTTGTTCTAATGATAAATAATCTATATTTTCACTTTCATTTACCAAAGGATAAATGATGATTACTTGGTGATTTTTAGCTAGTTCATCATCGATTTTTTTAAGCAAATATTTAAAATCTTTATCTTGTATGCAAAAAGTTTTGATGTCTTTTTTAAAAGGCATTTGTTTAATAAAACTAAAATTTACAAGCTCACTTTGTATCATAGAAAGCGTTCTTGGTATAGGCGTAGCAGAAAATTGCACGATATGTGGAGCATATTGAGAGTTTTTACTAAGCTCGCTTATTTTTTGTCTTTGATTAGAACCAAAGCGATGTTGCTCATCTATCATCACTAAAACTGCTTCAAATTCTTCTTGATGAATGAGCGCATGTGTACCTATGATAAAATGAGCTTGTTCTTTTAATTTTGCTAAATCTTTATCTTTTTTACCACCTTTTAAAAGCAATACATTAACAAAATCAGGCAAAAGTCTTTTTGCTTCATGATAAATTTGCTCTGCTAATATACTAGTTGGAGCCATTAAAATAGCCTTTTTAGGATATACAAGCAAACTTGCAGCAAGTATAACCAAAGTCTTACCACAACCCACATCGCCCATCACCACACGCCTTTTAGCGACTTTACTTCGTAAGTCTTTTTTAATATCTTCTATCGCTAAAAGCTGATCATTTGTAGGGTTAAATTCTAAACCCTTAAGCCAAGAGCTTATATCAAAAAGTTCTATTTTATAAGCATTTTGTGATATTTTTTTGCCCTTTAAACGCCTTAGATGATTAAAAATTTCTATATATTTTAAATCTTTAACTATGGAGTTAAAATTTTCATAAAGAATCAAATCATCGTAATTGTGCAAATTTAAAAGCAAATTAATGTATTTTTGTTCTAAATTTAGCGCTTTTAAATTAGTTTCATTGACATATTTTAAGATAAGTTTTTTTATGCTTTCATCTTTAATAGAGCTAATTTGGTATTTAGGGACTATTTGACCTATATTTTTTACTATTTTTGGGTTTATAAACTGCCAAACTCCATTAAAAAAATTCATCTTTGCATGGATACAAACTAAAGCATTATGTTTAAAAATTTTAAAATGCCATTTATTAGGATGAAAGATTACTATATTTGCTTTTATACCCCATTCTAAACATTCACAAAGTATAAAAAGCTGAGAGTGATGATTTTGCGTGCTAATAATTTTTACATTTTGGGTACAAAATGCATCTTTTGGAAACTTTGAAATTCTAAAATCATCAAATTTTTTAGGCAAAATCAAAGCCAAATCGATACAATTTTTAACCCCTAAAGCATGAAGTAGTTTTAAATCCTTTTCTTCAACTTTCATTTTCTATACTTGCAAAACTCACTTTTGTAATTTCACTATGTGTTTTAATAAAGTCATTTAACTCATCTAAGGTAGTGTTTTTGATCTTTTGCATTTCTTCTTTTAAATTTCCAAGTTTTAAACCATGTAAATATTCATTTAGCATTATATCTAGTCTTTTAGCCAAACTTTCATATCTTAAAGGCATAGAACCTACTAAAAATTGCTTAGCTAATTGAAATTCTTTTTCATTTACTCCATTTTGGACAAAGTTTTCAAAAACTTCCTTAACTAAAGTTTTAGCCTCATTAGAGCTTTCATTTTTAGTTTGCAAATACCCAAAAACTCTACTATAATTTAAATTTACATCAAGCATAGCATATGCTGAATATGCCAAGCCTCTTTTCACACGCACTTCTTCCATCAAACGCGAACCAAAACCACCTTGACCCAAGATAAATAAAGCAAGTTTAGCTAAATACATTTTCTCATCATTAATTTGCATATTAAATGGGGAGCAAAAGTATATATAAGCTTGCTCGGTACTTTTTTGCTCACTTACTTCTATACTCTCATCAATGAGTTTGTAATTTTTATTTTGATTTGGAGTGTTTCTTTTTAGAATTTGGCAAATTTTTTCTGTTTTAACTTTCACTTCATCTTCTTTAACATCTCCACCAAAAACAAATAAAGCATTATCAAGTACTAAATTTTCACTCATAAAATCTTGCAATTCTTTTAAGCTAATCTTTTCTATGCTTTCTTTAGTTCCATCAAGACCACTAGCAAAAATTTCATCTTTGAAAACATTTTTATTTAAAAGTCTTTTTGCTTGATAATCATAATCAGTATTTAAACTTGCAAGCTCACCTAAAGCTAAAGTTTTTAATCTTTGTAAGATTTTTTCATCAAAACGCACATTTAAAAACAATTCTTGCAATTTTTCTAAAGCAAAATCAAAATGTTCTTTCAAGCACTTAATACTAATTTGAAAATGCTCAAAACTAGCCTTAGCGTAAAGTTCTATAGCACGGTATTCTAAACTTTTAAAAAACTCATCATTACTTCCTTCGTTTAAAATCCTAGCAAGCATACTTGCACAACCTCTATTGTGTTTTTCTGCTATTTTTCCACTATTTTTAAAAATGAGTTTGAAAAATACTACAGGAAGCTCGTTTTCATACTCATATATTATGTCTATTTTAGTTTCATTAAAGTCTAAATTTAGCATTAAAACCTTTCTAAAATATTATAAGCTGTGTCGCGTTTAGCAGGTAATTCTCCTATATCTTTGATAAGTTCTATCATTTGTTCTTGATTCATTCTGTATTTTGCACCCGCTGCGGCTACGACATTTTCTTCCATCATAGTTGAACCTAAATCATTTGCACCAAATTTCAAAGCAAGTTGACCTATTAAAGAGCCTTGTGTTACCCATGAGCTTTGTAAATTTTTAAAATTATCCAAATACAACCTTGCTAAAGCTAACAATCTTAAATATCTATTAGAACTTTGCTTGATGATTTCAGGATGTTTTTTAATCAAAGGAGTATTTTCGCTTTGAAATGACCACAAAATAAAAGCTCTAAAACCATTTGTTTTATCTTGTAAATTTCTTAAATGATCAAAATGTTCGATGATTTCCTCATCATTCTCAACCGTACCAAACATCATAGTAGCAGTACTTTTCATACCTATATTATGTGCACTCTCATGCACCCTAAGCCAAGTAGCTGTGTCACATTTGTGTGGTGCTATAATATCTCTTACTCTATCGCTTAATACTTCAGCACCTGCTCCAGGTATAGAAAAAAGTCCTTTAGCTTGCAGTCTTTTTAAAACCTCTTCAATAGAAATTTTAGAAACTCTTGCTATATAAGCTATCTCTACTGCTGAAAAACCATGCACAGTGATGGTTGGATAATTAGTTTTTATATAAGAAAGTAAGTCTTCATACCATTCTATTTTAAGTTTTGGGTGTACTCCGCCTTGAAATAAAATTTGCGTTCCACCTATGGCTTGTAATTCTTCTATTTTTTGTCCTATTTCTTCGTATTTTAAAATATAAGAATCATCATCTTTTTCTTTTCTACAAAAAGCACAAAAATCACAATCAATACAACAAATATTTGTGTAGTTTATATTTCTATCTACCACAAAAGTAGTTATTTTTTCAGGATGAAGCTCTAATTTTTTCTCATATGCCATTGCACCTAGTTCATATAAAGGTGCATTTTGGAGTAAATTTAATGCTTCTTTTTTGCTTAATCTATTCATTATTAACCTTTTTTATAAAAAAGAATTATTATAACATTTAAATGTAAAATAATCTTAAAAACGTTATAATCAAGCCCTTTAATTTCATATATTCATAGGATGTTCATGACTTATAGGTCTTTACTTAAAAATAATAAAACTTTTCGCCTTTTAGCAACAGTACAATTTATAAGTTATTTTGGTGCGTGGTTTTCTCAAGTGGGTGTTTTTACCCTTTTAACCAAAGAACTCCAAGCACCTGCAAATATTATAGGTTTTTCAGCTATTTTTGTTTTTTTACCTTCTATTATACTTGCACCTATAAATGGAGTTATAGTAGATAGATTTAAACCTAAGAATTTATTGCTAACAATGATTAGCATTGAGATGATTTCTATTTTTATGCTAATTTTTGTAAATTCTTTAGCTATGCTTTGGTTTTTATACTTTTTAACCTTTGTGCGTATGGCTGTTGCAAGTATGTATTTTCAAACAGAAATGTCAGTTTTACCTAAAATTTTAACCCCGCAAGAATTAAAACTAGGTAATGAGCTTCATAGTATTATATGGGCTGTATCATATGCTTTGGGTATGGGTGCAGCAGGACTTTTTATAGATCTTTTTGGAGTAAAACCAGCTTTTATAGCCGATACTTTAATGCTATTTTGTGCTATGCTTATACTTAAAACTTTAATCCTACCTGATGAAAAAAACACCACACAAAACAATCTTTTTATACTAATCAAAGAAGGTTTAGCTTATGTATTTAGTAATAAAAAAATCATTCATTTGATTTTGCTTCATGGAGTTGTAGGGATAACTGCTTATGATGTTTTAATCACACTTTTAGCTGAATATGAATACGCAAAAGTTATTTCTATACCTTTAGCTATAGGAATTTCTAATGCTATAAGAGCCATATCTTTACTCATAGGTCCTTATGTGCTTAGTCCTTATATTAACAAAAATACTTTAGTGTATTTATACTTAGCACAAGGCATAGGCATCATGCTTTGGGCTTGCTTGCAATTTAACTTTTATCTTGCCTTCATAGGCTTAGTGATGGCAGGTTTTTGTACTTCATCTTTATGGAGCTATACTTATACACTTTTACAAAATGATTGCGATAAAAGATATTATGGTAGAGTAATCGCTTATAATGATATGGTGTATTTAACCTTTAGTGCAATTATTGCTTTCTCAACAGGGTATTTATTTGAATTTTATGGAGTAAAATTAAGTCATTTTACTTTTGGCTTAGGAGTATGTTTTATCTTTGCGGCGATTTATTGGTGGTGGTTTAATAAAAAATATAATTAATCCACCTTAGAATAATAAACCCCACCTGCTGAAAAATTCTTATCAAAATAAGCTGTCTCAGGTACAAGATCTGACTTGCCTGGGTAAATTCTACCCTCTCTATTTAATATCTTATAAAAACGTTCCATAAGTCTTATTTTGAAATCTTGATCAAAATATATCATCATATTTCTTGAAAAAATCACATCAAATTTTCCAAGCTTAAACAAAGAATCATCAAAAACATTACAAAGTTCAAAACGACATCTACAAGCTAGAGTTTCTTTTTTAAGATGATACATTCTATCTTTTATATCAAAATAACGCGTTTTTTGCATAGTGTTTAATCTAGCCACAGAGCGCTCTGAATATATCATTTCATTGCACTTATCTATCATTTTTTTATTAATATCTATACCAACTATATTCATACCCTTGATGAAATTCTCACTTGCTAAAATAGCTAAAGAATACACTTCTTCACCACTTGAGCATGGAGCACAAAGTACATTTACAGGTCGATCAAGAGATTTGATATAAAAAATAACATCTTTTAATTGCTCTAATTCTCTAAAAAAATAAGTCTCACAAACTGTAATAAAATCCATAGTTTCTTGCTTTAGATTTCTTTGAAACTGCACTTTTTCATTTAATTCACTAAGACTATTTAAACCCAACTCCTGTAAAAATTTTGGAAGCTTAATTAGTAAAATATCTCTTTTAGTGCTTAAATTATTTCCGCTTATTTGTTCTACTATTTTCACAAAATCATGCATTTCATTTTCTGTAATTTTAATCATCTTTTCATCCTATGATTTTATAAAATTTGTTATTTCTTTTTTAAGTTCTATTAAACTCATGGGTTTTAAATTTGGATTAGTATCTCTAGCTTTTTTTGGCATTCCATATACTATGGAATCTGCTTCATTCTCGCACAAACACCTTACTCCAACCTTATAAAGTTCAAATAAAGACTTAGCACCATCATCGCCCATTCCTGTCATAATCAAAGCTAAAATTTTATTATACTTACAAAGATTTACAGCAGAATGAAATAAAACATCAATTCCTGGATTAAAACTGCTTGTTTCCTCAGTAGCATTTAGCACCGGTGTATTATTTCCACTTAAAACCATATTTCTTTGGCAAATATAAATTTTATTTTTTAAAACTTCTTTATCACTTGGTATGATCACATCGCTTTTTGCTTCTTTGTTAAATTGATTTACAAAAGAAGGGATAAAAGCTGGGTTCATGTGCTGAGCAATTACCACTGCACAATCTTTAAGCTCTACATCGTTTAGCAAAAACTTTAGCTGGCTTGGACCGCCCGTTGAAGAACCAATCAATATAAGCTTCATTTTAAACCTTAAATAATTATTGTCATTATATCAAATAAATATTTGAAAACATCAAAAAATAATTATATATAAGAAAGAAAAATTTTAATTAAATATGATAAAATTAATACTTTAAATTTCAACGATAAAGTGATTATTAAATGTTAAGAGAAAAAATTTACATAGCAAGCGATCATGCTGGTTTTGTTTTAAAACAAGAGATTATCAATTTTTTACAAGAAAAAAATATAAACTTTGAAGATTTAGGACCTTTTAGTGAGGATCGTTGTGATTATCCTGATTATGCGCATTTATTAAGCTCTAAAATCGATGAAAATAGTTTTGGAATTTTAGTTTGTGGCTCAGGCATTGGTATGAGTATAGCAGCAAATCGACACAAAAATATACGCTGTGCCTTATGCAATGAACCTTTAAGCGCTAAACTCTCAAGAGAACACAACGATGCAAATGTTTTAGCTTTAGGAGCTAGGTTAATAGGAGTAGATATGGCCTTTGAAATTATTTCAAATTTCATCAATACTTCTTTTAGTGGCGGAAGACATTGTGTACGAATTAGTAAAATAGAGGCAAAGTTATGATTTTAAGTTGGCTTGTATTAACTGTATTAATTTGTGTTAGTATTTATATGACTATTATGCTACTTTACTACAAAACCTTACTTCATAAGGAAAAAGTGGCAAAAGAATTTATAAAAAACAATCTTGATGATACTGAAATAGTCATTAGAAAGCTACAAGTACAGCTTCAAAGAAGTTTAGGTAATATTGATATTCTAACCGAAGAATTAAACAAAAGCAAAGCAGATTTAACCTCTCTTAGAACAAGAAATTCGCAATATCGTATTGAAAATGAAAAATTAAGACAAAGAATTAAAGAATTAGAAGCAAAAATCGAGGCATTATTATGATAAAAGAACAAGATAAAAAATATTTATTAGATAGTATTAGAGCTATTAAGGATTTTCCAAAAGAAGGGATTATTTTTAGAGATATTACAACTTTATTAAATAATAAAGAAGCATTTGCATTTTTAATGGATCACTTAGTAGAAAAGTATCAAAATGCAAAGCTTGATTATATCGTTGGTATAGAAAGTAGAGGTTTTATTTTTGGGGCTGCTTTAAGTGCTAGATTAAAATTACCTTTTGTGCCTATTAGAAAACCTGGAAAACTACCTTCAAAATACCTGCAAGAATCTTATAGCTTAGAATATGGCAGTGATACTATAGAAATTCACATCGATGCTTTTAATAATCAAAAAGCAAATGTTTTACTTATAGATGATCTTATCGCTACAGGTGGTACAGCAATAGCCGCTGTTAAACTCATAGAAAAACTCAATGCAAAATGTGTTGAAGCTTGTTTTTTACTAGAATTAAAAGATCTTGATGGGGCTAAAGAATTAGCTAAATTGACTTCTGTTTATAGTGTTTTAGAGGTATAAAATGGAAGAATTTTTAAAACAACTTTTATATGATTATAAAAACTGGGCTTACATCATCGTGTTTTTATGGTGTATACTTGAGGGAGAACTTGCGCTTATTTTAGCAGGTATTTTCGCACACGAAGGACATGTAAATTTAGGCCTTATAATCTTCATAGCAGGTTTAGGTGGTTTTGTAGGCGATCAAATATATTTTTACATAGGAAGATATAACAAAAAATACATTCAGAAAAAACTCCGCACTCAAAGGCGTAAATTTGCTATAGCGCATTTACTTTTGCAACGTTTTGGCTGGCCTATTATTTTCATACAAAGATATATGTACGGCTTTAGAACTATTATACCTATGAGTATAGGACTAACACGTTATAGTGCCAAAAAATTTGCATTTATTAATCTCATTAGTGCTTGGGCTTGGGCCGCTATTACCATTTTACTAGCATGGTTTTTTGGAAAAGAAATTTGGCTAGCTGTAGAATGGGCTGGAGACCACTGGTATTTTGCAGTGCCTATTATTGCTGGTTTTTTACTTGCTTTGTTTTTAGGTATGAAACAAATAGAAAAATCTATACTTAGAAAAAGGACACATAAATGACATTTAATTTTAAAGAAAAAAGTATTGAATCTATCAATGCTGATTTTGAAATCATATTAATACAAGATAAAAAAATAG
Source organism: Campylobacter lari (assembly GCF_001017575.1). Lineage (NCBI taxonomy): Bacteria > Pseudomonadati > Campylobacterota > Epsilonproteobacteria > Campylobacterales > Campylobacteraceae > Campylobacter > Campylobacter lari. The sequence goes on along the minus strand of NZ_CP011372.1, from coordinate 706,626 downwards.
AAAAATATACTCAAAGTCAAGAGCTTTTTAAAATTTCAAATTACAAAGGTGAAGGAATTTGCATAGATATGCAAAATAAGATTCTTTATAGCGAACTTAAGAGTTTAGAATATGAAGATATAAGATTAGCTTTTGCAAGTGCTTACATGGCTTTAAAAAAACTAGAAATCAAAAGCGTAAAAACAAAAAGTGTCGTAGGAAAATGTGTAGTAAATAGCTTTAATGCTATGATTCAAGGGTTTACTTTTGGTGCTTATGAATTTAACAAATACAAAAAAGAAAAAACGCCAAGCAAGCTAGAAAATATCTTCATTTCAAAAGATGAAATCAATGAAAAAGCTTACAACCTAGAAGAAGCTTGCATAGGAATTGATTATGGTCAAGCTTTTTCAAACGCTTGTGATTTTGCAAAAGATATTGTTAATGAAATTCCTCAAGTTTACACCCCAGCTAAAATGGCTGAAGATGCTCTTAGCTTAAGTCAAAATGATTGCAAGATTTCATGTAAGATTTATGAAAGTGATTTTTTAGAGCAAGAAAAAATGCAAGCATTTTTAGCAGTAAATCGCGCTTCGATCCATCCACCAAAACTCATTCATCTTTCATACAAACCAAAAAATGCAAAAATGAAAGTAGTGTTTGTAGGTAAAGGGTTAACTTATGATAGTGGTGGACTTAGTTTAAAACCTGCTGATTATATGCTAACGATGAAATCTGACAAAAGTGGTGGTGCGGCCGCAATGGCTATCATCAAAGGTGCAAGTGAATTAAACATTGATATAGAAGTGCATTCTATCATCGGTGCAACTGAAAATATGATAGGTGGAAATGCTTATAAACCTGATGATGTACTTATTTCAAGAGAAGGTGTGAGTATAGAGGTTAGAAATACCGATGCGGAAGGAAGATTAGTTTTGGCTGATTGTCTTTCACTTGCTCAAGATCTAAAACCTGATTTATTAATAGATCTTGCTACTCTAACTGGAGCTTGTGTAGTAGGACTTGGAGAATACACAAGTGCTATCATGGGAAATAATGAAGATTTGCAAAACGAATTTTATAAAGTAAGTAAAAAAAGTGGAGATTTGGCTACTATTTTACATTTTAATCCGCACTTAAAAGAGCTTATAAAATCAAATATAGCAGATGTTAGCAATACCTCTTCAAGTCGTTATGGTGGTGCTATTACTGCAGGGTTGTTTTTAAATTCTTTTATTAGAGAAGAATACAAAGACAAATGGCTACATTTAGACATCGCAGGGCCAGCTTACCTAGAAAAAGCTTGGGGTTATCATAATTTTGGTGCAACCGGTGCAGGTGTTAGAATGTGCCTTTCATATTTACTTTATCTTTCAAGGAATAAAAAATGAGTTTATCAGTTGGTATAGTGGGACTTCCAAATGTTGGAAAATCTACGACTTTTAACGCACTAACAAGAGCACAAAATGCTGAAAGTGCAAATTATCCATTTTGCACCATAGAACCAAACAAAGCAGTAGTGCCTGTGCCTGATCATCGTTTAAAAGAACTAGCAAAGATTGTCAATCCACAAAAAATTATACGCTCAAATATAGAATTTGTTGATATAGCAGGCCTAGTAGCTGGCGCTAGCAAAGGCGAGGGTTTGGGTAATAAATTTTTATCCAACATACGCGAAACAGAGATGATTTTACACATCGTGCGTTGTTTTGATGATGAAAATATCACCCATGTTGCAGGTAGTGTTAATCCTGTGCGTGATGTGCAAATCATAGAAACAGAGCTTATACTAGCAGATATAGAACAACTTAGCAAAAAAATAGAAAAACTCACCAAAGGTGCAAAGGCTAACGAAAAAGGTGCAAAAGAAAGTTTAGCTTTAGCTAATGAGCTTTTAGAGCATTTAAATCAAAACAACAGTGCAAGTTCATTTCCAAATAAAAATGAAGTCTATCATGCTCTTATAAAAGAACTAAGATTGCTTTCAGCTAAGGAAGTAATATATGGGGCAAATGTAGATGAGAATTCCCTTTTAGAAGATAATGAATTTGTAAAAGATCTTAAAGAATTCGCAGCAAAATCAGGCCATGAAGTAATCAAGCTTTGCTCTAAAATAGAAGAGGAAATGATAGCTTTAAGCGATGAAGAGCATTTTGAGTTTTTAAAATCTTTAGGCATTGAGCGTAGTGGGCTTGAAGTAGTTATACGCACAGCCTTTTCAAAGCTTAATTTAATTAGCTATTTTACCGCAGGACAAGTAGAAGTGAGATCATGGACTATACAAAGAGGCTGGAAAGCACCAAAAGCAGCAAGCGTGATCCACAATGACTTTGAAAAAGGTTTTATCAAAGCTGAAGTGATTTCTTATGAAGATTATATCGCTTGTAAAGGCGAAAGTGGTGCTAAAGAAGCAGGAAAACTACGCCTTGAAGGGAAAGATTATATCGTACAAGATGGCGATGTAATGCATTTTAGATTCAATGTTTGATAAAATTTGCAAGCTGTTTTAGCTTGCAATCTCAAAAATACACCCCACCACTTAAATATAATTTCATTCTATGATCATCATCGTATTTATATTGATGTAATGCTCTTGCTGCATCAAGTTTTATATAATACTCATTAGTTTTATTATAAAGTACTTGTAAGCCTACTGCATCTAAAAAATGCTCATCTGCTAATCTATCCCCTGAAGCTTTTTCATACCAAGCATAACCTACATCATAAAAAGGAGTAAAATAAAAATTAGTATTTGGTATATTTATTCTTATACCAAAGTTAGCTACTATGGTATTATCTCCATCACCTTCTCCATTATCATAAGCTCTTACTCCATAAGCTCCACCTAAAGAGGAACTCTCAGAAGAATCTAATTCAAAATTCCCTAATACCTTTTGATAGTTTATATTTAAAGTATGAGTAATGTATTCATTAATACTATAATAATTATTCACACTAGCATTGAGTTTTCTAAACCAACCAAAGCCTTTGCCTCCACTTTTAGAGGTATCTCCAAATATAGTAGTACCATCATCATATACCTTACCCACACTTATCTTAGCACTATAACTTAAGGTATTATTCTCAAAGCCTCTAAATAAACCTTCTAAACCCATACTACCTACATTAGAACTTTTATCAAAGGTTAAAAGATCTAAGGTTACATCACTAAGTATTTTATGATAAATACTTGAAGTAAAATATAAAGAGGAATTAGTATTAATCCATACAGGATAAGAAAAGTCTATACCAAAATTTCTAGAAGTACCATTAAAACCTAAGCCTTCATAATCCCCACCTAAAGAATAAGAGCCTTGAGATACGCTTGGAGTAATTTTTAAATTTCCTAAAAAGAAAGTATAACTAGCTCCATAGTTGATTTGATTTTCATTACTTGATTGTAAGTAAAAATTATAATAATCTCCCATATTAAGTATGGAATTAAATCCCATACTAATACCAGCTCTAATATCCCCTGCACTTTCAATACCATAATTATCAGTATATAATAATACATTAGCCTTAGTATCAGGCACTACTTCTATAACTACATCAGTTTCTCCTACATTCTCTCCTGCTTGTAAGCCTGCTAGGGTTTGTACTCCATACATTTCATTGACTTTATACACACTATCTTCTATTAACTTAGTAGAGATGATTTTACCTTTGATTCTTTCATTAAGCTTACTTTCTATGAAATAATCTTTTATAGTAGTTTTATTCTTTACTATATACTTACCTAAGGTTCCTAAGGCTATGTTTATTTGTACACTATCTTCAAATTCTTGTTGGGGTACATAAGCTGTTGCTGCAGGATAGCCATTAACTTGGAAATAATAAGCAATGATATTAGATATATCTTGTAAATCTTGTAAGCTAAATTTTCTAGTACTAAACTCACTAATAAGTAATTGTAAATCTTCTTCTTTAATACCTAGCTTTTTAAAGCTAGTGTTTTCATTAGTGATAACAAATTTGTATTTGGTTATTACTTTTTTAGTGGTGGTGTTAGTGTTAGAATTAGTAGAGTTAGTGTTAGAACTATTATTGGTTTGGTTGTTTGTATTGTTATTAGTTGAGTTAGAATTGTTAGTTTCATCTTTTACACTAGTATTAGTTTTATCATTGTTTGTATTAGTATTAGTTTGGTTATTTAGATTGGTAGTGTCATTATTAGTTTGATTGTTAGTTTCCTCATTAGCTTCATCTTCTTGATTGAATTTTTCTTTTAAAGCTTTCTTTTTTTCTTCAAAGTCTTTTTTAGCTTCTTGGCTTTTTATATAATCATCTTTGGTTTTTAGATTTTCTTTGATAGCTTTGTTTTGAGGGAGGTTTCTATCAGGGGAGAGTTCTATAACCTTTTCTATATCATTTTTAGCTATGGTAATACTTCCATTATTAGCATAGACTAAAGAGCTAATTGCTATAGTACTAAGTAAAAGTTTTTTCATGATTGTTTGTTCCTTTTATTTATATATTTTTAAAATTAAGAGTTTTTGTTTTTTAATATTTATTATTGATTAATCAAAATATTATTTAATACGAGTATTCATTAATATACTCGTTATTATTGCTAGGATATAGCTATCCTAGCAAGTATTTTTTACAACCCTCCAACTATACATGGATTCATAGTTTTAAAGTTATCACTTACTATGCAGATTTTTCCTTTTTGCATAAGAGAAGTTTCATCCACCTCTTCAGTTTCCTCATCTTCATCTAAAGCATTATCACCTATTAAATTAAGAGAAGCAGTTTGTTCGAAATCCATATCAGTTTCAGGTAAATCTGGCTTATTTGGATCTTCCCCATCACCGCCATCTCCAGTTATTTCTTTTAAGTTAGGATTGGTATTTAATATTACATTGGCAAAAGCACCAACTACTTTAAAATTTTCTGTGTTATTGTCATTTTGCCAAGTAGATAGTTCTTTTTGATTTTCATTGATTAAATCTGCTAAAACTTGACTATCTTTCATTAAGGTATCTATTTGGTTTTTTAGTGCAATAAATTCTGGATCATTTTTATTTGCTAAACCTTTATTGATTAAATCTACATAAGCATTGTAAGCTTTAATAGCATTATCAAGTTTATTTTGCATAGCAATAAGATCTTTTAAATATCCATTAGAAGCATTCACTAAAGGTTTTAAATCTTTTTCAAGTTTATCGATTTTATCTTTGATGGTTTTGGTTGTATTATTTACTTGGCTTAATATTTCATTTTTAACGCTAAAGCCATTTCCTTCAAATTTATCTTTTGAAGCAGTGTTTAAACCATTCTTTTCATAAGCTAAAAGAAAATCTAAGCTTTGAACTACTTCTAAAGCTTTAGTTTTATCACCACTTAGAAAATATTTAGCCACAAATTCAACCTTTTGATCTTCACTCATTTTAGAATAATTTGCTTTATCTTCTAGCATTTTTAATAAATCACTTATTTGCAATTTATATTTTCCATTGGTGATATCATTAATGATTTCTTCTTTGATTATTTCTTGAAGCAAATCATCTTCATCTAGCTTTGCATCACTTCCTTCTCCACCTTCTCCACCTTCACCTATGGTGCTAAATTTAGGATCTGTTACTTTAAAGTCAGTGGTAGTTTTAAATGATTTAGAAGCTTGATCATATTGTATTCCTGTGGTTGCTTGAGCGGAGGTGATGAAGTTATCGTATTGATTTTGGGAGAAAGTTAAATTGTTATTATATTTATTATCTGTATAGTTATCATAAGCTGAAAATAAATCTTTATCATAATAAAGAAAAATATTTCCTTTGAAAATTACATTATTATCAGAAAAAGCAGTGTCACTTTCATTGTTATAAATAAAGGCTGTTTTAAATCTTAAATCTTTCCTTTTGTCATTGCTTATAGTTAAACCATCTAAAGACACAAAGATATTTTCCAAGGTAGCATTTTTAGCTTGCTCAGCAAAAATACCTATATTTCCATAATATGGATCACCATAACCACCACTAACATATCCATCATATTTTATATTACCTATATTATGAATGATTATGTTTTTAAAAGTTGAATTTCCAGAAACATAACTATTCCCTATTTGACCAGCAAACAAAGATAAAAAATTCACATCATATACATCAATCTTATCTATATTGCTTATAGATATATTTTCATAGCTTCCTTTTAAAATTTCACCTGCAAATAAACCGGTAAACTCACCCTCGTAAAATTTTATAAATTCAATATCATTTAGTTTAATATTTTTAAATTCTCCATCTTCTATAAGACCTATAAAACCACCAGAACTTTCAGCTCCAATGGTAGCCGAAAGTTCTCCTATATTGTTTAAAGTAATATTTTCATATTTACCAGCGTTTGATTTTACTATAAAACCTCCAACACCTTGCTCTGCTGTTATTTTTCTTATATCATCAAGTAAAATATTTTTAAATGATACCTCATTGGCTTTATGACCCCAAAAGTTGGCTATAAAACCACCGGTCCAAGTCCAGCCGCCTATTTTCTCAAAATCACTTAGTTTAATATTTTCAAAAATTATTTTATCAACTGTAGGAGCGTAAGTACCGGGTTTTCCCACATAACCTATAAAACCTCCAGAATGCTGACCAAAAATACTATTGCTCCTGTAAATATTTATATCTTTAAAAATGCCTGAACTCGCATAACCAGCAAATCCTCCAGCACCATTTTCTCCTTCAATCTTTGTCAACTCTTCAATAGATATTCTTTCATAGCTTCCTCCTTTAGAGCCATCTATAACCCCTACAAAACCTCCTGCATGGCTAAATACAGAATCTACTTGTTTTACATTTTTAACAGAAATATCATAAAAGCTTCCATCTTTTGAAGCACCTGCTATAGTTCCGGTGGCTTTATCGCCTTTCATATTGATATTTTCAACTTTTAAGTTTTTGACAACACCACCATTTCCAACTCCACTAAAAATACCTATATAATATTTTCCATGTGTTTTATTATTACTACTGTTATAAATAGAAGCATCTAGCATAATATTACTCAAAGTATAACCATTACCATTAAAAGTAGATGTAAAGGATTTACTCCAACTATCATCTGTATACCCCACCATATATTCGGGTTTAAAATCATTTTTAAAGTCTATATCATCTATAAGTCTAAATTCTTTAACACTTCTGGTACCATCTTTACCGCCTCTATCATTATTCCAAGCATCAGCAAATATAGCCCATTCATCTACTGAGTCTATAGTAAGGTATTGTTTGAAGTCTTTTATTTGAACTTGATTTTTAGTTTCTTCGTTATTATTATCTATATAATTAGTTAAAGTAAAACCATCAGCACCTACAAACTTATAACCACCTTCTTTAAATGCACTCATGCTAGCTGCTATGCTAACACTTTTTAAAGCTGTAAGGTAATTAGTTTTATTTTCTGCAAAAGAGCCAGGATTTAATACTAAATCATTTCCAACTAAATGTGTAGTTGAGTTTTTATTTCCTACTTTACCACCTTGTATATCTACCTTATTCCCTATAAGTAATACATTATTAGCATTAATAGTACCCATATTTACTACATTGCCACCATTTGGTTTAAACACAGGGGAAAAGCTTAAACCGTCATTGAAATTTTTCATATTAGCAAATTTCCACATATCCCCATCGCTCATCGACGAAGTCGAAGCCACAAAGCGATTAGCATTGATAGTTCCTGTTTTAGTAATGATTACTCCATTAGGATTGATTAAAAAGACATTATTACCACCTGCATTTAATAAACCTTCTATCATAGATTTACTAGTACCATGAGCAATGTTTAGGTAGTTTTGACCACTTTGTCCTTTTCCAAAATTAACTTGTGCATCTTTACCTATACTAAAGCCACCACCCCATTGTATGACTGAGTTTTTTCCATTACCCATAATATCCATGTTATTACCATTAATATTTATAGTCCCGCTAGTCCCATGAGTAAATTTACCCCCACTAGGTAAGTGATTTGGATTAAGTGGTTTATCTGCTGCCACCATAGGTGATAATAACATTGATACAGTTACACCTGAGAGTATGATATGATTTGCTAACTTTTTCATAATTAATCCTTTTTGGTATATTGCTTTAGTTTAAATTCACTACTATGCTTTTTGCATCTTTACTTACACTTAGAGTATATTTAGCTTTTTGAACTTTTGCTTTGATGTTTTTATGTAAGCTTTGATTATTTTTAGTAATAGTTTCTAATAAGCTTTGTAAGTCTTTTTGATTTAGTTGTTTATTGTTTGCATCTACAAAGCCTTTTTCACTTTGCATTAAAATAAAGCTTTTATTTTTTACATTATTGTTTGTATATACATTAATAGAACTATCTTTAGAAAGATTAATAGCTTCTTTAGCACTTAAATAAGTTTTAGTATCATCTTTTAAGATAAAGCTATAATGATCAAAGTTATTGATAGTATTTGCTTTTATATTTGTATTTAATACTAAATGATTATTAGTGCCACTTTTATGCATTAGAGCTTTTGATACAAAGTTATTATCTTCTTTAGTTTGTAAAAAGCTACCTGCTAATACATCTATATTAGTATTATTAAAAATATTAGTATTACCACTTAGATATAAGGTATTATTATAGCTTTTATCATTTTCACTATATACACCAGAAGCACTTATAAATATAGCTTTGTTGTTTTTATACTCATCTATATTTAAATTATTTATATGAGTATAATTATCATGAGTGTTCTTAGCTATACCTGCACTAATTACTACTTCACCTTCTCTTTTATCAGAAGCTGTGCCTAGGGCTAGATTATCAAAGATAAAAGTATTATTAGCACTTTCAGTATTAGCATTAATAACATAAACATTAGAACTAGCCGCACTTGAATAATCTTTAATATTTAAAGTATTATCATTAGCATTTTCATTAGCTCTTAAAATGATTTTAGAACCTTTATCTATATTAGAAGCATTTGATAAAGATTGCACAAGATTATATTTTATAGTGTTTTTTTCTAAATTATCAGCTTCTATAATAGCAGTGAGATTTCTACCTGATTTTACATTATCTAAAACTATACTATTAGCATTAGCACTACTTGCATAATAATCTTTATCATTTAAACTAACCTTGCTTACTCCATATAAATATAAAGGCATAGCAATGTTTGAGTTTTTAATATTAATGCTATTATTATTTGCTTTAGAACTTAGAGTTTGTGCTGCTGTGATTTGAATTTTATCTTGATGATTTTCAACAGTAATACCTTGGGTTAAATCCCCATTGATATGAATACTATTTCTATTAGCTCCTTTAGTCGCTACCCCACCATAAAGATTAAACTCATTTTTACCTGTAAAATTAGAATTAATTTCAAATGGTTTTTTTAGATTAATGCTAATGCTATTATCATTAGCTATACCATTATTAGTAATACCTGCATAAAAGTCTAAAAGAGCTTTTACCTCTACATTAGTATTTAATGCTAATAAGGTTTGTAAGTCTTTTATATCTATGGTGTTTTTATAAGCATTACCTTGTATGATTTTACCCCCATAGATTTCTCCTACTAAGACAGCATTATAAGCTAATGGGGTATTTTTAGTATCTACTCTTAAATCTAGTTTTAAATCATTGATTAATACACTATTATTACTTACTTCATAGCTTTGATTATTATTAACATCCACAAAAGCTCCTCCTAAGTGAGTAGCAGCTGATGTTGAATATGCTCCACTTGGACCATGGACTAATAAAGAAGCTCCATCTATAATAACTTTATTATTTTTAGCATTAGCATTATAAGTAATGGCTCCATTTACATGAGTCATTCTCTCATCAAAGATATTATCCCCTAAAGTGCTTTGTCTATAAGGGGTAGTATGAAAGTCTATCTTTACGCCTTTATTTAATATAACTGTATTATTATTAGCATTAGCATCCACACCAAAAGCACCTAATACATAAGGAGCACCATTTAAAGGTAAGGTATAGGTGTTTTCAACACCCATATTTACATAGGCATCTTTTAAGAAATTTAAAGTATTATTACTTACTTCACCTTTTCTAGCTATAGCTGGAGTGATTAAAAAATTATATTTATTATCCAAACCACTAGCTTTAGGATTAATTACTTCTTTATCGGTAGGTTTTAAATAATATACTGAAGATAATTCCCCTGCTTTTAATACTAAGGTATTATTATTAGCTTTTGCATTAAAAGTATAAGCAGAAACTAAAAAAGGTATATAGCTAATTTGATTTAGGGTAGTATTAGCTGAGTTAGAACTATGAAATCCATTAACTACAAAAATATCTTCTTTAATACTTGGAGTAAGTATGTCTTGCTTAAAATATAAATCATTCATTTTTGCATGAGCTTTATCTTTAGGATTATCATAGATTAAAGTGATATTTGAAAGATTTTTATTAGTAGCCATTTGACCATAGAAGTTTTTACCACTTAAGAGTTTATAAGTATCAAGATTATAATCATAGACATCATTGTTCTCATAATGGTGTTTTTTAATTATATAAGCATTAGAAGTTTTATCATAATTTGCTTGGGTGGCTGCTTCTAAAGAACTTAGTGAAAAAATAGTAAATAAAGAAAGTTTTAAAAGATTAGAGTTTTTATAGTTTTTTAAAGAATTTAAAGTATTTGAGTTAAAACGAAAATTATCGTATCCCCCCCCCCGTGAGGCGATTTTTAGCTGTGCTTATATGCATTGAAAAAGTCCTTTCGAAAAATGATTAATGTGTTTGATTGATTTATTGCTTGTTAACAATGAATTATTTTTGTAATCATTATTACTAATATAATAATAACAATTAAGAAATGTTAATACTATATTTATAAATTTAAGCTTAAAGATATTTAAGATAAAAATTGTTTGATTTATGAAAATTTATTTTTTATATACCTTTAAATAAGCATTTAGACTGATTTTTTCAGTCTAAATTTTCTTCTAAAAAATTAAAAATTAATTCTTTTGAGCATTTTTTACATTTATAAGCTATATTTAAATACTTAATTTTTACATGCAATCCATAATCAAGCTTATGAATCATATCTTTACAACCACAAATATACTCAAATTTATCATCTTTTTCTTGCTCTTGTGTTTTGTTTTCATTCTCCAGACTTTTTTTAAATTTGTTAATCCTCATATCATGCTCTACAATATGCTCTAAAAGCCATATTGAGACAATTTTGTAAAGTTTTTCTTTAAGATCGTTTGTGCTAGCACATTCACTAAGCAAAGCACTCATATCTTTGATGATTTTTTTATGCATTGCTTTGTGTTCTGATAAATACGGGTAATTTATTGAGAGCATAAACTCTTCTTCATCTTTAAAATGTGTTCGCATATATTCAAAAAAAATCACTTAACAACTCTTTAATCTCTGTTTTATAAATATGCCTATTTAAAAGCTTAGCAGTTTTTTCTGCTAAAACAAAAAGAGTTTGGTGTTGTAAATCTATGTCCTCATTTTCAATACTGTATTTATCATTCCATATAGGGAATGCTTCCACAAAAAACCTTAAGCAATACGAATGGTTTTTTTACAAACTTTACAATTGTATTTTGCCCCATCAAGAATTTGCAAATACACGCTATGAGGAATTTTATGTTTTTCATTTAAGCAACCACAAACATAAATAATATATTTTGGAATAATTTCTTCAAAAGTACTTTCAGTAAATGAAGTATCTTTTTCAAAAGTACTTTCTTTTGCTTGAAGTTGTTTTTGTTTTTCATATTTGTGGTATTTCATATCTTCTTTTAATATATGCTCTAAAAGCCATTTTTCTGTGATGATATTAAGCTGTGCTTTAAATTCATTGACTGTTTTGATATTTTTAACTAAGGTGACTAATGATGATGTAATTTCTTGATGAATTTTTTTTATGATGTTCTAAATCAGGATAAGCAATACTTTCCATATAAGCTTCTTCATCTTTAAAATGAGTCTTTACATACTCAAAAAGCTCGCTCAAAACACTTTTAATCTCACTTATACTTGCGTGATTTTCAGCGATTAGATAAGCTTTTTTGGCTATATCAAATAAAGCTTTATGTTGCTCATCGATGGTTTTATTGTGTACACTATATTCTTTTGCCCATTTAATCATAAAAGTCCTTTTTTACAATATTTTTTTTTACAATCAAGCAATAAAAAATAATAAACACAAAAAAACGGGCAAGATTATATAATAAATTTTCAATATTTGCAAGATTATTAGAATAAAATTTATAAAATATTTAAAATAGAATAAAAAATATCTGATTTAATTAAAACATGGTATTTTAATCACTTAAAAGCTATGAAAGTTTCAAAATTTACCCATTTAAACACACTTTCTACTTTAGAAAATCCTGCTTTTTTAAGCATGGTTATATTTTCATTTTGGGTATAAGGTATGAGGACATTTTCCAAAGCTTCTCTTTTAGTGGAAATTTCTAGCTTGCTATAACCTTGCTCTAGTTTATACTGCTCATAAATTTGTATCATTTTTTTAGCTATTTTTACATCTTCATAGAGAATTTTTTCACTAAACACAAACATACCATTTTCATTTAGGTTTTGATAGATTTTATCAACTAATTCTTGTCTTTTAGGTGGGCGGATAAACTGCAAAGTATAGGTGGCGATGAAAACATCATTTACAAAAAAATCAAAATCATCTAAATTTTTTTGATAAAATTTCACCCTAGCTCCAAAGGCTTGACATTTGTTTTTGGCGATCTCTAACATAGCATTAGCTTCATCAACCCCGCTTAAAAGAAAATCTTTTCTTTTTTCATAAAGTGCAAGCAATAAACTAGCCGTAGAACAGCCAAGATCACAGATTTTTGCATTTTGTGGGGCAAAATGATCAATGAGTTCAACTATGAGTTTTAAATTTTGTGTATAAAAAGGTACAGACCTTGACACCATATCATCAAAAACGCTTGCTACGCTTTTATCAAATTCAAATTGTTTTTCTAAAGGTTTTTTAAAAATTTCATCTTTCATTTAATTTTCCTAAAATTTCTTTTGCTTTTTTGATATCTTTGCTAATTTGAGCTTTTAATAAAACTAAGTCATTAAATTTCTCATTATCTCTTATATAGTCAATGAAACTTAACTCCACTGAAATTGCTTTTGTGTTTGTAAAATTTTCATCTAAAATATGTGTTTCTAGAGCAAAATTTTCATCAGTAGATCTTATGCCTATAAAGCTTACACTATGATAGCTTTTATTTTCAATCTTTACCAAAGTCGCATATACGCCATCTTTGGGTAAAAAGAAGTCTTTTGCATATAAATTTAAAGTTGCAAAAAGCTCTTTAGCACCTATACCTTGGCCTTTGATGATATTTGCTTGTATAATATAAAACCTACCTAGGAAATTTTTAGCTTCTTTGACTTTAGCTTCTTTAAGTAAGGTTTTAATCATACTTGTATGCACACTTTTGTTTTGAATTTTAAACTCATCCACAATGATGGTGTTTATACCACAAAGGCTTTGTATGTCTTTGGCGCTACATTTTCTTTCTTTGCCAAATTTAAAATCATAACCTACGATAATCTTTTCTAGCTTGGGAAATTCTTGCTTTAAAAGCATTAAAAAATCCTCGCCTTTATAATCTTTGATTTTATAAAAATCACAAAAAAACATAGGAAAATCAACTAAATTTACTCTAAAATCCTTAGGCGTTAAGGCTTCTTTTTCTTCTTTTGTGATGATAAACAAAGCTCCGTTTTCATCTAAATGCTTAAAAAGCTCAAAATGCCCCAAATGCATACCATCAAAACGCCCTATGGCTAAATTTGTGATCTTAGTTTTTTCTATAGGCGTAGAAAAACTCAACATTACCTTCTTTTCCTTTTAAGTGCGACTCTTGACTTACTTGTAAGATCCAGCCAAGCTTTGCACAAGCTTTTTCAAAACTTTCTTTGGCAGCTTTAATAGTTTTAGCATCTTTTACAACTCCATTTTTATCGCGTTTAGCATTTTTACCTACTTCAAATTGAGGTTTAAAAAGCAAGATGATAAGATCTTTAGCAAGTTTATCTATATGATAAATCAAATGCGTTAAAGAGATAAAACTCACATCACAAGTGATAACATCATATAAAATTTCACTTTTAAACTCACGCAAATCAGTATTTTCACAAATTTGGATATTTTCTAAATTTCTTAAGCTTTCATGAAGTTGGTTAGAACCTACATCTAAAGCTGTAATGTGTTTAGCATTATTTTGATGTAAAATTTGCACAAAGCCTCCAGTTGATGAGCCTATATCCAAACAAATTTTATCTTTTATAACAAATACATGCTCCTGTAAAAAATGCTTGAGCTTAAAAGCAGCTCTGCTTACAAAAAGCTCTTCTAAAAGCGTGAGTTTTAAACTCTCATCTTCTAAAGGATTTTGGCAAGTGATTTTAAAAGAGGTTTTTTTAAACTCGCCATTGAGTAAAATTTGTTTGTTTTCTATAAGCTCGCAAGCTTTATTACGAGAAATGTTTAATTTTGCACTTACAAAAACATCAAACCTCATCAGCACCGCCTAAAAGAGCATTAAACTCAGGCTCATCAATACATTTAACCCCTAAACTTTGAGCCTTTTCAAGCTTTGAGCCTGCTTCGCTTCCATATAATACAAAGTCGGTTTTTTTAGATACGCTTGAGCTTACTTTTGCTCCAAAGCTTTCGATTAGTTCTTTAAAATGATCGCGTGATTTGCTTAAAGTACCTGTGATAACAAAGGTTTTATTAGAAATATTTTCATTTATAATAAGCTCTTTTTTCTCATCCTCTAAATGCAAAATTTCGTAAAAATGTTTAATACGATTTGCATTGACATGGGTAAATTCTTCTAAGCTTTTAGCCATTTGCTCACCAAAGCCTTCTAAATTTGCATAAGCTTCATAGCTTTGCATAAACCATTCAAAGCCAAAGGATTGTGCTAGCTTTTTAGCTGCCACTTCTCCAATATGCTCTATACCCAAAGCAGTGATAAACCTTGATAAAGAGCATTTTTTTGCATTTTCAATGGCGCTTAAAAGATTATTGATTTTTTTCTCTTTAAAGCCTTCCAAGCCTTCAAAATCGCTGTATTTTAAGAAAAATATACTTTCTATATTAGTGATTTTTCCTTCTTTAAATAAAAGCTCGACGATATTTTCTCCAAGGCCGTCTATATTTAAACACTTTTTAGATACAAAATGTATAATGGAATTTACAAGTCTTGCCTTGCAGTCTAAGTTTTGGCATTTTAAAAAAGCACCCTCATCTAAAAGCTCACTAAAACACTCAGGACAAAGAGTTGGTTTAGTAATCTTACTTTCTAAACCATCACGCCTTTGGGTAAAAACTTTAGTGATTTTAGGTATCACATCGCCACTTCTTATCACACTTACACTATCACCTATCATCACTCCAAGTCTAGCTATCTCATCAAAATTATGCAAGGTTGCAGACTTTACTACAACCCCATCTAAATTTACAGGTTCTAGCACTGCCACAGGAGTGATCACTCCGCTTCTTCCAACTTGTAAATTAACCCCAAGCAAGGTTGTAGTTTTTTCCAAAGCGGGAAATTTAAATGCAGCCATAAATTTTGGAAATTTCACAGTATAACCCAAAAGCTTACAATGAGCTAAATCATCTACCCTTACAACCATACCATCCATCATCATAGGCTTTTGATCTCTTTTTTCTAAAAGCTCATGATATTTTTCCAAAACCTCATCTAAAGTTTTCACACAAAAAACAAAATCATCTTTTAAAAAACCAAGACTTCTTACAAACTCCATCACTTCAGAGTGCTTGCTAAATTCTAAAGAATTCTCCCCCACTCCCCAAGGATAAAATTTTAAATTTCTTTCTTTTGTAATGCTTGTATCAAGCTGTCTTAAAGAGCCACTTGCTGCGTTGCGTGGATTTGCAAATAAACTTAAACCATCTTTAGCTCTTTTTTCATTGATTTTTTCAAAATCTTCTTTTAAAATTACCACTTCGCCACGAATTTCTATCTTGTCTTTATAAGGAATTTTTTGAGGTATGTTTGATATTTCTTTTACATTTAAAGTAATATCCTCGCCTACTTCTCCATCGCCCCTTGTAGCACCGCTGATTAAAATACCATTTTCATAAGTAAGATTTAAACTTGCTCCATCAAATTTAGGTTCTATGAAAAAATTAAACTCACATTTAGCTCTTTTTGCCCAAGCTCTAAGTTCAGCTTCATCAAAAACATCTTCCATAGACCACATTTTTGCACTATGTGCAAGTTTATGAAACTCACTTTGTATAGTCGGGGCGATATTTTGCGTAGGAGAATCTTTAGAAATCTTTTCTTGATGAAGCGTTTCAAATGCTTTTAACTCTCTTATAAGTTTATCGTATTCTTCATCACTCGCTAAAGGCTCATCATCTTCATAATAAGCCCTCATCCATTCTTTTGCTAATTTTACCTTTTCTAAATACTCTTGATAAGTCATCACTACTCCAAAGAAAGTTCATCCATAGCTTTTGCAAGTTCAAACATTTGTTTATGCTCATACACATCATGCACTCTTATAATACTTGCACCATTTTTGAAAGCCTCCAAATGCAAATAAAGCGTACCAGCTAGTCTTTGCTCAACACTTGAATTAAAATAAGCATTTATCACACTTTTCCTACTAGCTCCAATTAAAAGTTCTTTTTCAAAGCGTAAAAAATGCTCTAAGTGTTTGATTAACATCATATTATGCCAAGGACTTTTACCAAAACCAATGCCAACATCTAAAACCACATCTTCTAAACCAAGCTCACTTAGCCTTTCTAGCTTTTGCGCAAAAAAATCATCAAGCTCGGCTAACACATCTTCATAATGTGGGTTATCTTGCATATTTTGTGGGGTATTTTGTATATGCATGAGTGTATAAGTGGCTTTGTATTTTAAAGCTAGTTTGGCTAAATTTTCATTTTTAAAACCAGTAATATCATTAATAAGCTTAAAGCCTTTATTTAAAGCATATTCTAAACAATACTCATCAAAACTATCTAAACTAAAAATACATTTTTCATAAAGTTTTTCTTTATAGATTAAATCTAAGGTATTTTTTAAACGCTTAAACTCTTCTTCTTTCCCACAATACACACTACCAGGTCTTGAAGAAACCGCACCTATATCTATATAATCAGCCCCTTGAGAAATCATAAGTTCTATTTTTTCTAAAACTTCATTTTCTTTAACCCTGCTTTGAGCATTAAAACTATCTTCATTGATATTCATCACACCCATAATTTTTGCATATTTTGGTTTAGTGAAGTTAGACTTTAAAAATAGTGCTAAATTTTTAAGCTTAAAATCTTGTAATTTTTCTTTTTCTATAAGCTTTTTGGCTTGATCTTGCGTTACCATAAGCAAGGCATTAGTATGTTCTTTACCTAGTATAACTTCTTTATGTGTTACAAGCTCAGCTCCAACTCTTAGTGCATCTTGCTTGAGTATATTTGCAGCAGGCGCTCTTAACTCTTTAATAAGAAAAAAATGAATTTGAGTTTTTTCACTCATAATTTTCTCACCCGCTTTGTGTGGTTTTATATATTTAGAAATTTGTTCAAAGTCTGTGTTAGGATTGATTTTAATGATTTTCATTTTTTCTCTCGTGTAAAATTAAAGCTATGGTACTTAGTAAAATAGTTGGCTTTGCATTTAATTTAGCTAACTCATAAGCTTTGTAGAAAAATTCGATTTCTTCATCGTTTAATTTTATATCTTGTTTAAAGCACTCATGGCTTAAAGCACTAATTAGCTCTAAACACTCATGCTTGTCTATATTTTCATATTGTTTTAATAATGAAGCAATTTGAGCAAGATCTATTTTTTTAAGATCCAAATTTAAAGATATTTTTTCTTTTTGAATTTTATGCTTTTCTACGATAAATCTTGAAAGTATAGTAGGCAAAAAAACATTTTTTGAAGGAGCTACGATGATAAAATATACATTTTTTGGTGGCTCTTCAAAAAGCTTTAGTAAAAAATTTTGCGCTTCTTCACGAAAAGATCTAGCTAGTATAACAATGATTTTAGCTTGTGCTTCAGCTACATAGCTTTCTTTCATAATAGCTTTTGCGGTTGCTTGAGCGTTTTTATCATAGGTTAAGTCATTTAGTCTTAATTCTAAGTCAGGATTTTTAGGTATGAAAAATTTAAGATTTTTTGCTCCATATTCTTCTGTGAGTTTTTCTTGCATTAGTTCAAAATCATTATGAATAATGATTTTATTTCTTAGATTCAAATTTCTACCTTAGAAAAAAGTACAGCCTCTAAGCTTTGTTCAAATACTTTATATAAAGAAATAAGTTTATAGTCTAATTCTTTATCACGCGAGGAAAGATAAAAACTATTTTGCAATTGCTCATCAAAAAGCCAAAGCATACTTTCTGCTTTAGAATTAGCGATTTTAAATTTAAACCCTGTATTGGTTCCTATATAAAAAAAAGCATAACCGTTAGGAAAAGAAATACTCAAAAGATCATTAAGCAAATCTATATCTTCTTGGGTATTACAAGCTTTATTATAAATTCCTTTTAAAGACACAAAAGGCACCAAAGGTCTTGTAGAACTGGCGTTAATTTGGCTTAAAAAATACTCTTCAAACCAAGCTCTTTGCTCATCAGTAATCACAATAAAAGTATAACCTTGCAAAAGCAAAGCTAACTTAGAAGCAATCAAAGGCGACCATTCAAGACGCCTTTCTTCTAACCAACTTGTATAAGTACCATTTTCTCGGATTTGTTCTAGGGTAAATTTTAAAAAACTATTGCTCATTTATACATCTAGTTTATAAACTTCATGCAATACTCTTACAGCCAATTCGCCGTATTTTTCATGCACGATAACTGAAATTTTAATTTCACTTGTAGAAATCATTTGTATGTTAATATTTTCATTTGCTAGAGCTTTAAAAGCTGCTGAAGCTACCCCAGAATGTGATTTCATACCCACACCCACAACTGAAACTTTTACCACAGCACTATCTGTTTCTATATTAGCATTAGCACCTAAAACTTTTTTCATAGCATTAGTTGCTAAATCAAGCTCGTTTTCAGGCACTGTAAAGCCTAAATTTGTAGCTCCATCTACTCCGACATTTTGGATAATCATATCCACATTGATATTTTCATTTGCTAAAGTTCCAAAAATTTCAGCAGCAATACCTGGTTTATCATCAATATTTCTTAAAGTAACCCTTGCTTGGTTTTTATCTAGTGCTATACCACTAACCAAAGCCTGTTCCATATTTTCCTCCTTAGTAATAATCGTCCCTTCATTTTCATTAAAGCTACTTCTAGTAACTAATTTCACATTTAATTTTTTAGCAAGCTCTACAGAGCGGTTTTGTAAAACTTTAGCTCCTAAACTTGCAAGCTCTAGCATTTCTTCATAAGAAATTTTATCTAGCTTTTTAGCCTTTGGTTCAATTCTAGGATCGGTAGTATATACTCCATCTACATCAGTATAAATCTCACATAAATCAGCATTTAAAGCCCCCGCTAACGCAACTGCACTTAAGTCGCTTCCACCACGACCCAAAGTAGTAACATTACCCATTTTGTCAATACCTTGAAAGCCAGCAACTACTACGATATATCCTTCATCTAAAGCTTTGTTAATATTTGTAGTATCAATGTGTTCAATTCTTGCTTTAGTATAAACATCATCTGTAATAATCCCTGCATTGCGTCCGGAAAATGCAGTGGCTTTTAAACCCATTTCATTTAATGCAATAGCAAGTAAAGATGAAGTTACGCGCTCACCACTACTTAAAAGCATATCCATCTCACGACCTGAAGGGTTTTTACTAAAATGGTGTGCAAAATCGATAAGCTCATTAGTCACTCCACTCATCGCAGAAACTACAACAACTAACTTATCGCAAGTTTTTTTACTTTTTGCTACTCTTTTAGCAACTTCATCAATACGCTCAAGCGTTCCTACGCTTGTTCCCCCATATTTTTGTACGATCAGCATTAAATATACCCCCTTTCTTTAAAATATTTTAAAACCTTAATATATATAGGTTTTTTAAAATGGTTAATCATATCATAAACATCTTCTAATGAAGCAAACTTATATGCATCAAATTCAGGATTTTTAGTATTTAAATTAACAACAGCTTTATTTTTCAATCTAACTAAAAAATATTTTTGACTTTGGCCATCATAAGGATACATTTTTTGTGCAACCTTAGCTGGAAAATCATAACTAATCCACTCAGGATGTTCGGCTAAAATTTCAACCTCATCTGTACCTATTTCTTCTTTTAATTCTCTAAACAATGCACTTTTAGCATCCTCCCCCTCATCTATACCACCTTGAGGAAATTGCCATATATCTTCCATATCATTACGTTTAGCAAGTAAAATTTTACATTCAAAAGGATAAGCTGATGATAATATTATAGCAGCTACATTTGGCCTATATTTTTTTTCTTTTTCCATGATTTTCTTATCCTTGACTTTTAAATAATATAATTCTAACAAAAAAATACGAATTTATAATCACATTTTAAAGAAGTTTTATGCATTTATATATACATATACCATTTTGCGAAAGTAAGTGTTTTTATTGTTCTTTTACCTCGCTTAAAAAAAAGGACTTTGAAAAAGATTATTTAAATGCCTTAATGCAAGATATAAAATATCAACTAGATTTTTTCAAGCTTGATAAAAATTCCATAAAGACTGTTTTTGTAGGTGGTGGTACGCCTAGTTTAATGGAAGTTAGTTTTTATGAGAAAATATTTATTTTTTTACAAAGTTATTTACACAAAGATAGTGAAATCAGCATAGAAGCAAACCCCAACTCGAGTAATTTTTCTTGGCTTAAAGAGATAAAAAATTTAGGTTTTAATCGTATTTCTTTTGGAGTGCAAAGTTTTCATGAAAAAAAATTACAATTTCTTGGGCGTATTCATGATCAAAAAAGTATTTTTACTAGTATAGAAAATGCAAAAAAAGCAGGATTTGATAATATAAATTTAGACTTAATTTATGATACAAAACTTGATGATAAAAAAATGCTTGATTATGAAATTTCCAATCTTGCCTTACTTGATATTAGCCATGTAAGTGCTTATAATCTAACTATAGAAGAAAAGACAAGATTTGCTAAAAAATTTCATTTTAAAAAAAATGCACCACGTCTTGCAAAGTATTTTATTAAAGCGATTGAAAACCTTGATTATAAACAATATGAAATCAGTAATTTTGGACAAATTTGCAAACACAACCTTGCTTACTGGCAAGGAAAAGACTATATAGGCTGTGGTTTAAGTGCGGTAGGATTTTTAAAAAATCAAAGATTTTATACTAAAAAAAGTTTAAAAGATTATATAGCAAATCCTTGTTTTAGAGAGCTTGAAAATTTAAATTCAAAAGATTTGCGTTTAGAACATATTTTTCTAGGGCTTAGAAGTATTATAGGGGTAGATGAAGCAAAGCTAGAACCTTTAGAAAAAGATAAGGCGATTTTTCTTAACAAAAAAGGAAAGTTAGTCTATAAAAATGGAATTTTTTATAACACCAACTACCTTTTAAGTGATGAGCTAGCTTTATATATTAGTACTTAATCAAGGATATACCTAAACTCAGCATAGTAATTTCTACGCTTGCCTAATAAATATTGATCATTTATACTATCTTGATATGTAAAATACTTTTCATCAAATAAATTACGTATACCAGCAGACATTTGAAAATTTTTATAATTATAACTCAACCCAATATTAGTTATCATATAATCTTTAATCCAATTACTTTTAATTATCTTTCCACTATTTTCATCAACAATACCACCTTCCTTAGCTTTTGAGTAATAACTCAAATCAATAAAAGTATTTAAATTTGAATTCAAATAATAATCAATACCAAAAAATGTTTTTATTTTAGACACATAAGGAATTTTCATCCCATTGTTTATGCCTTTAGAAATTTTTGCATCAATATAAGTCAATCCTTCTTTAAATATTAAAGTATCCTTTATGATTTTTTGTTCTGTATTCAACTCCATACCAAAACGTCTTGTCTCCTCTATGTTATAGTATTTCCACCATGAACCAGAGATTGAGTGCGGATTTCCAATATATGAAATTTCATCTTTGCTTTGAGTATAAAACATTTTCAAATTTATGCCATAAAAATTCCACAATAAGTCATTAAATCCAATTTCAAAGCTATTGAAAATTTCAGAATTTAAGTCAGTGGAATAATATTTTTGATTTTTTTGTTCTTTATTTACTAGTTGGGATGGATTTGGAGAAATAAAACCTTTTTCGTATTTAAAATATATAATTCCAGTGTCTGAATATTTAATACTAGGTGTTAACTCTAAAGCAAAATTACTACTATTTGATTGAGAACTAAACTCTAACAACTCGTCTTTAGGGAAATTAGCAGATGGGAAATTTACATCCATTTGATTTCTAAAAGATCTATTTGTTTTATAACCACTCCATTCATATCTAAAACCACTCAATAAGGTAAAAACATCGTTAAAAGAGTGAGAATTTAAAGTAAAAAATGAATGACTTTGCTTATTCATATCCATCAATGTCGTCATATTGTGATATAAAATGATATTTGGGACATTATATTGCAATAAACTTTTACGCTTAGCATTATGATTTAAAAACTCATAACCAGAAATAATGTTTGAATTATGCAAATAATAATATTTAGCTTTAAATTTTACCCCAAAAAGATCATCTTTAAATTCACTTCCATCTTGATATGCTTTAACACCCATTAAAGAGACTGTATCTTTTAAGTATTGAACTTTTTGTCTTTGTAAGAAAGTTTCAAAGGAAAATTCTAAATTATCTTGCAAAAATAAATCATATTTAATGCCCAATTGAGGCATAGTTGTTTTGACTATATTTTCATCTTGATTTATTGTATCTTGCTTGGAGTTGATTTGAGAATACGTTAAATATCCTTTATTTGTGTCTGTATTTTGAAAATAATTATAATCAAGCAATAAAGTCCCATTATCGCCAACATGGGTAAAAATATTTGCATTAGCATAATACCCTTTTTCATGATATCCTTGTATAAAACCATTTTTATTATAAGCTTGCATATTTAAACCAAAAAATACACCATCTTTTATCATTTTACTCATATTAAAACCAAAATTTCCACCATCTATTCCACTTCTTTGGCTTTGAAAATTCGTATTAAATGAAAAATACTCTTTCTTTGCTTTTTGAGTAACTATATTAACAACACCGCCTTTGGCACCATTTCCATATAATATAGAACCACCACCTGGAATCACTTCTATTCGTTCAATATTGTTAATATCAATACTATTAATAGGTGCTATATTATGAGAACTATCTAAAGTGTTAATAGATTTTCCATCTACCATAATTTTTACAGCTGTATTTGATTTATTACCTTGACCCCTTATATCAATACTAGACCCTAAACCAAAATTAACAAAATTCACTTCTGGTATTTTTTCTAAAGCTTGAGTAATAGAATTAAATCCATTTTTAGAAATCCATTTTTTATCTAAAACAATCATATTTTTTAATCCATTATCAATATCTTCTTCAATTTCAGCGATTGCAATAGATTGTTCTAAATTTATATTTGCTTCTTCACTATGTGCGCTTAAAAACATAACACTTGCATATAATAAAACAACAATTTTATATTTATTCAAAATTAATCCTTATTATAATAATGATAATTTATATCATAAAAAATGCGAAATATACTCTCATTTAAATTAAAAATAGATAAAAAATTATTTAAGAAGTTTTTAAAATGATAATTGATATATTTTCTCAAAAATAAATAAAAAAAGGGGAAGTATGGATTTTAAAAATATCATATCTCATATGAATTCGCATCACCAATCTAATCTAATAGATTTATGTAAAAATTTTTCTAATTCCAAAACAATCAAAAATGCTACATTGCAAAGTGTTGATTTTGAAGGATTAGATATTATCTATAACAATAATCAAACATTACGTGTTAATTTTCCAACAAAAGCTGATGAAAATTCTATTAAAGATGCAATCATAGAACTTTGTTTAGGCGCAAAAAGCGATAACACAGAAAATATCCATCAAGAAATTAATGAATTTATTGCTCAATATAACTCTATCATTTTAGCAACACTAACAGAAAATGGCGAAACTACTTGCTCTTATGCTCCATTTTTTAGATTTCAAACTGAAAATTATATTTACATTAGTCAAATCAGCGAGCACTTTAACAATATCAAAGCAAATCCAAAAAATATTGAAGTGATGTTTTTAGAAGATGAATGCAAAGCAAGCTCGGTAACATTAAGAAAAAGATTGCGCTATAAAGCAAGTGCAACCATACTCGAAAGAAACAATGATTTTGATAAAAAATATGACGAATTTGAAAAACAAGTAAAAGATGATAAAGCAGTAAAGATGATCAGAACAATGCTTGATTTTCATTTGATTAAACTTGACTTTCACAATGGACGCTTTGTGAAAGGATTTGGGCAAGCTTATGATATACAAGATGGTAAAATTATTCATATTAAGGGTAAACATCCCCATAAATTCTCTCATAAAAATCAACACCACTAATTTTAGCGGTGTTATCAATATTTAAACTTCAAAGCCCATTTAACAAGTAAAATCAAAACAGGCACTTCAATCAATGGGCCTATAATAGCAGCAAATGATTGTAATGAGTTTATACCAAAAGATGCAATGGATATAGCTATGGCAAGTTCAAAATTATTACCACTAGCGCTAAAACTAATAGCTGTGTTTTTTTCATAGTTTAAACCAAGTTTTTTACTTATAAACCAAGAACTATAAAACATTATCACAAAATATAAAAACAAAGGAATGCAAATTTTAAATACATCCAAAGGTAAACTAAAAATATCTTTTGATCGGTAAGAGCACATAATAATGATAGTAAAAAGTAAAGTAATAAGCGTAATAGGACTAATTTTAGGTAAGAATTTTTGCTCAAACCATTCTTTGCCTTTTAAACTAATAAAAATAACCCTACTTAAAATCCCTAGTAAAAAAGGCAAACCAAGATAAATTGCCACATTTTTCAAAATTTCATCCATTCTTATTTCTAGGTTATTTTGAAAACTCAAGCCTAAAAGAGAAGGAAAAAATTCTAAAAATAAGTACACATAAAAAGCAAAACACAAAATTTGAAAAATGGTATTAATACCCACCAAAGCAGCAGTGTACTCTTTATCAGCCTTAGCTAAATCACTCCAAACTACCACCATAGCTACACAACGAGCTAAACCTATGATGATAATACCTTGCATATAATCAAGATCATTTTTTAAAAACACCCAAGCTAATATAAACATCAAAATAGGACCAAAAATCCAGTTTAAAAACAAAGAAAGTATTAAAGCTTTAAAAGAATGAAAAATTTTAAATATTTTTTTATACTCAACCTTAGCCAAAGGTGGATACATCATTAAAACCAAGCACACCATAAGCAAAACATTATTTTGATTATAATTAAAACTCTCCCAAAAATTTGTAATATTAGGAAAGATAAACCCCAAAAACAAACCTAAAGCCATAGCTATAAAAATCCACAAAGTCAAAAATCTATCTATAAAACCAAGCATTAAAGCTCTCCTTGTGTGATTTTTTCTAAAAGCTCTTTAAGTTTTAATTCCAAGCTTTCCACTACTTTAATAAAATCTTCATCTTCAAAACCACTAGGATCTTCTAAACCAAAGTCAAAATGAAACTTTGCTTCAATGTTTGGACAAACCACCCCACAACCCATTCCTACAACAATATCTAAATCCTTAGGTAAACTATCAAAACCCTTTGCCTTATAAGAACTTATATCAAGTGTATATTTTTGCTTTAAAATCTTTATAGCCTTAGGATTAATTCCCTTAGAAATATCACTTCCTGCCGAATAAATCTCTAAATTTAAACCAAGTTCTGTAGTCATTTTTTTACATAAAGCTTCAGCCATTTGAGATCTGCAACTATTATGAATGCAAATAAAAGCTATTTTCATTTTATTCCTTAGGGCATTCACAAGAAAATCTTTTAAGCTCAGGAAGTTTCATAGAAAGCTCATCGATGTTTTTTAGTATATCATTGCAAAAATTATTTAAATTTTCTTTTACTCCATAATACGCCCAAACACCTTGTCTATCTACTTCTAAAAAATTAGCCTCTTTTAAAATTTTTAAATGCCTTGAAAGCCTTGATTGACTCATATTTAACGAGCTTTGTAGATCGCATACACAAAGCTTTCCATGTTTTTGTAAAAAAGCTAGAATTAAAATCCTACTTTCATCATTAATTGCACTTGTTATTTTTAAAAACTCTTGCATAAAAATCCTTATATAAAAAATATTAAAAGCCCAAAGCTAATTGCTATAAAAACTATCATACTTGCAAATAAAACCAAAAAGCTTGTTTTGAAAATTCTTTTAAGCAAAATAAGCTCAGGTAAAGAACACCCTGCTCCTGCTATTAGAAAACTCATCATTATACCAAGTGGAATTCCGCTAGTAGTTAAAGCTAGTGCTACAGGTATCATAGCAGTACAATTCATATAAAGTAAAACTCCTATAAAAGCTGCTATAAATATGCCAAATACTCCATAATCTTTCATATAATTTTGGAAAAAATCTTGTGGGAAAAAGCCATGTATAAAAGCTCCAATACCCATACCTATAACAATATAAGGTAATATTTTTTTATACTCTTTAAAGCTTTGCATAAATAACATTTTGATTTTATTGTCTTTTGTCTTAGCCTTAAATTTCAAAACTTTACCGCTAACTTTAGAATTTTTAACAAAAATAGAACTAGGTTTTTGACAACATGAGCTTTGAAAAGTATTATTAGAACAACATGATTTTTGCTCTAAATCATTTTTTAAAAAGTCTTCATTAAAAAATTTTCGAGTGTTTATTTTAGAAACACAAAAAGCAAGAAATAAAATCACGAAAAATAAAAATCCCACGTATAATAAGGATATTTTTAAACCAAAACTTACTACAAACATCACTACTATAATAGGATTAATTAAAGGCGAGGTGATTAAATAAGCTATACATACCCCAAGTGGAATTTTAGCTTTTAAAAATGCGTTTAAAAGCGGTATGCTTGAGCATGAGCAAAATGGAGTTAAACAACCTAAAAGTATGGCTTTTATATAGCTTGTAAAAGAATCTTTCTTTAAATGCTCATTAAAAAATTTAGCATAGCGCTCATTTAAATAAGCAATAAGCATACTAACTAAAATAAACAAAACAGATATTTCTATAAATAAAATCAAAAAATCTTTTAAAATAAAAACTAATTTTTCCATGCTTTTCCTTTTTATTTTTAAACAAATATAACAAAAATATATTAATATATCAAGATATATTTATATATTAATATGATAAAAGTAATAATATTTTTAAGTATTTTTATGTAAAATGTAAACCATATATTCAAGCGAAAGAAGATAAAATAATGAGTTTTGGTGAAATTTTAGTTATTTTAGTTGTAGCTATTTTAGTGCTTGGGCCTGAAAAATTACCTTCAACTATAGTTGAAATTGCAAAAATTTTAAAAGCCATTAAAAGCAATATTGATGAAGCAAAAGCAAGTATTAATAAAGAACTAAAAATAGCAGAATTAAAAGATGAAGCACAAAAATACAAAGATGAATTTTCACAAACTAATGAAAATATCAGAAAAAAACTAAGTTTTGAAGAATTTGATCAACTCAAAGAAGATATTTTAAATAATACCAAAGAATTAAAAAGTGAAATTAATGATTTAGAAAAGGATATACAAGAACTTTCTAATCTTGAAGAAAAAATTCAAAAAGATGAAAAAAATACTCAGAAAATGGAAAGCTAAGAATGTTTGAAGAATTAAAACCACATTTAGTAGAACTTAGAAAAAGATTATTTATAAGTGTTGCTTGTGTTGTTGTGATGTTTTTTGTATGTTTTAGTTTTAATAACTATATCATAGATATACTAAAAGCACCTGTTGAAGCAGCCTTACCTGAAATTTCAAGACAAATGACCTTCGTTGAGTTACAAGAGCCTTTATTTACTGCGATGAAGGTTTCGTTTTTTACAGCTTTTTTGATTTCTTTACCGGTTATTTTTTGGCAGTTTTGGAAATTTGTAGCACCCGGACTTTATGATAATGAAAAAAGATTAGTAGTGCCTTTTGTAAGCTTTGCTAGCATTATGTTTGCACTTGGTGCTTTGTTTTGTTATTATATAGTTATACCTTTGGCTTTTAAATTTTTGATTGATTTTGGGGTGCAAACCCAAGATTTTAAGCCTTTAATTAGCATAGGTTTATATGTAGGCTTTTTTACTAAATTAGTAATTGCTTTTGGTTTAGCATTTGAAATGCCTGTAATAACCTTTTTCTTTGCTAAACTTGGACTTGTTGATGATACTTTTTTGAAAAAACATTTTAGAGTTTCTGTTTTAGTGATTTTTGTTTTCTCAGCTATGATGACACCACCTGATGTTATATCGCAATTTTTAATGGCTGTGCCTTTGTGTGGACTTTATGGGATTTCTATTTATATAGCTAAAAAAGTTAATCCTAGCCAAAAAGAAGATGATGAAAATGATTGATAAAGATCTTTTGCTTTCTAGTTATGATTATAACTTACCTAATGAACTTATAGCAAATTTTCCTATTTTACCCAAAGAAAATGCCAAGCTTTTAGTATATGAAAGATATAAAGATCAAATTTCACATTTACATTTTAAAGACTTAGCTAAAATTTTACCACCTTGTGAAATCATCTTTAATGATACTAAAGTCATCAAAGCAAGAATTTATGGAAACAAAGAAAATGGTAGTAAAATAGAACTTTTCATTAATCATCCTTTAAAAAATAATGATTTTTTAGTGCAAATTCGGGGTAAGGTTAAAGAAGGACAAATTTTATATTTTGAAAATTCTTTAAAAGCTAAAATCAAAAAATTACATGATGATGGTACAAGAGAAGTAAAGTTTTCTAATAATGAAAAAGAGCTTAATCATCATGAAGTTTTTGAAATTTTAGAAAAAATAGGCCATGTGCCTTTACCGCCTTATATTAAAAGAGCAGATGAAGCACAAGATAGCATTAACTATCAAAGCATTTTTGCTAAAAATCAAGGCGCAGTTGCTGCACCTACTGCAAGCTTACACTTTGATGAAGCGATGATCAATGAACTTAAAAAAAATCATAATATCCATACTATTACACTACACGTTGGCGCAGGAACTTTTAAAGGTGTAGAATGTGAAGATATACGTAATCATAAAATGCATTCAGAATTTTTTCATATTGATGATGAAACTTGTGCTTTGATTGATTCTTCTAAGAAAATACTAGGCGTTGGTACCACTGTTACTCGTTGTATAGAATATTATCATAGAAAAAAAATAAAAGAAGGTTTTTGTGATTTGTTTTTACACCCGCAAAATACCCCGCAAAGACTTGATTATTTACTTACTAATTTTCACTTACCAAAATCAACTTTAATTATGCTTGTAGCGGCATTTATAGGTAGAGAAAAAACCTTAGGGCTTTACCATGAAGCCATAGAAAATAACTATCGTTTTTATTCTTATGGCGATGGAATGCTAATTATTTAGTCTTTTTCTTGATATATTTTTTATCAATATAACCCAAATCTATAAGTTTTTGATAAATTTTAGCCAGTATAGGCCCTCCTGTACTACTACCACTTTTCCCATGTTCGATTAAAACTACCACTACATATTGTGGCTTTTCATAAGGTGCATAAGAAGTAATCCAAGCATGAGATCTTAAAAAATACTCCAAATCCTCTTCTTTAATACGCTTTTTTTCACTTTGAGAAATTCCAACTACTTGTGCTGTTCCTGTCTTGGCTGCTATAGTAATAGGCGAATTTCTTAAAAATCTTGCTGTAGTTCCACCATCAACATTGGCAACTTCATACATGGCACGCCTTAAAAGTGGGAGTTTTGATAATTCAAAAGTCGTAAAAACACTTTCATTATTGTCAAAATTTATCTTAGTAACATTATCATCAACACTATGTAAAAAATGTGGTGTGATATTTTTCGCTGTAGCAATCATAGCTGTAAATTTAGCCACTTGCATAGGAGTAGCAAGAAAATCACCTTGCCCTATGCTTGTATTTAAAGTTTCACCTTGATACCATGGTTGGTTGTATTTTTCTTTTTTCCATATTCTATTGGGAACTGTTCCTATGAATTCATTAGGTAAATCAACTCCTGTTTTTGTACCAAAACCTATCCTTTCAAAAACAGAACTAATAGTATCAATACCAACTTCTAAGGCACCTTTATAAAAATACACATCACAGCTTTCTCTAATAGCATCATTCATATCTACATAACCATGACCTATAGCCTTCCAACATCTAAATTTTCTACCACCAAGCTCAAAGTTAGAATCACACAAATATTTGTGATTTTCGCTTACTTTTCCACTATCTAAAAATGCTAAAGCTGTACCCATTTTCACAACAGAACCCGGAGGATAAAGACCATTAATAAGTTTATTAGTAAAAGGATGGTTTAAATCATTAGACAAACGATCCCACTCCTCTTGAGTGATGCCTGTTACAAAAGGATTGAGATTGTACTCAGGAAAACTTCCCGCTGCTAAAATAGCCCCACTTTTTACATCCATTATTATAGCTGCACCTGCTAAATTTTCAAAAATACTAGCTAAGTATTCTTGCAAATCAAGATCAATGCTTAGAGTAATATTACTTGATATAGGTTTTTTGTAAGAAAGTTCTTCTATTTCTTTATTTAATGCATTTACCTTGCTAACCTTTTCACCCTTTTGACCTTGCAAAATTTCATTATAAGAACGCTCTATACCACTACGCCCTACATAGCTAGTCAATCTTGCAATTTCATTTTCATTCATATCATTTAGATTTGCTTTTCCAACATAACCTATAACATGGCTAGCTAAAGCATCATAAGGATAAAATCTTTGAGTGGTAGATTTAACTTGCATATTTTCACGCAAATTTAGCTTAGTAAAATGTTTAATCATCGCATCATATTCTATAAATGGAACCACTTCTATATAATCTTGATTATAATAAGAATCCGCTTTCATATAAACTCTTTTGAGTTTAGTGGCATTTAAATCAGGAAAAGCTCCTACTATAGCTTGTAATTCTTGTTCTAAAAGATTTCTATTTTTCTTTTTTATATACAAATATGGTTTTATAGAGATCGAAAAACCTAATTTATTTACTGCTAAAGGTCTACCCTTTATGTCTAAAATTTGTCCTCTTACGGGTGCTAAAAACTGCGTTTTAATAGCATTTTGCTTGGCTATTTCTTCATAATAAACATTAGATTTTATACTTATATAATATACTCTAGCTAGTAAAAGCATAAAAAAGCAAGCTATAAAGCCCATTACTAAACGCATACGCATAATTAGATTTTTCCTTTAAAAATAATAAAAGAAATCAAAGCTTCAACAGTAAAAAACCATAAATACTCAATACCAAATTTTAAAATTTCATTATTATCTAAATATGCTAAAAACACATCAAAAAGATAGATGAAAATATAAGCACATAAAGTGAATATAACGAGCAAATAATGCCCTAGTTTTAATTTGCTTTTAAACCAATCCACAAAAAAATGATAAAAAATAAAAAAAGCTATCCATGAGCTAAAAAGATAAAATCCATGAATAACATCAATTAATAAAAGATAAAACAAAGAAAAATACCATCTAAAATCAAGTTTATTAAGGGTTCTTTCTTTTTCTTTTAAAAGCACTATCATATAACAAAAAAATACCCCAAATAAAGGAGGCATCCAGTAATACACAGAGCTTAATACTTGATAAAAAATCAAAGATAGATAAAAAAATAAATAAGAAAAATCAAATCTATTTTTTACTAAATTTCTACTCCTCATTAAAACCCAAGCTCTCTAAAATGATTTTTTGTTCTAATTTATCAATACCACTTTTTTTCAAATTTGACACCAAAATGGCATTTTTATTTGCATTTAAAATTTTTGCTTTTTGACTTTGATTGAGCTTATCTGCCTTTGTAAAAACTGTTATTTTTTTTTGATCTGCTCTAATAAAAGAATCTAAATATAAATCTAAATTTGTATCAATATCTAAATTATCATGCCTTGAATCTATCAGATGAATAAAAAGCTTGATAGAACTGCGCTCTTTTAAAAACTCATCTAAATTTTTATTCCAAATAGCCTTAGTTTTTTTGCTCACTTTAGCATAACCAAAACCAGGCAAATCAATAAATACTAGTTTAAATTTATCTTCATCTTTTTTACAATCAACTTCAAAAAAATTAATGAGTTGTGTTTTGCCTGGAGTTGAAGAGCTTTTTGCTAAATTTTTATTCTTACAAAGAGTATTAATCAAAGAACTTTTACCCACATTAGAGCGTCCTAAAAAAGCTATTTCAGTGTATATAGGTTGTGGGGCTTCATCTATTTTAGAAGCAGAGATTAAAAATTTAGCATTTAGTATCATTCTTTTACTTCAAATACAAATTTAGCGGGTTTTTTATCTTTACTCACTACTCTATAAGTCATATTTTTTCTATCTACTATGATTTTATCCCCTATGAGTTCTTTTTTTGTTTGCATTTCTGTAATTTTTGCATTGCCATTAATCTCATATGTATCCTTAGCTACATTATAAATAAACTCATCACCACTTCCATGATAAGTTTTATCTTTCATCATGATTTTAAATTTAGCATCTTTAGTGGCTATATATTTAACAGGCTGTTTGTTCTTCATATAAATAACCAATTTTTGCGAATTTAAAACATCTTTGCCTTTTTTAACTTCCACATCACCTGTTAATACACTTGTTTCATTTTTTTCATCTAAGTAAAAATCTTTAGCGTAAACTTCTATTTTTTGTGCACCAAGTGCAAATAAATTTAACAAACACAAAAAAATTATTGCTCTAAAAACCATGCTTTTATTCCTTGAATTTTTAATTCTTTTTGATTTACATCATATAAAAAACTATCCCCAAAAACTTCATTTAAACCTATATATGCTTTAAAATTATCATTAGAAAATAAAATTTTATTTTTCATATCATAAGTTGCTTTTTGGGTAAAAATAGAAGTTTGATTATGATCAAAATAGCTTACATTGCCTTCTAAAATGGATTTTTCTTCATTTCTTACTAATAAATCTGAACTTAAATTATAATCAAGCGCTTGTACTTTAAAATCATCAAAAATATCTTTATCTTGGTATTTTACCCAACGACTTGCCTGATATGTAGCCTTAATTACACTAGCATTTAACTCATAATCAAGCACATCAAAAGCTTGCATATTTGCCACATCTACCTTTTGTGGTTTTATGGCGAATAAATACGGATCTTGGGTACTTAAAATCACCATAACAAAGGCGAATAAACTCATTAATATAGCAAAAATTTTTATCGCCAAAGTTTATCCCATTGAGCTTGCATACTATTATGTTCAATCAAAATTTCAATCATCTCACTCACCGCTCCATTACCACCTTTTCTATTTAAAACTTTATCAGTTTTCAAAGCCTTGTGTGCATCTTTTGGTTTGAAGCTATATCCAACTGCTTCAAGCAAACTCATATCATTATAATAATCCCCAATAGCAGCACATTGAGAAAAATCTAAATTTAATTTTTCTAAAATTTCTTTAGCACAAGCTAGTTTATCACTAATACCTTGATAGACTAAATCAATTTTTAAATCCCTAGCTCTAAAATATACACACTCGCTAGTCCTACCTGTAATAATAGCAACTTTTTTACCAAGCTTTTGCCAAGCTTCAATTGCTGCGCCATCTTTTACATTAAATTCTTTAATCTCACCATAATTTTGTGTGTAGATGATTTTACCATCTGTTAAACAACCATCTACATCTAAAAAAATAAGTTCTATCATGATTTTACTCTCTTACTATAAACGCACCTGGGAAAGATCCACTATCAGCAAAATCTCTTGCTTCTTGCTCACTTCTAAAACCTTTTAAAAATACTCTATGTAAGCCATCTTTAGCACTTGTTTGTATTGTTGAAGTATAAGAATTATAGTTTTTATACCTACTTGCTATTAGCTCTGCGCCACTTTTATTTCTAAATGCTCCAATTTGCACCATAAAAGATCCACCTTGGAAAATATGACCACTATCAGCAATCTCTCCACTGCTGCCTAAATTAGAATTAGTATGCACCGAACCCGAACTTGCACTTGTTCCAAAGCCAATCACTTCAAGTCTTACAGGAGCTGTTCCTGCTTGAATCATATCTATATCTCTTGCAGCCATATTAGATAAGTCTATAATCCTACCTGCTACAAAAGGTCCTCTATCGTTAATCCTAACAGTGGTTTGACGATGATTTTTTAAATTAGTTACTTTTACTATGGTATTCATAGGTAAAGTTTTATGAGCTGCGGTATATGCGTGTTGATCATAAGTTTCACCATTAGAAGTTTTTTTACCATGAAAACCTGGTCCATACCAACTAGCTATACCATCAGCAGTCTCACCTACTTCTACTACTGTTGGATAATAAGTTTTACCATTAATAGTGTAAGGTTTCATAGTGCCTTTTAAGCTTGTATTATTATGCTTTATACTTTTAAAATCTCTTTCTGGGTAATACACAGTAGGCGTGCTAATAGGTACCATACTACAAGCACTAAATAAAACGCCTACACAACTAACGACTAACGACTTTTGTATGAGAGTTTTTTGATATTTTTTGAGTTGTTTTGATTTTTGCATTATTATTCTCCTTAATTTTTAACACAAGTTTTTGATTGATATTGATTAAATTTCCTTTGATTTTATTATATTCTTTAATGCTTTCAACACTTATTTTATGTTTTCTTGCAATAGTATAAAGGCTATCACCCTCTTTTACTATATAAATTTTTGTATGCGGAATGGTTGTATCCACCTTAGCTAATTTTACATTCTCTAATGCCTTTTCTACCGCTACGCTTTTACTTAAAGGAATGTACATATAATAATCTTTTTTATCAGGTGGAGTAAAGTCATAATTAAAATGTGGATTATAACGTTTAAATTCATTATAAGACATTTTAGCTACTTTAGCAAGCTCTCTTAAAGAAACACTTGGGGGAACTGAGATTTTTTTAACTTCACTTGATAGAGCATAATTAAGCAAGGCGCTATCTTGAGAAATTAAAAAATCATTATTATTAGCCAAAAATGCCATAGTAAGAATTTTTCTAATAAAAATCCTAGTTTCTAATGGCAAGTATTTTTTATCAGGATCAAGTAAAACCCTCAAATCATCACTTTTTGCTTTTTTTATAGCTTGACGTAATTTACCATCACCACAATTATAAGCTAAAATAGCCAAATACCATTTTCCAAACTGCTCTTTTAATTGTTTTAAATAAGCAATAGCTGCATAAGTTGATTTTACCAAATCTTTTCTCTCATCTACATAAGGATCTATCCTTAAACCCAAAGTTTGTGCGGTTGGTTTCATAAATTGCCAAACACCTACTGCTTTAGTTCTTGAAATACTATGAATTTTTAAACCAGATTCTACAATCGCTAAATACAAAAATTCTTGAGGAATATTTTCTTTTTCTAATATTTTGCGGATAATCGGGGTGATTTTATAAAATTCCCTCATCGTATCTACTAAAGTTTTAGAATGCATATCCATGGAAGATTCTTTAAATTCTAAAAAAATCATATCACTAAGATAACTTGCTTCTATATCTAAATTTCTTAAGATTTGTGCCTGCTGTGTGTAATGCTCTGGAGTAAATTGTAAGGCCTTAGCATTTAAACATAATAATACTAAAATAAAAAACAAAAAGCTTTTTTTCATTATAAACCTTGGAAAAACAAACGATTAGCGTTAAAATTAGTAAGTTTTATTATTTCATTTTTTGATAAATTTAAAAGTTCGGCCATTTTTTGAGCTACAAAATGCGTCAAAATAGGATCATTTACCTTGCCACGATGTGGTTCTGGAGTTAAATAAGGCCCATCTGTTTCTAAAACAAGCTTATCTTTTGGAATTTTAGGTAAAATTTCTACTAGTTTTTTTGCATTTTTAAAAGTTAAAACCCCACCTATACCAAAATAAAAACCATTATCTGCTAACTGAAGTAAAAGCTCACTAGCATTAAAACAATGCAAAACACCACCTTGTAAATCCTTTGCATATGTTTTTAAAATATTAAAACTATCTTCATTAGCCTCACGCACATGCACAATCAAAGGCTTTTTATATTCAATAGCTAGTTGAATTTGAGCTATAAAAACTTCTTTTTGTTTTGCTTTTATTTCATCTTCATCAGCCTTTAAACGATAATAATCAAGCCCACACTCACCCACTGCAACACATTTTTTATCATTTATAAATTCTTTTAAAATATCTAAATCAAAATCATCTATATCATAAGGATGTACCCCACAAGAAAAATACACATTTTTATAATTATGCGCAATTTCTCTTGCTCTTGGCAAATCTTTTATATCTGCACCAGGTATGATGATTTTATCTACTCCATTAGCAAAGGCATGATTTAACATTTCATCTAAATATCCAAAATAAGCTTGACTATCTAGATGACAATGTGTATCTATGATTTTTTCATTAAAATCACAATCTAAAAACATACCTCTACCCTATTTTTACCATTAGCCTTAGCTAAATCTAGTGCCTTTTGAGCATTATTAAGCAAATCTTGCATTTGACTTGTTTTAATTCCAAAAGCAACCCCAACAGAAACACTATAATCTACTTCATCTAGAGCTATTAAGACACTTTCTTTGGCAATATTTACTCTTATATTTGAAAAAGCTTTCAATGCTTCTTTATTATCTGTATTTTTTAAAAGTACGTAAAATTTACCATCTTCAATTCTAGTTGCTAAATCCATACCACGAATTTGATCTTTGATTTTTTTAGCAGTGTGTTTTATCACTCCATCACCGCAATCATAGCTTAACTCATAATTGATTGTTGCAAGATTATCAATATCAATTAATGCCAAAGCCATTTCTTCATTTTCTTGCATATCTTCTAAATAATCTAAAAATCTTTTTTCAAAATTTGCATAATCATCAAGACCTGTTAGCAAATCTTTACCCAAACTGTATTCATCAAGTAAAACACATTTTTGCATATAATCTAAACAATTATTCACTCTACAATTAAGTGATTCTTTTTGGAAAGGTCTAATCACATAATCATTCACACCTTTCCTAAAAGCTCTTGCCTCTAGCGCATCATCTTTATCTCCAACCATAATCACACCAAGTTCTATTTTAGAGTATTTTGAGCGAATTTCTACAAGCAAATCTTCCCCATTAATTACAGGCATAGTTGCATCACAAATTACTAATTTTGTATCAGGATTATCACTTAGATAATTTAGCGCCTCTTCTCCATGTGCTGCTGCTAAAACATTAAAAAGCTGATTATTAAGATTTTTTTTCATTTCCGCACGTAAAGTTACATTAGCAATTGCTAAAATAATTTTAGTTTTATTATTTTTTTGAAGCATTCTAATGGAGCTTAGCATTTCATCAATACAGCTTTCGCTATCTTTTTGAATATAACCTATAATATCTTTTTCCATAAATTTTTTACGTGTTTGACCATCACTGCTTCCAGTAAGCACTATAGCAGGAATATTTTTTTCTAAAACCACATCCACCACTTCTCCATTAGGAGCATCTGGCAAACAAAGATCCACAAAAGCCATAAAATAATCATTTTTTACTAATTCTTTAGCGCTATTCATATCAAAGGCAACATCCACTTTTAGACCTAAAGTATTCTCTACTTTTTTTGCTAAAAGCTTTGTAAGCATTTTATTATCATCAATAATTAAAATTTTTTCTTCCATAGCCAACTCTCTTTGTAATTTAAAACTATTATTATATCATATAGAAAATTTACTTTTTGTTTTTAAAGTAAAGTTCTAGTAAATTCTAAAGCCTCTTGTGTGATATTTTCCCCACTTACCATTCTAGCAAGCTCTCTCACTCTTTCTTCTTTTTCTATTTTTCTTACCCTACTTTCATTTTCTATTTTTTCTACTAA
Organism: Campylobacter lari; assembly: GCF_001017575.1. Classification (NCBI taxonomy): domain Bacteria; kingdom Pseudomonadati; phylum Campylobacterota; class Epsilonproteobacteria; order Campylobacterales; family Campylobacteraceae; genus Campylobacter; species Campylobacter lari. The sequence continues at coordinate 668,517 of NZ_CP011372.1, read as the reverse complement.
AAAATGGTTACTTGCTTTTGATGAAAGTTGCGGTAAATGCGAAATTGCAAAAATTTGATAAAACTTAGCAAGCTCTTTTAAAACTTCAGCTATACTCATTGCTTCTTTGCCGCTTAAATTTGCATCAATTTCATCTAAAAATATTATCCCACTAGCTTTATTGGTAACATTACATTCAGTTGCAATAAAAGAAAGTCTTAAACGGTTTATCTCACCTGAGCTTAAATTTTTCAAACTAGCTTCATTGATATTTAAACTCACCTCATCTTTACCCAAAATACTTAAAGCGCAATCTTTAAGCTCTAATTTAACTTCTTTCATATAAAGTTTTTCAAGATAAAAATTAAGTAATTTTTCAAGCTCTTTTAATCTTTTTTTACGCAAAGTACTTAATTTTTGGCTTTTCTCATCTAAAAGCATTTTAGCATTTTGTACTTTTTCTTCTAATTCCTTTTTTTCAAAACTTAAATTTTCATAATGAGCTAATTCTGCTTTTTTCTTCTCTAAAGCTTCTAAAGCTTCTTCTATGCTTCCATATTTTGAAATCAAAGAAGAAAGTTTTTCTATCCTATCAAGCACTTCTTCTATATCAAAATCAAAATCATCAAAACTTTGATTTTCCCACACTACCCTTAGTTCATTTAAACACTCTGAAAAAAATGAACTATCAACATCACTAATTTGCAAAGCTTCAACCACTGCCGATTCTAACTCAAAAATTCTACTTGCCCTATTCCAAGCTGCATCGATTTTGTCTTTTTTAGAAAGTCTTTTTTTAAAACTCATTAATTCATCAAATTCGCCAATTTTTGGATTAATGCTTTGGATTTTTTGTATTTCAAAGCTAGTAAATTCTTTTAATTCTCCTACCTTTTTTTCTTCTTCTTGAATTTTTTCTAATTTAGCTTTATTTTCCATATATTCTTTATAAATATTTTTATATTCATTTAAAAAATCTTGAAATTTCTTATCTTCTTTTGATTGCATAAAATCAAGTAAGTTTAAAAATCTTTCATTTGAGAACTCATTATTATCCTTAGCTGAAAGATATTTTACAAATTTCTTAGAAAGCAAGGCTAAATTCTTTTTTGAAATAAGTTGATTATTGATAAAATAACGCGAGCTTTTATCTTTTAAAAGTTTAAATACATTTAATTCTTCATTTTCAATACCAAACTCATCTAATTCAAGCTCATCGTTTAATAAAACTTCCACCATCTTTGCTTCACTCTCACTTAGAGCAAATGCTGCTAAAATAGCCTTAAAAAGTACAGACTTTCCAGCACCACTTAAGCCAGTAAAGACAGTAAGTCCAGCTTCTAAGTCTAATTTTGCTTGTTTAAAACCTAAATTTTCTTTAATCAAAATACTTTCTATCATCACTTACCCCAATTTAACTTTTCTTTTAAAACTTGGAAATAATCTCTATCTTTTTTATGTATAAAACTAAGTTCTTTTTTACTAAGTCCTATAAGAATTTTATCATATTCTTTAGGATCAATCACTTCTTGTCCATCTAAATACAGTAAACAATGCTCAACTTTTAATTCAAGCTCAAATCCATAAGGCAAAACTATAGGTCTTTGGGTTAAAGAATGAGAACAAACTGGCGTTAAAACAAAAATTTCACTCCAAGGATGCACTATAGGCCCACCTGCGCTAATATTATAAGCAGTTGAACCACTTGAACTAGCTATAATCAAACCATCTCCATAATAAGCATTAAAAAGTTTATTTTCAAAGAAAACTTCCACATTTGCCATCAAAGCATTATCACGCGAAAAAACTGCGTCATTAAAAGCAAATTTTTTAATGATTTTATTTTTTTTACAAAGCGTTATTTGAAGCATTTTGGCTTTTTCTATTTTAAAATCACTTTTAAAAAAATCTTTAAAAAAACTTTCTACCTCATTAAAAGAAAGAGCTGTTAAAAAACCTAAGTTTCCTGCATTTATACCCAAAATAGGCTTTTTAGCTTGATAAACTTGTCTGCATAAAGATAAAAGCGTACCATCTCCACCTAGAGAAATCAAAAAATCCAATTCTTGTAAAGCTTTTAGATTAATTTTTTCTTGCTCTAGCAACACAAGCTCTATATTTTTTTGCAAAAAAATTGCTCTTAAAAAATCAATTTGCTCATTTAAATTTGTGTTTAACCTACAAAACAAACCTATTTTTTGAATTTTTTCTATATTTATACATTTTTTCATAAAAAAATTATAACAAAACTTAGCTAAGCAAAAGAATAAAATACTATAATAACAAAATTGAACAAAATTAAGCTAAGGAAAAATTTTGAGAACTCATTATAATACAGAGCTTAACATACAAAATGTTGGCGCGGAAGTAACATTATGTGGTTGGGTAAATTCTTACCGCGATCATGGAGGTGTAATTTTTATCGATCTTAGAGATCGTAGCGGACTTATACAATTAGTATGCGATCCTGCAGATAATCAAGAAGCGCATAATATAGCTTCATCAGTAAGAAACGAATACGTTTTAATAGCACAAGGAAAAATTCGCCCGCGCGGTGAAGGACTTGTAAATCCAAAATTAAAAACCGGAGAAATAGAAGTAGTTATAAACAAACTTACTATTGAAAATGAAAGCGCTGTAGTGCCTTTTGCTATAGGCGATGAAAGCGTAAATGAAGAATTAAGATTAAAATATAGATTTTTAGATTTAAGGAGTAAAAAACTTTATGATAATTTTGCTCTAAGATCAACTGCTTGTATAGCAGCAAGAAATTCTTTATCAAGCATGGGATTTTTAGAAGTTGAAACCCCTATTTTAACTAAAGCCACTCCAGAAGGTGCAAGAGATTATTTAGTACCATCACGCGTACATCAAGGTGAATTTTATGCCCTACCTCAAAGTCCTCAACTTTTCAAACAACTTTTAATGTGTTCAGGATTTGATAGATATTTTCAAATTGCAAAATGTTTTAGAGATGAAGATTTAAGAGCGGATCGCCAACCTGAATTTACTCAAATAGACATAGAAATGAGTTTTTGTGAGCAAAAAGATATCATAGCCATGGCAGAAAATTTACTCAAAGATATTTTCAAAGCTTGCGGAAAAGAAATTAGCATACCTTTTAGACAAATGAGTTATAAAGAAGCTATGGAAAATTATGGCTCTGATAAGCCTGATTTAAGATTTGATATGAAATTTATTGATGTGATTGATATTTTTGCAAAATCAAATAACGAAATTTTTGCAAATATTGCAAAAGATACAAAGAAAAATCGCATTAAGGCTTTAAGAGTTCGAAAAGGCGATACGATTTTTTCTAAACGCCAAATGCAAAGATTTGAAGAATTTGTGCGTAAATTTGGAGCAGCAGGGCTTGCATTTATACAAATGAAAGAAGATGGTCCTAAGGGTCCACTTTGCAAATTCTTTAATGAAGAGGATTTGAATGCTTTAATTCAAAGATGCGAATTAGAAGTTGGAGATGTAGTATTTTTTGGCGCAGGAGCTAAAAAAACTGTGCTTGATTATATGGGTAGATTTAGATTATTCCTTGCTGAAGAAATGAAAATCATTGATGAGGATAAGTTAGAATTCTTATGGGTTATTGATTTTCCTATGTTTGAGCAAAATGATGATGGAAGCTATTCTGCAATGCACCATCCATTTACTATGCCAAAAAATATTGATGAGCAAGACTTAGAAGAGATTAATTCTATTGCACATGATGTGGTGTTAAATGGTGTAGAACTAGGCGGTGGTAGTATAAGAATTCATAAAAGCCCTATCCAACAAAAAGTCTTTAAACTTTTAAATATTGATGAAGAAGAACAAAGAAAGAAATTTGGCTTCTTACTTGATGCATTAAGCTTTGGAGCACCACCACATGGTGGTATAGCAATAGGTCTTGATAGACTTATCATGCTTTTAACAAAATCTTCAAGCATTAGAGAAGTTATAGCATTTCCTAAAACACAAAGAGCGCAATGTCTTATGACTCAAGCTCCAAGCGAAGTAAGCAATGAACAAATGAGAGAACTAGGTATAAGATTAAGGGAGAATACTAAATGAAACAATTATTTTTAATCATAGGTGCACCAGGTAGTGGTAAAACAACTGATGCAAGTATCATAGCTAAAGATGATACAAGCATTACTCATTATTCTACAGGTGATTTACTAAGAGCAGAGGTTGCTAGTGGTAGTGAGCTTGGAAAGACTATTGATAGTTTTATTTCCAAAGGAAATTTGGTTCCTTTGAAAGTAGTAGTTAATACTATCATCACTGCTTTAAAAAATGCACCAACTAACACAATACTTATCGATGGCTATCCAAGAAGTGTTGAACAAATGCTTGAGTTTGATAAGGTATTAAAAAATCAAAGCGAAGTAAATTTAAAAGGTGTTATAGAAGTTAAAGTTAGCGAAGAAGTTGCTAGAGAAAGAGTTTTAGGGCGTGCTAGAGGTGCTGATGATAACGAAGAAGTTTTTAACAATAGAATGAAAGTTTATTTAGAGCCTTTAGAAGAAATAATAAATTTTTATACCAAAGAAGATATCCACCATGTAATCAATGGTGAAAGAAGTATTGAAGCTATCGTAGCTGATATGAAAAATTTAATTAATGATTTATTAAAATAAAGGATAAAAAATGGATATTAGCAAAATCAAAGTTGGAGAAGTACCAAACAAACTTAATGCTGTTATTGAAATTCCTTATGGTTCAAACATTAAATACGAACTTGACAAAGAAAGCGGAGCCATCATGGTTGATCGTGTAATGTATTCAGCTATGTTTTATCCAGCAAACTATGGTTTTATACCAAATACTCTTGCAGATGATGGCGATCCTATTGATGTTTTAGTTTTAAATGAATACCCTATTCAAGCAGGAGCTGTGATTCCTTGTCGTTTAATAGGGGTGTTATTAATGGAAGATGAAAGCGGTATGGATGAAAAATTACTTGCTGTTCCTGTAAGTAAAATTGACCCAAGATATGATAGTATTAAAAGTTTAGATGATTTACCAAAAGCAAGCTTAGATAAAATCAAAAATTTCTTTGAAACATATAAAATGCTTGAACCAAACAAATGGGTAAAAGTAAAAGAATTTGCAGGTATTGAAAAAGCAAGTGAAATTTTAGAAAATTCTATTAAAAATTATAAATAATTAAGTCCTTTTAAGGACTTCACAAAGGATAAAAAATGAAAAGTATTATTGCTTTTAGTATAGCTTTTGTGGTGCTAATAGGCGCTAGTATTGGTTTTTATATGTGGTATTTTGAAGATAATTCAAATACTTATGTATATGATTATAAAAAAAGTAGTTCTTATCAAAGCTACACTCCACCAAGCACTCAATACAATCAAGAAAGAAATAATATAAGTGATAATACTTATCAATCACAACAAACAAATCAAGAGCCTTTAAAAGAAGAAAATCCAGTACAAAACAATCCTACCATAGATGAAAATACAAGCACTCAAGAAGTTGCGCCAACAACCCAAACAAATATAGCTGAAGTTTCTAAAAATGAAACTATCACACCTAAAGCAACCCAAGAAGAAGAAAAAGCTCCGGTTGAAAACAACAAACAAACAAACGTAAAAAAAGAAAAAACAACAAAATATAAAAATACTATGCAAGAATACATTGCAAAAGGCAAAACTAGCAGATATGAGCCAAGATTGAGTGATGATTTTGTTAAAGTTTATGTATTAGATGGAAAAAGTTTAAGTGATTATAGAGTTGATATGTTAAAAGAAATGATTAATCCTGTTAAAGCTAATTCTCAAGATTATAATTTAACTATTTTTATCGATATGCTTTCAAATGACAATATGAAATTAAGCATATATAATAAAGATATTGTTTTTGCTAAAAATAAGAAAAAATACAATTATGTAGATGTTAAAATTTCTGATTTGAAATTTTTATTTGAAAGAAATGGATATAGCGAATACAGCAATGAAAATTTACTTGAAAAAATCAATCAAAACCTAGCAAGAGAAGATATAATCAAAAGAATCAAAATTCAAGGTTATGCAGACGATAGAGGTAGCACTTTTGCAAACTATATGATAGGACTAAATAGAGCAATGAATGTGGCTAAACATTTCTTTAGTTTTACTGAGGTTATAGAAATAGAATCTTTAGGAAAAGATACCTACCCTACTAAAGATAAGTCTGATTCTCAAAGACAAAATAATCGTAAAGTAGAAATTAGTTTTTTATAACTAATTTCTAAATTTCAAAACTTCTTTAACAATTTTAAGCTAACATAACAATTTATTTTCATTCTCAAGGTAACAATTATGTATGATAAATCACTAGAAAAAGAATATTATAAAATTTGCGAAGAACGCGGATATTTTGAAATCAATGGTAATGAAAAAATTCAAGAAAAAGGCAAAAACTTTTGTATTATGATGCCACCACCCAATGTAACAGGTGTTTTGCATATAGGCCATGCTCTAACTTGTACTTTACAAGATATCACAACGCGTTATAAAAGAATGGATGGCTATAAAACCCTTTATCAACCGGGGCTTGATCATGCAGGCATTGCAACACAAAATGTTGTAGAAAAACAACTTTTAGCTCAAGGTGCCAAAAAAGAAGATTTAGGCAGAGAAGAATTTATAAAAAAAGTGTGGGAATGGAAAGAACAAAGCGGTGGTACTATAGTTAAGCAAATGCGAATTTTAGGTATCACTCCTGCTTGGAGTCGTTTACGTTTTACCATGGATGAGGGTTTGGTAAATGCCGTAAAAAAAGCTTTTGTTGATCTTTACGATAAAAAGCTCATCGTGCGTGGAAATTACATGGTAAATTGGTGTACTCATGATGGAGCATTAAGCGATATAGAAGTAGAATATAAAGAAAATAAAGGGAAATTATATTATTTAAAATATTTCTTAGAAAATTCTCAAGAATACATCGTAGTAGCCACCACAAGACCAGAAACTTATTTTGGTGATAGCGCTGTGATGGTTAATCCAAACGATGAAAGATTTAAACACTTAATAGGCAAAAATGTCATTTTACCTTTAATAGATAGAAAAATTCCTATTATTGCTGATGAGCATGTAGATATGGAATTTGGTACAGGCTTTGTGAAAGTAACCCCAGCACATGATCATAATGACTATGAAGTAGGCTTAAGACATAAACTTGAATTTATTACTATCTTTGATGAAAAAGGTATTTTAAATGAACATTGCTTGCATTTTAAAGGCTTAGAAAGATTAGAAGCAAGAGATGTTATTATAAAAGAATTACAAGAAAAAGGTTTTGTTGAAAAAATAGAAGACTATACTAATCAAGTAGGATATTGCTATCGTTGTAAAAATGTGGTTGAGCCATATATTTCTAAGCAATGGTTTGTAAAAAATGAAATCGCAAAAGAAAGCATAGAAAAAGTTAATCTTGGTGGAAGCAAATTCTACCCTGCACATTGGATTAATAGTTTTAATGCTTGGATGAGAGATTTAAAAGATTGGTGTATTTCAAGACAACTTTGGTGGGGTCATCAAATTCCTGTGTATTATTGTAAATGCTCACATGAATGGGCAAGCGAAGAAACTCCAAGCCAATGCCCAAAATGCCAAAGCGCTAATTTCAAACAAGACCCTGATGTTTTAGACACTTGGTTTTCTTCAGGTCTTTGGGCTATGAGTACTTTAGGTTGGGGTAATAAAGACTGGGGCAAAAACACACTTTGGCATGAAGGTGATTTAAAAGATTTTTATCCAAATTCTTTATTAATCACCGGCTTTGATATTTTATTTTTCTGGGTTGCTAGAATGATGTTTCAAAGCACTAATGCCTTAGGTGAGCTTCCTTTTAAAGATATATATTTACATGCTTTGGTTAAAGATGAACAAGGTAGAAAAATGAGTAAGTCTTTAGGTAATGTCATTGATCCTGTGCAAAGTGTGGATGAATACAGTGCTGATATCTTGCGTTTTACTCTTGCTCTTTTAGCTATCCAAGGTAGAGATATAAAATTAAGCAATGACAAACTCATACAAGTTAGAAATTTTACCAACAAGCTTTATAATGCAAGCAAATTTTTACTTTTAAATGAAGAAAAATTTGAAGATTTAGATAAAAGCAAAATTCAAACTAACTTGGCAAAATACATACTGTCTCGTTTTGAAGTATGCGTAAAAGAAACAAGAGAAAATTTAGATAATTACCGCTTTAATGATGCTGCAAATACTTTGTATAGATTTTTCTGGGATGAATTTTGTGATTGGGGGATTGAGCTTAGTAAGGCTGAAAAATCAAGTATAAAAGAACTTGGAAGTATTTTTAAAGAAGCATTAAAACTTTTAAATCCTTTCATGCCATTTATTAGTGAGTATTTATACCATGAGTTAAGTAAAACTTCTATCCAAACTCATGAGTCTATAATGATTTCAAAATATCCTAAATTTAATTCTAGAAATGAAAAAATCGAAAAATTATTTAATATCATTATAGAAAGCATAGTGAGTTTACGCCGTGCAAAAACCCTAGTAGAGCTTGCAAATGCAAAAATTCAAAAAGCTTGTATAAAATTAAACGATGAGAGTTTAATAGCTGAGTTAAAAAATTACACTAATTTTATCTCAACACTTGCAAAATGTGAAAATATCGAGTTTATCAATACAAATTTAGAAAAATCCATCAGAGATGTAAGTGAGAATTTAGAAGTATTTATACCAACTCAAGATCTTGATTTAAGTGGTGTTTTAAATAGACTTAATAGTCAAAAAACAAAACTTGAAAAAGAATTTAACAAGCTAGATGCTATGATGAAAAATGAAAAATTTATCTCTAATGCACCGGCTGCGGTTGTTGAGCAAAATAAAACTCAACTTGAAAGTATTAAAGCTCAACTTGAAAAAATCAATGATGAAATTTCTAATTTAGAAGGCTAATAAGTGATAAAAATACAAAATCTTAAAAAATATTATGGCAAAGAATTAGTTATAAATGATGTTTCTTTAGAAGTTAAAGAAGGAGAAATTTATGCTCTTGTTGGACACAGTGGGGCAGGAAAATCAACTTTGCTAAGATGTATTAATGGTTTAGAAAATTATCAAAGTGGTAGCGTGCAAGTTTTTGGTAAAGAAATAGCTACCTTAAAAGAAAAAGAGTTAAGAGCATTTAGAAAAGATATAGGGATGATTTTTCAGCATTTTGCACTTATGAGTAGAAAAAATGTGTTTGAAAATGTAGCTATGCCTTTAGAAATTCATAATTTTGACAAAAGCACAATTCAAAAAAGAGTTAATGAGCTTTTAGATCTTGTGGGGCTTTTAGCTAAAAGCAAGGCTTATCCAAATGAGCTAAGTGGTGGTCAAAAACAAAGGGTAGCCATAGCTAGAGCTCTTGCTTTAAATCCTAAAATTTTACTAAGCGATGAAGCTACTTCTGCACTTGATCCAAATACCACAAATAACATTTTAGAACTTATTGTCAAAATCAATCAAGAATTTAACATCAGCGTAGTATTAGTAACTCATGAAATGGAAGCAGTAAAACAAATAGCACAAAAGGCTGTATTATTAGAGTATGGACAAATCATAGGTCAAGGGAAAATTGAAGATTTATTCTTAAAGCCAAGTGAAAAAATGCGTGAATTTCTAGGGGAAAGTGATTTTTTACCACAAAATGGAGTTAATGTGCGCTTATATTTTTGCAAAGAAAAAGCAAATCAAAGCATAATCACTCATATGGCTAGAAGTTTAAATATTGATTTTAATATAGTTTGGGGTAAGATAGAAAAGCTAAATAATAATGCTTTAGGAAATTTGGTAATCAATATAGAAGCTAAAGATCAAGAAAAAGTTTTAAATTATTTACAAGAAAATGGCGTTATTTGGGAGCTTGTGTAATGAATTTAGAAGCAATTTTAAGAAATTTTGAAAATATACTTTATCCAGCATTATTAGAAACTCTTTATATGAGTTTTACAGCCACGTTTTTAGCTTTTTTAATCGCACTTATCCCTGCAATTGTGCTTACTGTTACTGATAAAGGTGGCTTGTGGGAAAACAAAAGCATTTATAGTGTGCTTGATTTTATCATTAATATTTTAAGATCCTTTCCATTTTTAGTACTCATTGTAGTTTTAAGTCCTTTTACAAAATATCTCATTGGTATTAGCATAGGAACAACTGCTACCATAGTACCACTTACTATAGGAATTGCACCTTATTTAGCTAAAATGATTGAAAGTGCTTTTAAAGAAATTGATCCTGCTATCATTGAAGCAGCAAGATCTTATGGAGCTAGCAAAGCACAAATTATCTTTAAAGTTATGTTTAGTGAGGCTTTACCAAGCATTATTAATGGTATTACTTTGATTTTAATCATCGTAATAGGATTTTCTGCTATGGCAGGAACTGTTGGTGGTGGTGGTTTGGGTGATGTGGCTATTCGCTATGGTTATGAGCGTTTTAGAACTGATATTATGATTCAAACCGTTGTGATTTTGATTGTTTTGGTTCAAATCATACAATTTATAGGAAATATTCTTTATAAAATCACCAAAAGATAAACAATGAAACATAAACTTGGTATTTTGCTGGCAGCGACTAAAAATTCAAGCTTTACCATAGGAACCTTACTTATTAACATCATGGATGTTATGGGTGAGAAGGTAGATGTATTTTATATTTTACATGATGGTTTTAGCTTGAATGATCAAAATATCATGCAAAAAATTGTTAAAAATAAAACAATTAAATTTATTCCTTTTACTCAAGAAGATTTTTTAGCTACTCTTGGTAAAAATCAAAACGATATTAATAATTTATTTTTCTTAAAAAGATGGACACATATGGCTTTTGCAAGATTTGAAGCTTTTAAGTTTTTAGATGAATGTGAAAGTATTATTTATCTTGATTTTGATGTTTTACTTTTAAAAAGCATAGATGAACTTAGCAAATTAAAAGCTAGAAAATATCATTTTGGTGCAAGATTGGGTAAAACTTTGCTTCTTGAAAGCTTGCCCACAAAAAAAGAATATCATCAAAAACGCACGTATTTAACGGGAATTTTGGTCTTTACCGATCTTATACCAAATCCTTTAAAATGTTATCAGTTTATATATAAACATTTAAACGAAAATATTCAAAATTTAAATGATCAAGGATTGTTTACACTACTAATACTAAAGCATAAATTTAAAATAAAAGATTTAAAAGATACTTACAATGGAAATATTGACTATAGAACCAATTTATCACAAAAAGCTTCTATAACACATGCAGAAGGTAGTAATAATCGTTTTTGGAATAATGTCTTATGTAACCAAACATGGCCTAAATGGCAAGAATACTATGAAAAATGGTTACAACTTGGAGGAAGTAGATATTTAGATGGAGTAAAAGCTATTAACACTCAAGCAAAAGCAAGAGTAAGATATCATTTATCATACAAACTAGGCTATGCTTTTATAGAATGCACTAAAAATAAGAAAAAATTCCTTTTTTTACCTTTTACTTTGTTAAAGATTTACTATAAACACACAAAACTTGCCAAGCAATATCAAAAAGATTTAAAAACAAAACCTTATCTTAAGCTTCCCCCTTTATCAAGTTATGATGATTATAAAAGCGAGGGTATTAAAAACCAAAATACTTATTCTTACAAAATCGGACAAGCTCTCATTAAGGCTCAAAAAAATTGGCACAAAGGTGGTTATATAAAATTTATAAAAGAACTTAAACATTTTGCTAAAGAATACAAAAACAAACAAAAATAAAACTTTTCCTATCTTATTAATATTTTTACAATATAATCAAACATTTTAAAAACTATAAAAAGGAGTTAAAATGAAATTGTTAAAATTGCTCGCTGCAAGCACAATTTTAGGTGCAAGTTTATTTGCTAATGAAGTTATCACTGTAGGTGCAACACCTGTTCCTCATGCTGAAATTTTAGAACAAACTAAAGATTTGCTAAAAAAAGAAGGTTACACATTAGAAATTAAAGAATTTAACGACTATGTTTTACCAAATCTTAGTACAGATAGTAAAGAACTTGATGCAAATTTCTTCCAACATCAGCCTTATTTAGATGAGTTTAATGCCAATAAAGGCACAAAATTAATTAGCGTTGCAAAAATTCACATCGAACCAATGGCTGTTTATTCTAAAAAATATAAAAATATCCAAGATCTTCCACAAAATGCTACTATAGCTGTGCCAAACGATCCGACAAATGAAAGCAGAGCTTTGGATATTATCGCTAGCACCAAGCTCGTTAGTTTTGAAAATAGCGCATTAAAAACTCCACTTGATATTAAAGATAATCCAAAAAATATCAAATTTAAAGAGTTAAAAGCAGCACAACTTCCAAGAGCTTTAGACGATGTTGATTTTGCAGTAATTAATTCAAACTATGCTTTATCAGCAAATTTAAATCCTGTAAAAGATTCTATTTTAATAGAAAGCAAAGAAAGTCCTTACGCAAATATCTTAGTAACTACTCAAGATAATAAAGACAATCCTAAAATCAAAGCTTTAGTAAAGGCTTTGCAAAGTCAAAAAGTAAAAGATTTTATCAATGAAAAATACCAAGGTGCAGTAGTTCCTGCATTTTAAAACAAACCTTGAGTTTTAAAACTCAAGGTTATTTATTTTTAATAAGCTCTGTGGTAATTTTAGCTATTTCTAATTCTTCTTCTGTTGGAACAATTAAAATTTTAATTTTAGAGTCTTTTTTACTAATCTCACCATTTCTAAGCTGTGCATTTTTATCTAAATCTATATCAAATCCTAAATGCGCTAGTCTTTGACAAACTTTTGCTCTAACAATATCATCATTTTCGCCTATACCAGCAGTAAAAATCAACGCATCAACTCTAGGTAAAATCGCAAAATATGAGCCAATATATTTACTCAAACGATAACAAAACATATCAAGAGCAAGTCTTGCTTTTTCGTTATTTTCTTCAATTTGCGCTTCAATATCTCTAAAGTCATTAAACCCACAAATTCCATAAACACCACTTTTTTTATTCATTATAGTATCTAAATCGGATGGATTTAAATTTAATTTTTTTGCTAAAAATGGTAATACAGCAGGATCAATATCACCACATCTAGTTCCCATAATCAAACCTTCTAGCGGTGTAAAGCCCATAGAAGTATCTACACATTTTCCATTTTCTATAGCACAAACACTCGCACCATTTCCAAGATGAGCGCTAATTGCATTAAATTCATTAATATTTTTACCAAGTATATGTGCAGCTTGCTTGCTTACATAAGAATGTGATGTACCGTGAAAGCCGTATTTTCTAACTTGGTGTTTTTCATAAAACTCATAAGGCAAAGCATACATATAAGCATAATCAGGCATGCTTTGATGAAAAGCTGTGTCAAAAACTGTCACATTAGGAACTTTCGGAGCAGCTTTTATCATAGTTTTAATGCCTATTAAATGCGCAGGGTTATGTAAAGGTGCTATGTGAGCAACTCTATCAATTTCTTTTAAAATTTCATCATCTACTAAACAATGTTTAGTTAAATTTGGACCTCCATGAACTATCCTATGTCCACACCCATCAAGCTCATTTAAATCATGTAAAATTCCACTTTGAGCAAATAGTTCATTTACTAATTCAATACCTTGTTCATGATCTTTAATCGCTAATTCTTTTTGGTATTTTTGACCATTTTTTAGATCTTTTAATTCTATTTTAGAGCTTTGCTCGCCTATTTTTTCCACTAAACCAGATGCTAGGGCTTCATCTTTTTCAAAAAGCTTAAATTTAATTGAAGATGAACCTGAATTTAAAACTAATATTTTCATTTTTCTCCTTATTCTTGTGCTTGAATAGCACTTAAAATCACAGTATTAACAATATCTTCTACCAAACAACCTCTACTTAAATCATTAATTGGTTTTTTAAGACCTTGTAAAATCGGGCCAATAGCTAAAGAATTTGCTGTTCTTTGCACTGCTTTATAGCAAATATTTGCCGCATTTAAATCAGGAAACACATATACATTTGCCTTTCCTGCTACTTTAGAATTTGGCATTTTACTTTTTGCTGTTAGCATATCATACGCTGCATCAAATTGTATAGGACCTTCTAGCTCAAGTTGAGGATATTTTTCTTTAGCTATTTTAGTAGCTTCTTTAATTGCATCCACGCTAACCCCACTTCCGCTATCTCCACTAGAATATGAAAGCAAAGCCACTTTAGGATCAAGTCCAAAAGCCTTAGCACTATTTGCACTTACATAAGCGATTTCAGCAAGTTGTTCAGGGGTTGGATTTGGCATAACAGCACAATCAGCAAAAACCAAAACCTTATCTTCTAAAGACATAAAAAACATACCAGAAACCAAACTCACATCAGGTTTTGTTTTGATAATTTGCAAAGCAGGACGAATAGTTTCAGCAGTAGTTGTACTTGCACCACTTACCATAGCATGCGCTTTTTGAGTATGTACAAGCAAGGTCGCAAAATATGTTTTATCTTGTACTAACTTTTTAGCTTCTTCTTTACTCATACCTTTACTTTTTCTAGCTTCATACAAAAGCTCTTCAAATTCTTCATTATATTGAGAATTTTTAGGATTTATAATACGTACACCATCGATATTAATATTTAAACTATTAGCTTTAGCACAAATTTCATTGCTATCGCCTAGTAAAATCAAATCAACAATCTCATTTTGCATTAAAAACTCACTAGCTTTTAATACTCTTTCATCAAAACTTTCAGGTAAAACCACTATTTTTTTATCTGCTTTTGCTTTTTCAAAAAGCTCATAAGAAAATCTTGCCTGAGTTTTATAGGTATATTCTTGTAATAAATCTTGAGTAAAATCTTCATTTTCTTTTAATAAAACAAAGTCACTAAGCTTTTGGCTTAGTAAGAAATTTAACATAGTATGATTTTCATCTTGACTTTTTGCATATAAAGGAGTGTTTAACTCTTTAGCTAAGGCTATATTTAAACTCAAATCACCCATCAAGCCAAAATCATCTATTCCGACCACTATAACAAAATCATTTTCTTTTTTTAATTTTTCATAATCTTGAATTATTTTTTTAAAAAAATCATTTGAATTTTGAGTAAATTTGCTTTGATAATCATTTTTTTCAAAACTACTAAAAAAATCTAGTTTAGTATTAGTTTTTGAGCATATTAAAGCAATTTTTTCTTTATTTTTTTCACAAAAAACAGGAAAATAAAAAGCTATTTTACCTTGAACTTTTCCTAAAGACTGCGTTAAAAATTTCTCATCAACACAATTTAACAAAAACATGGATTTCATTTTTTCCTCTTTTTTAACAAAATAATTGTTTTTTTGTAATATAATAATTTTAAAATTCATCACAATAATATAAGGTTATAAAGCTATGAAATTTAAAAATGTTAATTTTTACTTGTTACCTTTTGTAATGTTTGGTTGTAGTGCTACAGTCGATCCACATATTAATATGAAGCCCCCAACTTATGTAGAAGAATTAGCTCCAAAGCAAAATCATAACACCCAAAGTAATCCTGGATCGCTGTTTGGTAAAGGAGATAATCCTTTATTTTCTGATAAAAAAGCAATGAATGTAAATGATTTAGTTACTGTAGTCATTAGAGAAAATGCTACACAAAACTCGCAAGGCTCTAAAGCTACAAGTAAAAATAATAATGTTAATTTAGGTGGAGGACAAATAACCACTGGTGCTGGACTTAGCAAAGCTAGAGATTTTATCAATGATTATACAAATATAGGCTATACCACAGCAAGCACTTCACAATACCAAGGCACAGGAAGCCAAACTAGAAGTGAAAATTTCCAAACTACTATTTCTGCTAGAGTGATTAAAGTTTTATCTAATGGAAATTATTTTATAGAAGGAAGTCGTGAGCTTTTAATTAACGGTGAAAAACAAATCATTCAGTTAAGCGGGGTTATAAGGCCTTACGATATTTCTCAAGATAATATGATAGATAGTAAATACATAGCTGATGCAAAAATTCTTTATAAAACAGAAGGTGATATAGATAAATCAACGCGTAAGCCTTGGGGGACAAAATTCATGGAAACCATTTGGCCTTTTTAAGCTAAATGGTTTTACATGAAACTTGGCGCATCATTAGAAAATAAAATCAAATCTCCATTTTGGGTTAATTTTGATAAAGTTTGCACAAGTTGAGATTTTTCTTTTAATACATAAAAATCTAATGTAATATGTTTTTGTAAAATCACACTATTAGCTTCTGAAGTAATAATTACAAAATCAAAACATTCATTGATTATCTTACATAATTTTATATTTTCTTCTTCATTAACTTCAACTATACCAGGAGTTACCAAAACTTTTCTTCCATGATAACTTTTGCAAAGCTCATAGCTTTGACTCATACCTTTAAAATTTCCATTAAAACCATCATCTATGATAAATTTAGGTTCTTTAGAAATCACTTGCAAGCGATGCTCTACTGCTTTTAAATTTGATACACTTTTTATAATATTTTCTATTTTTATTCCTAAATAATGAGTAAGCAAAATACATACACTAATATTACAAGCATTAAAAGCACCTAATAAATTTGTATGAAAATCATAAATATCATCATCTAATCTTATTTTAAAATCTAAACCTTCTAAACTTGCCCTAACATCACTTAAACAATCATCATAAAATTCGTTTTCATATAAGGTGCTTGAGTGTAAAAAGTATTTTTCTAAACGTTTGGATTTTAAAGCTTGCAACTTAGCACTGCGGATGTTATCTTGAGTTTTAAAATACTCCAAATGCGCTAAACCAATCTCACCAACTATGCAAATTTGAGGATTTAAAAACTCTGTAATTTCTAAAATATCATTTTGCTCTCTTGCGCCAGCTTCTACGATATAAATTTCAGTATTATTTTCTAAATTTTCATTGATATCTTTTACTATACCCATAAAAGTATTAACACTTCTTGGAGTTTTATAGCACTTAAACTCATCTTTTAAAAGTTCGTATAAAAAATTTTTTATACTTGTTTTTCCAAAACTTGCAGTAATTAGAATGATTTTTAAATTTGGATTATCACAAATTTTTTTATTTGCTTTTTTTATAAATGTATTTTGGTTTATTTTTTCTACTAAAAAGCTAAATAAAAATGCCGCTACTAAAGCTTCTAAACCTATCCAAAAAAATGGCATAAATACTAAAGTAAAAAGCGACAAAAATAAAAAATAACGCTTAATTCTAGCAGTAAAAACTAGCTTTTTATCTAAATTTTTATATAAATATCCACCATATAACAAAGACAAAGCAAAAACTATAAAATATAAATAAAAATTTCCACTATATAAAGAAAACACAAAAGCAAAATAAGGAATTATTAAAAAATATAAATGCCATAAAGGTTTAGCAAAATGTAAAATTATACGTGAGAATTTATAAGAATACCATTGCAAAGCTAAAATCAGGTAAAATCCAAGTAAAAAATTCAAACTTAAAAAAGCTATCATACTAATCATTTTTTAAAAATTCCTCATGTATTTTTTCATTTATAAAATCAGCATGTTTTAAAAAGAAAAAATGATCCCCATCTAATGCAAAAAATTTTCCTTTTTGTGCCAAAGAGTGGATAATCGCTCCACTTTTTAAAGGCGTAGCCTTATCTTCATTACCCCAAAAAATCAAAATAGGGTTTTTAAGCTTTTGAAACTCATTTTCTAAATTTTCATTAACAACCTTCTTAAAGGTTTCATACATCACTTCGCTCATACCTTGAGCGTCTTTGCTAATAAAAAATTTCCTCCAAAAATCCCCATAAGGAAGATTTTTTAAAATTTTAAACAAGGCTATTTTAAACCTCACTTTAAAGCTTTTTGGCAAAACCACACCTGCACTAGAAAGTAAAATCAAACCTTGAAAATTAGCATTTTGACACATAATAGTCGCAACTTTTCCTCCAAAAGAATGCCCCATTAAATAATCTGCCTTTTGCTCAATTGTAGTTAAAAAGTCTTCTACAACCTTGGCATAAGCATAAGAATCCATAGGTGCATCTATGCTTGAATTTCCAAAACCAGGTAAATCTAAATAAATTTGTTTAAAATCATTCAAAGGCTTTTCAAAAGCTTGTTTCATAAGCTCTTTATTAGCACCCCAACCGTGTAAAATAAGAATTGTTTTTTCACATTTTGGATTGATGATTTCATAGCTTAAATTATAAAAATACCCATTAGAATATACTCTAGTTTTTGCCATTTCTAGCCTTTTTTATCTTTATAAATTTTTTCTAAAAGCATTACAGCTTCATTTAAACGCTCATATTCTTCAAAACTTAAAAGCACGGCTTCAAATTTATTATTTTTTACTATCACCACCCTGCTATTTTCACTTTTTTTTGTTTTTTCAAGCATAGTGCTGAAATTTCTTACTACTTCAGTTGCAGTATAAATTTCATCTTTGCTAAAAGTAGCCATGATTATAATTTACCTTTTTGTCCATTAATGCTGTGAATAAAAGCATAATCGATCTTGATTTGCTTTTCTAACTCTATATTTTTTGCTAAATTATTAATTATATTAGTAAAATCTTCAAATAAATAATTTGCCAATGATCCTGGATTTGGATTAATCTCATTTAAATAAACCTCATCATCTATCACAAAAAAATCACAGCGAATCAAAGCTCCTTTAAATAAAGGATTGTAAATTCTCGTAAAATTATCCCTGAGTTTTTGTTTTAATTCTTCGCTAATATTTGCTTCACTCACTTTAGAACTTTCTGAAAAGCCTAAATATTTTTGTTCAAAATCTAAAATTTCATTTTTTCTAGGTTCTTCAATGATAGAAAATTCCATTTTTTCACCTATCATACAACCTGCTAAGTTATATTCTTTAATATTGCTTATAAATTGTTCTACTACAACATCCTCATCAAATTCAAAAGCAACATCTTTAGCATATTTAAGCTCGCTTTCATCTTTAACTATACTTATACCTATGCTACTACCTAATCTTGCAGGCTTTAAAATACAAGGAAAATCTAAAGAAACATTTTGCTCTTTATGCAAATTTAAAACCCTATAATCAAGTGTTTTCACCCCTACGCTTTGTGCATAAAGTTTAGTTAAAACTTTATTAAAAGATAAAACACTAGCTTCTATGCGCGGTCCTATGTATTTTATACCATAAAAATCAAGCAAAGCAGCTATTTTGCCATCTTCACCATCTTTTCCATGTACAATATTTATCGCTATATCAATGTCAAGTTTTTTCTCACCTAACATAGTTTTTATAAAAAAACCACCCTGCTTTAATACTAAGGCTTTTTCTTTTTTATAAGCGCCACTACTAAAAGTTTTTGCATTCATTTTTTCTTCATCTATAAGAAAAAATTCCTTATTTTTATCACAAAATATAAATTTTTTTTGCACTTTGAGTACTTTTTTTAACACCACAGCACTCACAATGCTAATTTCATGCTCATAAGAATTTGCACCAAAAATTACACCATATATCATTATATTTTTCCTTTTATTATGCTAATTTTTTCAAAGCCTCTTTAATAAGCTCACTAGTATTTTTACTCTCACAAGTTCTTAAAACCTTTAAAATATTTTCTTGTTTAAAACCAAGTGAAAGTAAGGCTGCTAAAGCTTGTGCTTGATCTTGATTGGAATTTTCTATATTGATTTTTGCATCACTTAACTCAGCTATAATTCTTTTTGCACTCTTTGGACCAATACCAGGAACCTTTTTAAAAACACTCTCATCGCCATTTTGCAAAGCTGCATAAAAAGTATTAGTATCTAAGCTTGAGCAAAGTGCCATAGCAGTAGTTGCTCCTATACCACTAATTTTAATTAATAATTCAAACATTCTTTGCTCGTTAATGTCTAAAAATCCATATAATTTGTGAGAGTCTTCTTTAATAATTTGAGTGATTAAAAACTCAACCTTTTGACCTTTTTCAAAATTACTTGAACAAAAAAGCGACACATAAACACCATAACTTACCCCACTTAAAGTTTTCAAAATTACAAAAGTAGGATCTTTTTTACTCACTATTCCTTCAATCGCCACTATCATTTAGCTTCTTCCTTATAATTACCAATAGAGCGAATTTCATAAACACTTACTCCATCTTCAGCATCTATTTTTTCAAGCTCAAAACACTCAATCACCTCATCATTACGCGGATGATAGCTTAACTCTTTTCTAGGATTTAATAAAACAAATTTAACCTCGTTTAAGTCCATCCATTTTCCACTTTTATTAATAATTTTTGATTTTAAAAGTTCATCTTGAATTTTTTTAAGCTTTTCTATATTTGTTTTTTCTTCCTCTTTTAGAGTTTCTATCTTATTAGCTAAAATATTTAATTTTTCAATCTTTTGATTAAAATCTTTAATAGTAATCTTATAAGCTTGTGGTATAGCTCTTTTTGCATTCATTAATTCTTTTGCCTTTTGCTGTAAAATTCTCACAGAATCTTTACTCACATGGATAGTATGCTTAGTCTCTTCAATTTCTTTGGCTAAATTTTCTTGCTCTTTTTTTAACTCTTCAATATGCAAGAGTATTTCCTCTCCACTTTTTTCTCTATCAAAAGCTTTGAGATCTTGAATTACAAGTTTATTACCACTTCCTTGAATTTTTTCAACGCGGATTAAACTTTTAGCACTGCATAAACAATTACCACCAAGCTCTTGTATGTAAATTTCATCCGCGATAATCTCCCCACCCACAGCCTTTTTAATATTTACTTTTTTAGCCTTAATAGAGCCATTTTCTAAAGTTTCAGCAAAAACTTCCTCAGCTTCACAATACCCTCTTAAGATATTAACCTCAACCTTTTGCCCTATAATAGTACTTTTATGGTGCATATTGCCTTTAAGAATTACTTTTTTACCTCTTAAAACAGAATCTTGAGCCATATTGCCCACAACCTCTAACTCTTGTGCTTCAACGGTAATTCTAGGGCCTATTGCATCCTCTAAACTATTTGTATTTTTAATCACGATAATAACTTGCTTATCAAAACCCGCCCAAATAGAACCCGTGCTTTTAAAATCAACCTTGTTAAATTCTAAATAATTTTCTATCTCATAAATAGATTTTTTTTGGATAATAAATCCATCTTTTTTGGCAATATATTTTATACTTTCATCATCTTCTTTAACTTCAAAATTATCCGAACAAATAACTTTTTCTTTGTTTGTTTTTGGCGGGAGGGCTTTTAAAATTTTAAATCTTAAATCTTTACCATCACTACCCTCTTTTGGTTTAATCCTCTCAATAGCCACCTCATCTTTTCCTATAGGTGCTACATAGTTTCTATTCATCACATCATTGTGTTTTTTTAAATTTTCTAGATAATGATATTGAATTTCTTCATTTGTAGGCTCTTGTGGATTAACTCCCTTACATACTTCAAATTCAACTTCAAAATCAAATTTTTGCTTTTCTTTAACTTTAGTATTAAAATCAATAATTTGCTTTTTAAAATCAAAAATTCTAAATCCAAGCAAATATTTTTCTTTTATCATCGCTTTATAAATAGCTTCCAAAAGCTCTAGTGCTAATTTATCATGAAAAGCAATAGCTTCACTAGCTCTAACACTAGCTTTTAATAAAGTGCAAAGTTCATTAACATGCAAACTAATCTCAAAAGCTGGAGAGCGTGTAAATTTTTTAAAATAAATTTCTATTTTATATTCTTGTTCTATATTTAAATCATGAATTAAAAATTTTTCATCTTCTTCAAAAATTTTTAATTCTTTTTCATTAACTTTTATCCATTCTTGATTATCATAAGTATAAGAAGTGCTAAAACTTAACAATCTAAAATCAAGTTCATCGACTTCACATTTATTTTCAGAAGCAAATATCAAAAGCTCTTTATAAGGGTCTTTAGTATATAAAATTTTCTTTTCTTCCATAGCTTAAGCTTCCTTATTGTATATAAAATTTTGATTTTAGCAAAAATAAAATCAAAATTTAGTTAAAATTATTGCTATTAAAAAATTTTATAATACTCAAACTAATGTTTAAAGAATGAAAATTAATGAAAAAAAATATTGTTTTTAAAAATTTCATCATCAATGCCTTAGGAATTTTATTTTCTAGAATTATGGGTGTTTTAAGAGATATTGTTTTAGCCTTGTACTTAGGGGCTGGAATTTATAGTGATATTTTCTTTGTAGCTTTAAAAATGCCTGCTTTTTTTAGAAGAATTTTCGCTGAAGGAGCCTTTGGACAAGCCTTTTTACCAAGTTTTTTAAAAGCAAGTAAAAAAGGTGCTTTTTGCATAAATGTCTTATTGCAATTTAGCATTATCGTTTTTTTAACTTGTGTTTTAGTGAGTTTTTTTGCTGAATTTTTTACAAAGATTTTTGCCTTTGGTTTTAATAAAGAAACAATTATCCTAGCTGCACCTTTAGTTTCTATTAATTTTTGGTATTTATTTTTTATTTTTTTAGTAACTTTTTTAGGCTCTTTGTTAAATTATAAACAAAATTTTTTCATCACTTCTTTTTCTGCTTCATTTTTTAATCTTTTTGTCGTGATTGCCGGATTTTTTGTCACTCAAGATAAACCTTTAGAAGCTTTGTATTATTTTTCGTATGCGACTGTTTTAAGTGGTCTAGCTCAACTTATATGGCATATTTTTGCTTTAAAAAACACTAGAATTTTAAAAAGTATGTATTTAAGCATAAAACTTAAAAAAACAAAGACTAGTTTAGATAAATTCCACTCTACTTTTACCCATGGACTTTTAGGCTCTTCAGCAAATCAAATTAGTTCTTTATTAGATACCACTATAGCTAGTTTTTTAATGGCTGGAAGCATTTCGTATTTGTATTATTCTAATAGGGTTTTTCAGCTTCCTTTAGCTCTTTTTGCAATCGCACTAAGTCAAGTAAGTTTTCCAAAAATACTAAGACATTTAAAAGCAAATGAAGAACAAAAAGCCTTAGCTTTTATGCAAAAAGCTTTTGAGTATTTAAGTGTGCTTTTGATTTTAGCTAGTATAGTTGGGATTATCTTAGCTAAAGAAATTGTGGAGTTTTTATTTCAAAGAGGAAATTTTAATCAAGAAGATACAAAAATCACTGCATTTTTATTACAAGCTTATCTTTTAGGACTTTTACCTTTTGGTTTGCAAAAACTTTTCTCTTTGTGGCTTTATGCTAAATTTAAACAAAAAATAGCCGCTATAATAGCCTTTAAAACACTTTTTATATCAGCATTTTTTAGCATAGTGATTATTTTACTCATCAAAGAAGAAGCCTATAAGAGCTTGGGTATTGCACTGGCTTCATCTATTAGTGCTTTTTATTTATTGTATGCTAATATTAAAGAATTTGGTTTTAAAAATCTTTGGGGTATTTTTAGGGTTAAATTTTGGCTTATTAGCATAGTATTTTTAAGTTTATTTGCTTTAGGCTTATTTGAAATTAAAGATATTTTAATACAATTTTTAATTGGAATTTATCATTTTTTTAAAGGTTTATTTTAATGGTTTTTTTTGATAGTGTTTTAAAGAAAAAATGCGAATTTATCCCACATGAGGCAAAAAAAGCAAATATTTATTTATGCGGGCCTACTGTATATGATGATGCACATTTAGGACATGCAAGAAGTAGTGTATGTTTTGATTTTTTAAGAAGAGTTTTACTAGCAAATGATTATGAAGTAGTTTTTGCTAAAAATTACACTGATATTGATGATAAAATCTTAAAAAAAATGCAAGAAAGTGGCAAAAGTTTAGAAGAAATTACAAATTTTTATATTAAAAGATACGAAGAAGATATGCAAGCACTTAATATCTTAGAACCTAATTTTAAACCAAAGGCTACAGCTTATATTGAGCAAATGATTATATATATAGAAAAACTTTTAGAATTAAACCTAGCTTATAAACTTGAAGATGGAATTTATTTTGATACTAGCAAAGATGATAAATACTTTTATATCTCTAAAAGAAATTTAGAAGATAATCAATCACGCTTAGAAGAAAGCGTTACTAAAAAAAATGATAGCGATTTTGTTTTATGGAAATTTGATGAAAAATTTTATCCTGCAAATTTTGGCAAAGGAAGACCAGGTTGGCACACAGAATGCGTTGTGATGATAGAAAGTATTTTTAAAGATAAACTTGATATTCATGCAGGGGGTATAGATTTGCTTTTTCCTCATCATGAAAACGAAGCTTGCCAGTGTCGTTGTAAAAATAATCATGAGTTGGCTAATTTTTGGTTGCATAATGGCTTTGTACAAATTAATGGTGAAAAAATGAGCAAAAGCTTGGGAAATAGCTTTTTTCTAAAAGATTCTTTAAAACTTTTTAGTGGAGAGGTTTTGAGATTTTATCTTTTAAGCGTACATTATAGAGCACATTTTAACTATGCTTTGGAAGACTTACAAGCTGCTAAAAAAAGGCTTGATAAATTTTACCGCTTAAAAAAACGCTTAAACATAAATGCTTTTATAGATGAAAAAACTACCATAGAAAGTGAAGTAGCTAAAAATATCTTAGAAGTTTTAAATGATGATTTAAATGCCTCTAAAGCCTTAGCTTTACTTGATGAGTTTATCAATGAAAGTAATATTTACTTAGATCAAAACCCAAAAGATAAAACTTATAAAATACAATTAGAAAAAACCTTAAAAGAACTTGCTTTTATTTTTGGTATAGGCTTTATAGATACCATAAAATATTTTCAATTTGGCATTAGTGAAAAAAAATGTCAAGAAATAGAAGAAAAAATCGCTCTACGCAACAAGGCAAAGCAAGAAAAAAACTATGCCTTAGCAGATCAAATTCGTGATGATTTAGCTAAAGAGAATATTCTTTTAATGGATACACCAAATGGTGTGGTATGGGAGAAAAATGGATAAAAATTACAAAGAAATGAAGCTTAAAGAGGTATTTACTCGCTTTAAGCCTTATTATAAAGATTATTGGTTTTATTTTGTTTTAGCTATTATAGGTATGCTTTTAACTAGTGGTGGAACAGCAGCTAGTGCATACATCATAGAGCCTATTTTAAATAAAATTTTTATAGAAAAAAATGTTGATTTGCTTTACTATATGCCTTTACTTGTTGTTTTAATTTATGCTTTAAAAAATCTTGGCGCTTATATGCAAGTTTATTATATATCTTATGTTGGGACAGATATTTTAAGAAGATTAAGAGAATTAGTTCTTGGTAATCTTTTGCGCTTAGATATGAGCTTTTTTCATAAATACAGAAGTGGAGAATTAATCAGCAGGTGCACTTCTGATATTGGAGCTTTACAAAATATAGTTTCTACTATCATACCTGAAATTTTAAGAGAAAGTTTAACTGCCATTGGACTTTTAAGTGTTGTAATTTATCAAAGTCCAAAACTTGCTTTTTTTGCTTTAGTTATTTTACCTTTAGCAATTTACCCTCTTGCTATTTTTGCTAAGAAAATCAAAAAAATAGGACGCAATACCCAAGAAAAAAATTCTGATCTTACTTCAAGATTGAGTGAAATTTTTTCTAATATAGAACTTATCAAAGCTTCTAATGCAAGTAAAAATGAAATGCAAAAATTCAGCCAAACTAATAGCGAAGTTTGCAAGCTTTCTTTAAAAGGCATTAGAATTGAAGCTTTAAGTAGCCCTTTAATGGAATCTATGGGTTCAATTGGTTTTGCAATAGTAATTATAGTGGGTGGTAAAGAAGTAATCGATGGAAGTTTAAGCATAGGTTCTTTTTTTAGCTTTACTACAGCTTTATTTATGGCTTATACTCCTATTAAAAGACTTTCTTCACTTTACACAAGATTACAAAATGCAGTAGCAGCAAGTGAAAGAACTTTTTATCTAACTGATTTAGAACCACAAATTAAAGGTGGCGATGAAAAACTTACAGAAAATATCCAAAATATCCATTTTAAAAATGTCTCTTTAAGCTATCAAAAAGATAAAATGGTATTAAAAGGTGCAAATTTTTCTTTTAACAAAGGAGAAATTCTAGCCTTAGTTGGATCAAGTGGCGGAGGAAAATCTTCTATTATTAATCTTTTAATGTATTTTTTTGAAAAAGATAGTGGTGCAATTTTAATCAATCAAAAAGATATTAGTTCTTTTGATATTGTTAGCTTAAGAGAGAATATCTCTTTGGTAACTCAAAATATTTATATATTTAATGACACTATAGCTCAAAATATAGCTTATGCTAAAGAATACGATGAAGCACGTGTAATAGAGGTTTTAAAACAAGCTAATGCTTATGATTTTGTTCAAGAGCTTGGCGGTATTCATACTGAATTAAAAGAACATGGAAAAAATCTCTCAGGTGGACAAAAACAACGCATTGCTATAGCAAGGGCTTTATATAAAAATCCTCAAATTTTAATTTTTGATGAAGCAACCTCAGCACTTGATAATGAAAGTGAAAAAGCCATAGTAAAAACTATAGAGAGCTTAAAAAAGGATCGTTTGATACTCATCATCGCTCATAGACTTAGCACTATAGAAAATGCTGATAAAATTGCTGTACTTGATAAAGGAAAAATAGCTTCTATAGGAAATGATGCTTATTTAATGCAACATTGTGAAATTTATCAAAAATTAAAACAAAAAGTACAAAAAACTGACAAAGATAAAGAAAATGAAAACTAAGAATTATCATTTTTTTAGTACAATATGCTATTTTATAAAATAAGGAAAAATATGACCTATGAAAGCTTAAAACCTTTAATATATAAATTAGATCCAGAAAATGCTCATGCTTTGGCTGAATTTAGCATGCGAACACTAGATTGTATATTTCCCGGGGGGCTTAGTTTTTTTGCAAAAGATTGCGTAGTAAATGATGAATTTTTAAATCAAGAAATTTTTAATCTAAATTTTTATAACCCTGTGGGCTTAGCAGGTGGCTTTGATAAAAATGCCACAATGATAAGACCACTAAGTGCTTTAGGTTTTGGCTTTTTAGAATATGGAACTTTCACCCCAAAACCTCAAAATGGTAATGAAAAACCTAGACTTTTTAGACTTGTTGAGCAAGAAAGTATTCAAAATGCTATGGGTTTTAATAATAAAGGTAAAGATGCTATCGCAAAAGAAGTAAAAAAAGTCTATCCATTTAGCATACCTTTAGTAGCAAATATAGGCAAAAACAAAATCACACCAAATGAAGAAGCTATTAATGATTATATTATTTTATTAAAAGAGTTTAAAGATTTGTGTGATTTATTTGTGATTAATATATCCTCTCCAAATACCAAAAATTTAAGAGATTTACAAAGTGAAGAATTTGTAAGTACTTTATTTAACCAAGCAAAAGAAATCACAAATAAACCTGTGATTTTAAAAATTGCTCCAGATATGAATATAGACAGTGCAATTTCACTTTGCAAAAGTGCTATTAGTGCAAAAGCTGATGGTATTATCATGGCAAATACTAGTATAGATTATTCTTTGATTGATAATACAAGAACTTTTGGTGGAATTAGCGGTAAATTAATCACTAAAAAAAGTGCGACATTTTTTAAAGAAGTGGCTAAAGAAATTTATCAAGATACTATTTTAATAGCAAGTGGAGGCATAGATAGTGCTGAACTTGCTTATGAGCGCATTAAAAACGGGGCTAGTTTGGTTCAAATTTATACAGCTATGATTTTTAAAGGGCCAAGCATTGTTAAAAATATCAATCAAGGTTTAATTGAGCTTTTAAAACAAGATGGTTTTAATCATATTAGTCAAGCTATAGGAGTTAATTTTAAATGATTAATTATAAAAAAATCACCCTTGAAAATGAACTTGAAATTTATACTTTACCTGTAAATAAAAAAAGCGGGGTTATAAGTGTAGATATTTTTTATAAAGTTGGCTCAAGAAATGAAAAAATGGGAAAAAGTGGCATAGCCCATATGCTTGAACATTTAAATTTTAAAAGTACAAAAAATTTAAAAGCAGGTGAATTTGATGAAATAGTCAAAGGTTTTGGTGGGGTGGATAATGCAAGCACGAGCTTTGACTATACGCATTATTTTATAAAATGCTCTAGTGAAAATTTAGATAAGTCTTTATGGCTTTTTGCTGAATTAATGCGTAATTTAAATTTAAAAGATGATGAGTTTCAGCCTGAAAGAAATGTAGTTTTAGAAGAAAGGCGTTGGAGAACCGATAACAATCCTTTGGGATATTTGTATTTTAGATTATACAACCATGCCTTTTTACACCATCCATATCACTGGACCCCGATAGGCTTTTTTAAAGATATACAAAATTGGAAAATAGAAGATATACAAGATTTTCATCAAACTTTTTATCAACCCAAAAATGCTATTTTGCTTGTGAGTGGTGATATTGATGAAGATGAAGTATTTACTTTAGCTAAAAAACATTTTCAAGATATAAAAAATACCAAAGAAATCCCTATAGTTCATGAAAAAGAACCTGAGCAAGATGGTGCTAAACGTGTGATCTTACATAAAGAAAGTGACACACAATTACTAGCGCTTGCATATAAAATTCCTGCATTTAATCACGAAGATATGCCAAAACTTTGCGCATTGAGTGAGCTTTTAGGAAATGGAAAAAGTTCTTTAATAAGTGAAATTTTAATTGATAAATTAGAATTAATCAATGAATTTTATGCTTATGCAAGTGAAAATATAGATGAGAATTTATTTATATTTATTTGTGTTTGCAATGAAGGCATAAAAGCAGAAGATGTTGAAAAAGAGCTTTTAAAAATTCTTGAAGATGTAAAAAATGCTAAATTTGATGATACTATCATGGAAAAAATCAAAAATACTGTAAAAAGTGATTTTATCTTTTCACTAAGCAATGCAAGTAGCGTTGCAAATATTTATGGATCTTATCTTGCAAAAGGTAATTTAAAACCTTTGCTTGATTATGAAAAAAATATAGAAAATTTAAGTAAAGATGATTTAATTCATTGTGCTAAAAAATACTTCAATGAAAACAAATCTACCACAATAATCTTAAAAAAGGGGTGAAAATGGACAATAAAATCATCATAGGAGCAATGACAGCTTTAATAACTCCATTTAAAAATGGAAAATTAGATGAACAAACTTACCACAAACTCATCAAAAGACAAATAGCCAATGGAATTGATGTAGTGGTACCTGTTGGAACAACCGGAGAAAGTGCCACCTTAACCCATGAAGAACATAGAATCTGTATAGAAATAGCATTAGATGCATGCAAGGGAAGTTCTTGTAAAGTTTTAGCAGGAGCAGGAAGTAATGCTACTCATGAAGCTGTAAGTTTAGCTAAATTTGCACAAGAGCATGGAGCTGATGGCATTTTAAGTGTTACTCCATACTATAACAAACCCACACAAGAAGGTTTGTATTTACATTATAAAGAAATAGCAAAAAGCATAGATATACCTGTGCTTTTATATAATGTCCCAGGAAGAACAGGTTGTGAGCTTCAAACAGAAACCATTATAAGATTGTTTAGAGATTGTGAAAATATTTATGGGGTAAAAGAAGCTAGTGGAAGTATTGATAAATGTGTTGATTTACTAGCACATGAACCTAGAATGATACTTTTAAGCGGAGAAGATGCGATTAATTATCCTATACTTTCAAATGGCGGTAAAGGTGTGATTTCAGTTACTTCAAATTTACTTCCTGATATGATTTCAAAATTAACTCATCTAGCTTTAGAAGAAAAATATATTGAAGCTAAAAAAATCAATGATGAGTTGTATAATATCAATAAAATTTTATTTTGCGAAAGCAATCCTATACCTATTAAAGCGGCAATGTATATAGCAGGTTTAACCCCTACTTTAGAGTATCGTTTGCCACTTTGTAAACCTAGTGATTGCAATTTAGCAAAAATAGAAGCGATTATGAAAAACTATAATATCAAAGGATTTTAATGGATACTTTTTTTCAAAATAAAACTTTAGTAATTAGTGGTGGAACAAGAGGGATTGGTAAGGCTATTGTATATGAGTTTGCAAAAGCAGGAGCTAATGTAGCTTTTACTTATAATTCTAATGCAGATTTAGCTCAAGAAATTGTAAAAGATTTAGAAAATAATTATAAAATCAAAGCAAAGGCTTATGAGTTTAACATACTTGAACCAGAAACTTATAAAGAGTTATTTGAAAAAATCGATCAAGATTTTGACAGAATAGATTTTTTCATCTCTAATGCTATTATCTCAGGTCGTGCCGTTGTAGGTGGATATACCAAATTTATGAAATTAAAACCTCGTGGAATAAATAATATTTTCACAGCAACTGTAAATGCTTTTGTTGTTGGAGCACAAGAAGCAGCAAAAAGAATGGAAAAAGTTGGCGGGGGTAGTATATTATCTATTTCTTCAACAGGAAATTTGGTACATATTGAAAACTATGCAGGACACGGTACAGCTAAAGCAGCGGTAGAAGCTATGGCAAGATATGCTGCAACTGAACTTGGTTCTAAAAACATCCGTGTCAATGTAGTAAGTGGTGGACCAATTGACACTGACGCACTTAAAGCATTTACAAATTATGAAGAAGTTAAAAATGCAACTATTAATCTTAGCCCATTAAACCGTATTGGACAGCCTCAAGATTTAGCAGGAGCATGTTTATTTTTATGTTCTGATAAAGCAAATTGGATCACAGGACACACCTTAATCGTAGATGGTGGTACAACTTTTAAATGATTCATTACCCCATTTTGGGGTATTTTCTTTAAACACAAGGATTAATAAACAATGAATTTACCTAATATCTTAGCATTTATAAGGATATTATTAGCTCCACTTTTGTTTTTTTTTGCTTATTAATGATTTTGAAAATATTCATCCTAGTTGGGTAAATTATTTTGCTTGTGTTGTTTTTGGTATAGCTGCCTTAACTGATTTTTTTGATGGTTATATTGCAAGAACTTGGAATCAAACTACAAAACTTGGAGCTATTATAGATCCACTAGCAGATAAAATGCTTGTTTTGGCTGCTTTTTTGGGATTATTACTCACCCAAAAAGCTGATCCTTGGATGATTTATATTATTTTAGTAAGAGAATTTTTTATAACCGGTTTTCGAGTGGTTATGGTGAGTGAAAAATTTGATGTAAGTGCTTCTTTTGCAGGAAAAATAAAAACAACCTTTCAAATGATAGCCATTATATTTTTAATCATGCAATGGCCTTTTGCTAATACATTGTTATTTATTGCTTTAGTGCTTACACTTTATTCAGCTTTTGAATACATACTAGCTTATATAAAACATTTAAAAAAGGTATAATTTGAAATCATATTTATTTTTATTTATTATCTTAGCTATTGGCTTTAAATTTTATTCTTTTAGCTTTTTAATAACACTTTTGGTTATATCTTTTTTAATTTTTTTTCATGAGCTAGGACATTTTTTAGCCGCAAAACACATGAGGGTTGATGTAGAGATTTTTAGTATAGGCTTTGGAAAAGCTGTTTTTAAAAAAACTTACAAAAACACAGAATATCGCTTATCTGCTCTACCTTTTGGTGGTTATGTTAAACTTAAAGGACAAGATGATTTAAATCCTAGTGAAAAAAATTACGAACCAAATAGCTATAATACTCTAAGTCCTCTAGCTAGAATTTACATACTTTTTGCAGGACCGTTTTTTAATTTCTTTTTAGCATTTTTGCTTTATATAGCCATAGGTTTTTTAGGTGTGCAAAAGCTTGCACCTATTATTGGAAATATAGCACCAAACTCAGCTGCACAAAAAGCAAATTTACAAATTGGAGATAAAATCCTAGCTATAGATGGAGTTAAAATTCAAAGCTTTGAAGAAATTGGCAAACTTGTACATATAAAACCAACCTTACTTAGCATAGAACGCGATGGTAAACTCATCAACATCACCCTAACCCCGCAAATTGATCAAGGTTATAATGAGTTTTATCAAAAAGTTCAAAAACCATTAATTGGTATAGCACCTAAGGGTGAGTTTGTTACTATTTATCATCCAGGAATTAGTAGTTTAAAATACGCTTATGAAGAAAGCGTAGAGGCTTCTTTGCTCATTTTTAAAGGACTTGCTAAAATCATCAGCGGGGAGTTAGATGCTAAAAATATGGGTGGAATCATCACTATGGTTGATATAACCTCCAAAGCAGCAAATACTAGCATAGTAGTTTTATTTTTAATCACAGCTTTAATTTCTATCAATCTTGGAGTATTAAATTTACTTCCTATCCCAGCGCTAGATGGAGGACATATACTTTTTAACCTTTATGAGTTAATCTTTAAAAAAGAAGTACCAAAAGTATGTTTTGAATATCTTAGTTATTTTGGCATGGCTTTGCTTTTAAGTTTAATGGTGTTTGTAACTTATAATGATATTACCCGTTTTATGAGTAATTAATAAGTCCTAGTAGCAAAATCATAACGGTTAAATTCGCCTATATTATTTTTACGGTAAAAGCTATTATAAAATTGCTTACTTAAACTTTGCTCATAATTTAGTCTAAATCTTACCCACATTGCTGTTTGATCTTTGGCGCTAGTTTTTTCATCTTGATAATTAAGCGATAAATCCAAAATAGAAATTGGAGAATAAATAATGTTATATTGGTTTTGCAATTCTTTTATATTAGAATTAACATTTAAAACATTTAAATACGGCAAATCAAATATCACTCCAAGTTCTGTACTATCATCACTATCGTTTTCTTTAATCTTATAATGATTAGCATATGCTTTAAAATAGTGACTAAATTGTAATTCAGCACCAAAGCTATTTTTAGTGTAAGCTTCTTTATATTGATCATTAAAATAGTTAAAACCAAAATTAAACTCATCAAATTCATAACGATTGATAAGTCCTAAAGAATAAGCTTGTTCTAATTGCCCTATTCTTGCTTGTTTTTCTAAAAGCAAACTAGCATTATCATAATCTAATATAGAATTAATATTTTTAATATTTACATTTAAAGCATTATAATCCAAACTTGCTTCTGTTTTATCTTTGGAACTTAAATTTAAAACCTGCCCTAAAGTTTTACTAGCAAAAGAACCAAGATCGGTACTTTGAGCTTGATACTCTTGTGGTTTTTGAAAAAATATCTGCTTAGAAACCGTGTTTGCCTTTTGCTCTTTGGTAATATTTACCTCACCCTCGCCTAAACTTTCTTCTAAATTTAAAGCAAACACGTTTATACATAAGCAACTAAAAAAAATGTATTTTTTCACTCAACCTCTTAATTATATATGTTTTTTATATTCTATTTCACTTATCATCCTTTCATTTATATCTTGAATTTGCTTAATTTGAGCATAAATTTTTCTTTCTTCTTTTACTAATTGATTATTTTTTATACAATCAAATAATTTTTCTATATGAGAATTTAGATCTTGATTTAAGATATAAATACTACTAGCAGAATCAAACTTAGCCAAATTTTTTTCTTCTGTATATTCTATTTTAGAATTAATTACACAAGAGCACGCCAAGTAAGTTTTCAAACAACATTCTAAATAAAGCAAAATTTTATTAGTATCTGTGCTTGTTTTGGAAATTTCATCTAATAAAATTTTAGCTTTTTCATCAACACCCATAAAGACTTTTTGAAATTCTTCTAAACTTGAGTTAGAACTTTTAGCAACCTCGTAAGCTTCATTTGTTATATCTTTAATATTACCCATTTGCTCTATAAGCGTTTTAATCATTATAGAAATTTCTTTAGCAGCATCTTGAGTTTTTTCAGCTAAAGATCTAACTTCATCAGCAACCACAGCAAAACCTCTACCATGTTCTCCAGCACGCGCAGCTTCAATGGCAGCATTTAATGCTAAAAGATTAGTTTGCTCTGTGATATCTTCAATAATACCTATAAAAGAAGAAACGCTATTCATCTGCTGAGAGAAAGTATCCATTAAGGTATGAATTTGACCTATATTTACACCTAAATTTGCCAAGTCATTTGAGATTATTTGAGCGTTTTTAGCACTTTTTGAAGAATGTATAGAAATATCACTTGCTTGATCATAAATCTCATGCATAACACTTGCATTATCATTTAATTTTGTATTAATCAAAGCCAACTCTTTTTGTAAAGAATCTGACATATTTTTGGAAACATTTTCCACTATCACACTTCTTACAGATAAATTTTGTGTTTTTTCTATCTCCAATGTTGCTTCATTAATAATTTTAGCATTATATTCAAAAGCACCCATCAAACCTTCCAATCTTGCCTTTCTATAAAATCTTTGTTCTTTGACTGCTAAAACTGCATTAAGAATTTCTCTATTAAAAGCTTCTATTTGATCTGCTAAATCATTCACAACCCAACTTAATTGTCCTACACCAGATTTTTCAAAAGGTATATGTGTAATTCTTGCTTCCAAATTACCTTTTGCAAGTTCATTTAAAACTTGAGTCGATCTTAAAACTTCTTTATTTCTATAATAAGCACTAGCAATACCAAATAGCACTATAGAAGTTCCTAAAACACAAAAAACAAAGCCAAATGTTTTACCTTCCATTATTTCCAATACAGCCATCAAACAAAATAAAAATAAAGCAAAATAATTCACAAATTGATTAATATTATATTGATAAAACCAATTCTTCATAACTCATCCCCTTTTGGCTTAAAATTTCATCTAACATCTTTCTTGATGCTTTCTTCCCACCTTTTTGTTCTTCTAACAATAGCTCTTTATATATTTTTTCTATTTTTTCAACAGCTTCCCTTCTGGGATTTAAGCGCATAGAGTGATAACCAACTATCTCGCCACTAGCGTCAAATGAAGGCGTAATAAAGGCCAAAACCCAATAAAAAGATCCATCTTTGGATAAATTTTTTACGTAAGCAATAACTTCTTTTTTATTTTTTATACCCTCCCAAAGAATTTCAAAAACAACCTTTGGCATATCAGGATGACGCACGATATTATGAGGTTTCCCTAAAAGCTCAAATTCTTTATATCCCGAAAGTAGGATAAAATTTCTATTGCAATATATTATTCTACCAATTTTGTCGGTTTTTGAGATAATAATTTGTCCATCATTAAAGAATTTTTCATTTTTTGTAGGTTGATTTTTTTGCACCTGCCCCCCCCCGTATTTTTAAATTAAATATATAATTATATTTTTAAAAATAAAGCGAAAATAAAATTATTGTTTTCCTTTTTTTAATTGACGTATTAAAAATCTTGCAGGATGAGTAGCGTGCAAAAAATCTTTTTCTATTTTTGGCTCATCAAAGATTAATGCACTAAGCATTCTAGCTCCAATAATAGCACTAGCAAAAGCTCTAGATCCATGAGCAATAGAAAAATACAAAGGAATAAATTCATTTGGTGCTACTTGTCTTTTATTTTTATGCCATAAAAGTGCCTTATAATTTTGCATATAAAAATTTTCATCATAGGCTTGACCTATTATGGCAAATCTATCACTAGAATATGATCTAAATCCTACTTTACCACCCATAATTTCTAAATTTTCACCTTGTAAAAATTCTTTTATATTTTCAATATTTTGCAAATCATCATTTTTTAAAAGCGTTGTGTCTTGATTAAGCCTATCATAACTTGCACCAATAAGTTGCAAATTTAATTCTTCATTGATAGGGCAAATATAGCCTTTTGAAGATAAAGCATGAGAATTTTTTAAAAATGGTTTTAAATGAGTGCATTGACCTCTAACACTACTTAATTTCATATATTTATACTCTAAAAAATTCTTAACATCAGCGCCTTGAGCATAAATTAGCACATCATAATCTTTTAATGTTTTTTGATTGTTAAATTGCAAAGAAAACTTTTCATTTTCATAAGAATAATCTTTAAATTCATACTCAAAAAACACCCTAGCCTTGCTTTTTTGTAAAAGCATTTTCACAAGCTCTTGAGGTTTTATGCAAGCTCCATCTTTTAAAAAAGCTTGATTGTTAATAATTTCAAATAAAACATTATCTTTTTGACTATTAAAACGCTCTTGCATAAGTTCATTATGAGCAAATTCATAAACCCCTTGGGGAATTAAATCTAAAATTTGCCTATAAAATCTACTAGCCTCTAAAAAAGCATATTGTGAAAACTCGCCTAACAAAACATCAGGTTTTAAAATCAAAGAACTTAAAATTCCATTGATATTTCCAGAAGCACCTTTTCCTAGTGAATTTTCTTTTTCAAAAACATCTACTTGAACATTTCTTAAAGAAAACTCATAAGCTATACTAGCTCCGGCTATACCTGCTCCGATGATGGCTATTTTTTGTATCTCTTTTTTCAAACATGGGGTGTTAAAATAAGCAAATTTATCTTCAAACTCAAAGCCATTAAAAACAGCCTGTATCATTTCCCTTTTTCTAAAACCTTTGATTTTTTGTACTTGAAAATTATTATTAATTAAAGCTTTTTTTAAAATGCTTGCAGAGGAAAAGGTTAAAACCTTAGCATTTATTTTTGAATTTTTAGCAACTTTGTTTATAATATCCTCATCAAACATCTCTTGATTTTTAGCAGGAGCAAAACCATCTAAATACCAAATATCAGCCTTAAAATCTAAATTTTGTAACTTTTCTTTAGCATCGCCAAATACTAAATCTAAAAAACAATCTTGAAAATAAAATCTATAAACTCCATCTTTACACGGAGGATAAAATTTAAAAAATTGCTCTAAAAGCTCTCTAAATTCCTCATAAAAACCAAGGTTTTTATAAATTTCTCTTAATTTATCTTTTTCTATATAAAAATTTTCAAAACTAAGATAAAATAGCCTTTGATTTTCTTTTTTTTCTTTTATAAAACGCTTTAAAGTAAGGAAAAAATTTAAACCTATACCAAAACCAAGTTCTGCTACAATAGTTTGTTTGTTTTCAAATTCAAAAGCATTTGTATATATAAATTTGCTTTCGCTTAAACCATCACTAGAATTAAAATAATAATCATCAAAATCCAAAGAAAAAGGTGCATTGTTTTTAATGATAATATTTGCTTTTTTCATTGATTTTTATAAAAATAACTCTCTATACCATTAGCAATGCCAATAGCTAATAATTCTTGGAAATTTTTATTTACTAATCTATTTCTTTCGCTAGGATGACTAATATAACCTGTTTCAATCAATATAGCAGGCATTTGTGCACCCACTAAAACCCAAAAAGGAGCTTCTCTAACCCCACCATCCACAACTTTATATTTTTTTCTTACATTACTTAAAATCTTTTTTTGCACATCAATAGCTAATTTATTTGAAGCAACTATTTTTTCACGATTTAAAAAATTTAAAAAAGTTTGTTTGGAAAAGAAATTCATCTCTTCAAAATCGGATTGATTTTCTAACTCAGCAGCCTTTTTACTTCTTTCGCTTCTTGCAGGCGATAAGAAGAAAGTTTCAATACCCTCAAGAGTTTTAGCTCTTTGTTTATTTGGAGCTGCATTAGCATGGATAGAAATAAACAAATCTGCCATTTTTTCATTAGCCATAGAGGTTCTATCTCTTAAATTTATAAATTTATCCGTACTTCTAGTATAATAAATTTTATACCCACGTTTTTTAAGCTCATTGCCAAGTTTTAAAGCCACACTTAAAACTACATCTTTTTCTCTAACACCCTTATCACCCAAAGTACCTGGATCTTTACCTCCATGACCTGGGTCAATTACTATGATTTTCCCTGATTTTTTAATAGTAGTTTTTGTTGTTTTTGAGGCAGTTTTTGTTGGTGTTTTTTTAACCTTTTTTTCAAAACCTATAAACAATTCCTCATCATCTAAATCAAGATTAGTTTTAAAATCACTAGTAGAATTTAAAACAACTCTTACTGTAGTTTTATTAAACTGTACTATTGTGATAGATTGATTTTTATTAATATCGATTTTTTTTCTATCACCTTCTAAAATAGCTTCAAAGCTTACAATAGAACGATATGTTTTACCATCTTTAAAAGAATTGATTTTAATATCCTCAAAATCAATATCATTGTTTAATTTTAAATTAATACCATTTTTATCTTTACTTGATTTTAAAATATACAAAGGCTCATTTTTAACAACTTCTTTTTTTACTTCTGTTTTTTTAGCTTCTTCTTGTTTTTTAACTATAGGTTTGGGCTCTTCTTTTTTTTCTACCTTTTCAAGTCCCATAAAAAGACTTTGATCTTTAAGCTCTATTTTGATTTTTAATTCCTTTTTTGAACTTAAGACCAAACGCATACTTGTTGGGTTAAATTGTGATACGATAATATCAAAATCTTTAAATTCAAAAGCTCTCTTAGGTCCTTTTAAAATTCCATCAAAATCTGCAACATAACGAAAATTCTTATCACCTTTGAGGGTAAAGTTTTTAACGTCTTTTTGGCTGATTTTTTCACTTAAATCAAGCAAGATACCATTGTCTAATTTTTTAACATCAAGCACAAAAAGCTCTTTTTGCACTGGAGTTTTTTTATCTTCTTTTTTATCTTCTTTTTTATCTTCTTTTTTATCTTCTTTTTTATCTTCTTTTTTATCTTCTTTTTTATCTTCTTTTTTATCTTCTTTTTTATCTTCTTTTTTATCTTCTTTTTTATCTTCTTTTTTATCTTCTTTTTTATCTTCTTTTTTATCTTCTTTTTTATCTTCTTTTTTATTAATAGGTGATGTGGTATTAGTTTCAATTTTTGGTTGTTCTTTTTTTATTTTTTGATCTTGTATAACTTTTAAAGCGTTTTTTAAACGCGAAATTTCTTCTTCGCTTACCCCACTTTCTTTAAGCTCTTGCACATAAGCTTTATCATCAAAACCTAAAGAATTTGAACTTATGATTAATCTTTTTAAAATCTCATTTTTTTCTTCATTATTATCATTAATCACACTTTGTATATACAAAGATTTTAACTGCTGGTGTAATTGTAGTTTTTCTTCTGAATTAGAAGTTAAAAAATTTTGATCAAATTTCTTAACTTCTGCATTAGCAAAAACACTAAGACAAAATAATAAAAAAATAAAAAATATTCTAAGCATCTTCACCATTAACTAATTTTTTCATTAGCTCTTCTACACTAATAAGCTTATCTAGTCTATATCCATTAGCCCCTGTAAAAAATAAGCCTGTTTCTTTTTTACCACTCCAAGCATCATACAATCTATCTGCTATACAATAACCCACCTTAGTAGCTTCCTTGCCTCTGCCACATGGTGCAACACAATTACTCACGCAAGAAATTTTTGGCCCCATTCTTTTATCAACTAAATTTAAAAGATTAGTTCTTACTCCTCTTGCGGGATAGCCAACTGGAGATTTTAAAAGCTCAATATCTTCTTTTTTACAATCTAACAATACTTGTTTAAAATCATCACTCGCATCGCATTCAAAAGTTCCTATAAAACGAGTTCCCATTTGAACGCCACTTGCCCCTAAAGACATCATTTTTTCTATATCTTGCTTATCCCAAATTCCACCTGCAGCGATTAATGGTATATCTCCCCAGTTTTTAATTTCTTGCGCAACTTGTGGTACTACATTTTCTAATTGATATTCATCCATTAAACATTGCTCATAAGTAAAACCTTGATGTCCACCACTTTTTGGTCCTTCAACTATAACTGCATCAGGCAAGCGATTATATCTACTTTGCCATCTTTTGCAGATAATTTTTAAAGCTTTAGCTGATGATACAATAGGCACCAAAGCAACATCAGGATAATCCTGTGTAAATTCAGGTAAATTTGTAGGAAGCCCTGCGCCTGAAACTATTACATTAAAACCAACTTCACAAGCATTGCGTGCAATTTGCGCATAATTATTACTTGCATATAAAATATTACAGCCTAAAGGTGCGTCTTTACAAACCTTTCTAGCATTATCTATCAAGGCTTTTAAACCTGCTTTTGAGTAAAAATTATCACTACCATAAGGTTTTGCATTAAACTCTTTATCTATATGTGTTCTATTTTCATAATATCCAGTTCCTACTGAAGAAATAATCCCTAATCCACCATTTAAAGAAACCGCAGAAGCAAGTTTGTCCCAACTTATACCAAGTCCCATACCACCTTGAAAAATAGGATATTTTATCTCATGCTTTCCAATTTTTAAAGCTTTAAAACTCATCATATTACCTTTAATTTTGCAAATTTTCTTTTTCCAACTTGTAAAATATATTCACCGCTTTCTAGTTGGTATTGTTCATCTTGAACTTTTTCTCCATTAACACTTACTGCATTAGAATTAATCAATCTTCTAGCTGCTGAAGTAGAGCTTTCCATTTTACACTCTACTATAGCTTTTGCTAGCCAAATACTACCTTCCAAGGCAAAACTTGGCATATCACTAGGAAGCTCTTTTGCACTATGAACTTTATCAAATTCTTCCTTAGCTTTTAGCGCATATTCGCTTGAGTGAAAACGTGCAGTAATTTCCAAAGCTAAATTTTCCTTAGCTTTTTTAGGATGTAATGAACCATTTTTAATATCATCTTTTATTTGTGAAATTTCATTTAAGCTTTTTTCACTTAAAAGCTCATAATATCTAAACATTAACTCATCACTTATACTCAAAACCTTAGCATACATATCTTTGGCATTTTCAGTCACACCGATATAATTTCCCAAGCTTTTACTCATTTTATTTACACCATCAAGGCCTTCAAGTAATGGCATCATCATCACCGCTTGCTCTTTTTGGCAATTATATACTCTTTGAAGCTGTCTACCCATTAAAAGATTAAACTTTTGATCCGTTCCACCCATTTCTATATCACTTTTTAATGCAACACTATCATAACCTTGTAAAAGTGGATATAAAAACTCACAAATTGATATAGGACTTTGTTCTTTAAAACGCTTGGTAAAATCATCTCTTTCAAGCATTCTAGCAACACTAAAAGTCGAAGTAAGTTCTACTATACCAGCAGCACCAAGCTCATTTAGCCACTTAGAATTAAAATGAATTTGAGTTTTACTTGGATCTAAAATCTTAAAAACTTGCTCTTCATAGGTTTTGGCATTTTTAAGCACTTCCTCTTTATCAAGCTTTTTTCTTGTAGCACTTTTTCCTGTTGGATCACCGATTTGAGCAGTAAAATCACCTATTAAAAACTGCACTATAGCTCCATGCTTTTGAAGCAAAGCCATCTTACTTAAAACTACAGTATGACCCAAATGCAAATCAGCAGCTGTAGGATCAAAACCAGCCTTTACAAAAAAATTTTCACCTTTTTCATAGTAATTTTTTACTAAAGAAACTAATCTTTCTTCATCAATAATTTCTGCTATTCCTCGTTTAATTTCTTTAATAATTTCTTCAATATTCATTATAAAACCTTTTTTAGTGATTATTATACGCATCATTTAAAGATGTAAAATCCAAGATTTTATATCTAGCTTTTAATCTTTCTTTTACATTTTCAACATCTACATTATTAGGTAATTCAACCTGCACTTCAAAATAATTTGCCACCACGGGCTCTGAATCAGCTGAATTGATACTTAAAACATTAATTTGCATTTTAGCTAAAGTAGTTAGAAAATCTGCTAAAGAACCTTTTTTATTTTCTATAGAAACGATGATTTTGTAACTTTTTATCGAGCTATCATTCCAAGAAACAAAAACCATTTCTTTATTATCTTCTATCATTTTCATTGCTTGCTCGCAAAGTTTATGGTGTATCGTTGCTCCAGTTGAGTGTCTAAAAGCAATGATTTCATCCCCTCTTTTAGGTCTACAACAATAATCAAAATTAATCGTGGTTATTTTATAGTTAGAACCAATTACTATACTTTCAAATTTTTGCTCATTTTGCTCAAATTTAGCTACTTGATTTTGCCCTACATATTTTCTAAGAGCTATAATTACCTCTTTAAAATAATTAAAATCCAAGGCAATTTGTCTGAGCTTTTTGTTAAATTTTTCTTTTTCAAGCCACTCTTCTATAAGCTTAGAATCTTTATTAAATACTGTAGATAAAAGATTTATAGCAATTTTATTATTTAATTCTTTTTTCTTTTGCTTACAAAAATCTCTTATACTAGCCCTAGCCTTTCCTGTTTTAACACTATCTATCCAAGAACATCTAAAAAATTCTTCCTCTGAAGTTTCAATGCTAACTATATCTCCATTTTTTAACACAGTTAAAAGTGGCACTCTCATACGATTAACAAAAGCAGTTTTTGCATGAAGCCCTACTTTAGTATGAACCTCATATGCAAAATCCAAAGCCGTGGCTCCACGCGGCAAAGTAAAAATCTCACCTTTTGGGGAATACACCGCTATATCTTCTATATATAAACTATCTTTTGCATATTCATAAAGCTCAATAGCATCACAATCTTGTATATTATTTCCTTCTTCTTTACCATGCATGGAAATATCTGCAAGCCAATCTAAATTTGGTGTTGTTATGTTTCCTTCTTTGTATTTCCAATGTGCTGCCACGCCAAATTCAGCAGTCTTATGCATATCAAAGGTGCGAATTTGAGCTTCTATAATATTTTTTGCATCAAAAAGTGTTGTGTGTAAGGTTTGATAACCATTTTGTTTTGGCAAGGCTATATAGTCTTTAAATCTTGAGATTAAAGGATTAAAATGCGTATGTAAAATTCCTAAGGCCAAGTAACAATCATAAACTTTTTCTACCAAAATTCTTACACCCAAAAGATCTAAAACCTCATCAAGTCCTACACCTTTTCTTTGCATTTTCAAATAAATAGAATAATTATGTTTAATTCTTTTATGTATAACAAAACTGCCTTGCCTAAAACCATTCTCTAAAAATAACATTTCTATCTTTGAAATAAATTCATTAAATCCAAGTTGAATTTGTTGATCTTTTGCATTTATATAATTATCAATTTGTGCGTACTCATCGGGTAGTAAAAATTTAAAACTTAAATCTTCAAGTAAATTTTTTATACTTGAAATTCCAAGTCTGTGAGCTATAGGTGCATATACTACCAAGGTTTCTTCGCTGATTCTTTTTTGTTTATCTTCTCTTAAAAAATTTAAAGTAAGCATATTGTGTAATCTATCGCAAAGTTTTATTACAAGCACACTCACATCTTCAACACCAGCTAAAAGCATATTTCTAAAAGTTAAAGCAGATTTTGCAAGTTTTTCATTAGAATTAGAGCGTGTAAGATGATCTTCTCTAATACTGACTATTTTAGTTAAGCCTTGAACTAATTTGGTTACCTCTTCACCAAAATTTGCATTTAATTCCTCTTCATTGCAATTTGTATCTTCTAACACATCGTGCAATAATGCAGCGATGATCATAGACTGTACAGGGCTTAAAAATGCCACAAAAGAAGCTACTAATATAGGATGAACTGCATATGGTTCCCCACTTTTTCTAAATTGTCCTTCGTGTTTTTGGATACAAAAATCTACTGCTTTTTCTAAAACAGCAGATTGT